>JBFEYJ010000153.1:0-6921 GCA_041562215.1 Thiohalomonadaceae bacterium | reverse complement strand
TAAAGTTCCTGCTCGCCACGACCGACCCACAGAAGCTGCCGGTAACCATCCTCTCGCGTTGCCTGCAATTTAACCTCAAGCGCCTGTCGCTAGAGTTGATCCGCGACCATCTGGCACACATTCTTCAGCAGGAGGGGGTCGCGGCGGAAACCCCGGCATTGACCGCGCTGGCTCGTGCCGCCGATGGTTCGATGCGTGACGGCTTGAGCCTGCTCGATCAGGCCATTGCCTACGGCGGTGGCCAGGTGACCACCGCTGAGGTGCAGGAGATGCTGGGCAGCATCGACCGCGAGCGGGTGTTGCCGCTGTTGCAATACCTTGCCGAAGGCGATGGCGAGGGATTGATGACCGCGGTCGGCCGACTGGCCGAGCAGTCGCCTGATTTTGCCGGTGTGTTGGCGGAGCTCAATACGCTGTTGCAGCGTCTGGCATTGGCCCAGCAGGTTCCGGCGGCGCTGGATGATTCTATGGGGGATCGCGAGGCGATACTCGCACTTGCCTCGCAGATGAGTCTCGAACAGGTGCAGCTCTATTACCAGATCGGTATCATCGGTCGGCGTGATTTGCCGCTGGCGCCCGACCCGCGCTGCGGCTTTGAAATGGTGCTGCTGCGCATGCTCGCTTTTCAGCCGGTGTCCGGTTCCGCTGTGAATGCCGGAAGCACCGCAGCAACGACGACCAGGTCAGGCACAGCGGCACCCAGTGTGGCTGAGCGCCGTGATGAGCCGAAACCGGCGAAGGAGCCAGCACAGGTGAAAGAGGAGCCGCCACGGATGGAGCCGGCAGTGACTGCGCCGGTAGTGAGCGTTCCGCCGTCGTCAGTGGCTACGGCGGAGCCGGTTTTGCCTGATCCGGCTCCCGGGGCGGCTGCAGAGCCACTCGATGGTGCGTCGGCCTGGGCTTCACTGGTAGCCAAGTTGCCTCTTAGCGGCATGACGCGCCAACTGGCGGAGCATTCGGCGCTGATTCGCCATCAAGGTGATCTGCTTGAACTCGCACTGGAGCCGGGTTCGGCTCACCTGCGAAATCCCAAGTGGGAAGAGGGGCTGTCACAGGCCCTTGAGATGTATTACGGACGTAAGCTGCGGCTGCAGTTTGGCAGCGCCGAGCCGGAGGCGGCAACCCCGCAACAGTTGCGCAAGGAACAGCAGGTGGCGAGACAGGAAGCGGCAGAGGCCTCCGTCCGGAGTGATCCGCAGTTGCAGTCAATTCTGGAACACTTTGGTGGGGAGGTAGAGCCGGGCTCGGTGCGTCCGACGGAGTGAGGCTGAACGCCTGTTCGTCGAGTATCGGTGATCGGTGCAAGTCATCGAACTTCTGTACGTTGTAAATTGCAGAGACAAGCGTAGAGGTGAAGGAAATCGGGGAATGATTGCGGTATGCACGCTGAGTGATCACAAATGTGAGCACAGTGTGCACTTCGAATATTAGGTTCTCCCTCGGGAGACGAATAAACCATAGTGTCATAGAGGTGATGTAATGAAAGGCGGACTTGGTAACCTGATGAAACAGGCGCAGAAGATGCAGGCGGATATGCAGCGCGCGCAGGAGGAACTGGCCAATATGGAGGTCACCGGTCAGGCTGGTGGTGGTATGGTCAAGGTGGTGATGACCGGACGCCATGACCTGAAACGGGTGAGCATCGATGACAGCCTGATGGGGGACGACAAGGAGATGCTCGAAGATCTGATCGCCGCCGCGGTCAATGATGCGGTACGCCAGCTGGAAAAGGTCACACAGGAGAAGATGGGGGGACTGACCTCAGGCCTCGATCTGCCCGGCGGCATGAAATTGCCGTTCTAAGTTCTTCTTATGTCGACACCATTGATCGGTCGTCTGGTGGAGGCCCTGCGCGTCCTGCCCGGCGTTGGCCCAAAGTCAGCGCAGCGTATGGCCTACCACCTGCTTGAGCGTGACCGCGAAGGCGCACTGAGCCTTGCGGCTTGTCTGCAGGAAGCGGTGGAGAAGGTCGGCCACTGCAGCCGCTGTCGCACCCTGAGCGAGAATGAGCTCTGCCCTATCTGTAGCAGCGAGCGGCGCGATGGCAGTCTGTTGTGTGTGGTGGAGTCGCCTTCCGATGTGGAGGCGATCGAGCACACCAACGTCTACCAGGGACGTTATTTCGTTCTCATGGGCCATCTCTCGCCGCTCGATGGCATTGGTCCCGAGGACATCGGCCTTGACCTTCTTGCTCAACGTCTCGACAGCGGTGAGATCGCGGAGGTTATCCTTGCCACCAACCCTACCGTGGAAGGCGAGGCGACTGCCCATTACATCTCCGAAATGGTTCACAGCCGCGGTATCCGCGTGACCCGCATTGCGCACGGGGTACCACTGGGCGGTGAACTGGAGTATGTGGATGGCGGCACCCTGTCTCATGCTTTTAACGGTCGGCGAGACATTTAGCCGGTAACGAGATTGCGAACATGTAATTCCAGTTAAATTATCGAGTCCACGATCTTCGCAACAAAGGGCTTGGTGTTTTTAACGTGGCTTTTAAGTTCATTCAGATCGGAGCGACGATAACTTTCATAAAGTTTTTCGATCACTCTCTTTTGCTTGAGAATTAAGTTGTTTTTAGCACCGTAGGTCTCGAAGTCTTCCTCGAATTTCAGATGCAGGTTTTTGTGTGTGCTTCTGTACACGGGTGTCATTATCATGTCCAGATGTGAATCACCGGTAAGATTTATGTAGCAATCTGTCATTCCGGTTTTTTTCAGGATCCCTTCAGCAAGATACTTGAACACTTCTCTTTTTGGGTGGTTGAACTGATTGAAAAGCTTGTTTCTTATGTAATTTTCGGCAATAAAATCGGAAACCGGCATATCAATGCCTTCTGCTATTTCCCTGTCTTTAAGTTTTTGTAATGATTGCTCGGCGAGTTGTCTGGATAATGTTTCTGGGTATAAATCGTCCCTGTTGATGAGAGAAATGCACTGTTCTTCACATAGACCGATGGCACAGGCATAAACGATAAAATAGTCATGAACCAGGTTTAAAACTGAAACGGTCCCTTTTAAGGTTTGCAGATGCGGGAAATATCCATCGAAATATATCGATGGAAAAGATATGGTCTCGCCACCCTCTTTTATTTGTCCAAGCAAAAAGTTGCTTGTCAGTTCTATCGGTCTGTTTGGTGATTTCGCCACCGGTTGATAAATGAATAAGTCTGTTTCACGGACTTTGGTTAATACCTCGTGAATATGGCTGTTGTTAAGGTTCTGAACCGGCGGAATATAGTCCCATCGATATTGGGATGAAAACTCTTTGTTTTCCAGCAATGTTTTGGCCAGAGCACGGCTTTGACAGTTGGCAAAGACGACAAATTTTTTCATTTCCCCTGACCTGACTATTTACCAAACGTATAAAGGAAGATTAGCAGCATAAAATGCTCTCGTCGGGCCGGATTGAATGATGGATCATTCGACAATCCGCAGAGTTCGCTTTTGTATGTGATGGGCAGGCTGAAACGGTCCCGCTATTTTGCGAAACAATGCCGAACTGTGGCGACACGCCATCGGCGTACCCGGGCACTTATCGTGGTAGGTGTACCATCGAAATCGCTTTGTTTCGGACAGCCGATTTTTCATCTCCCCGGAATGCGCTTGCGGGCTGTATCGGGATAATAATCCTTGCTTTCGCTTACCCCGTCACCGTCGCTATCGGCTTCACAGCTATGCTCATCAACCGGCCCAGGGTTGATTTTCGGGCAACAGTCGTTCCCTGGTAATGGCATATTTGTCGGGGAAGGCCGGAGAAACTGGTGGCATGGCGGCGCTGCCGGAGCAGTTGTCCAGTGCATTTGGCACGCCATCGTTATCCTCATCAGAGGCCTGGGCCGTTTCTTCGATAGCGGCCTTGCGGGGTCAGTAAATCGAAGCCTCAATAGACGGGATCGTACTCTTCGAGTTGCTTTGCGATCTTCTGATAGCTCTGTAGTCTCAGCGGGCTGATATTGCCGTCAGCCAAAGCCTTTTGCAGCGCACAGCTGGGCTCGTGCTGATGAGTGCAGTCGCGGAATTTGCAGTGTCCGAGATAGGGACGGAACTCGATAAATCCCTGGGCGAGGTCCTGTCGTGACATTGGCCAGAGCCGGAATTCGCGCACTCCCGGCGAGTCGATGACCTGCCCACCGCTGGGCAAATGATATAGGCGGGCAGTGCTTGTGGTGTGCTGGCCAAGCCCGCTCTGGGCGGAGAGCTCACCGACACTTATGCGGACTTCCGGAAGCAAGGCCTGTACCAGAGACGACTTCCCCACGCCGGACTGTCCGACGAAAACACTGGTGTGATCCCGGAGCTGTGTGATCAGTGTGTCCAGGCCGTGCTCGCGTTTGGTGCTGGCGGTGATGATTGGATAGCCAACGTGCTTATAGACGTCGAGCAGCGCCTCGACTTCGATGCGGTTTCGTTCATCGATAAGGTCGATTTTATTGAATACCAGCATGGGTGAGATGCCGGTAAGCTCGGCGGCAGCCAGATACTGATTGATGAGATCGGGACTGTAGAGCGGCGCCGGGGCGGCTACCACCAGGATCCGGTCGATATTCGCCGCCAGCGCTTTCATCTCGCCCTGAGCATCGGGGCGAGCCAGTTCCGATTGTCGTTCCAGCACGGCGGTGACCACACCACCCTCACCGGCGGCCTGCCATATCACTCGGTCACCGACCACCAGCAGGGGCAGATTTTGTCGCAACGAGCAGCGTACCTTTTTGCCGTCCTGAGTCTCGATCTCAAGGCTGGCGCCGTAGTTGGCGATCACCAGTCCCTTTTGTTCCTCTCCCAGGGCGGTGCCGGTCGTGAGGATCTCATCAATGCCACGGGCCTGTTTGCGTTCCGCGCGTTGTAGCCGCTCCTGTTGAATTTTCTCTACACGCCATTGTTGGCGACGGTTCAGTTTTCGCTTGGTCATCTAGTTGTTCTTATTGTGGTGTGACGCTGGGGGATGTCTCATGAGTTGCTGTGCAGGAGGGCGTTGATCTTGGCTGCTGATATGAAGTCGTTGAGGGAGAGTCCGTTTACCGCATGAGTGGTGAAATGCGCGGTACAGCGATTATAACCTACTTCGAGGTCGGGATGGTGGTCATTACCGTGGGCAATCCAGGCCACCGCGTTGACAAAGGCGATGGTCTGGTAATAGTTCTCGAATTTGTATGATCGGCTGATAGTCTGGTTGTCAGGATTATGCTCCCAGCCTGCCGCCTGTGATAACAGCGCCGGCAGCTGATCGTCGGCCAGCCGCTCCAGCCCCTGGGAGGGGCTGAGGCATTGTTGCTGGGCCAGTGGTGTCATTCTCATTGTTCAAATTTGTAATACTGACGGTTGAGGTAAGCGACCACGTCGGCGACATCTTCATCGAACCAGACGATCTGCAGATTATTCTTGCATCGATTGACTTGGCGCTGCAGGCCTTCGAAGCTCTGCACGCGGCGTTTATCCCGGGTATAGATCTCAGCGCCGTTGTCAGCGAAACGCGCGGCATGACAGGCGACACACTGACTGCTGTGTAACTGCTCGCCGCGCTGCCAGTCGGCCGCCTGACTGGCGGTGGCAAACAATAGGCCGCTGAGCGAGACGGCAAGGGTAAGAGCGAAATGCTTTTGCATCATTTTTCCTGTCCTCTTCATGCAGATTGAAGTTTAGCCGACAAATGACCAATGCGCACCGGCGCCGGCGGATGGCTGTCATGGAAGGCCGAGTAGAGCGGGTCGGGCGTGAGAGTGCTGGCATTCTCTTGATAGAGCTTGACCAGAGCACGGATGAGGTCGGCGGCGCTGGCATGTTCCGCGGCGAAGTCATCCGCCTCGAATTCATGCTTGCGCATGAAAAACGCCATGATCGGCTGTATGAAGAAGGTGAATACCGGCAGCGCCAGGAGGAATAGGACCAGAGCGGTATGGGTGGAAGGCTGGGCGATGCCAAGGCCGTGGAAGAACCACTCCTGCTGAATCAGCCAGCCGAGCAGGGCGAGGCCGGCGAGACTCATCAGCATCATCTGGATCAAGCGTTTGCGCACGTGTTTGCGGCGGAAGTGGCCCAGCTCATGGGCCAGAACCGCCTCGATCTCCTCACCGTTGAGACTTTCGAGCAGAGTGTCGAAAAAGACGATCCGCTTGTTATTCCCCATGCCTGAGAAGTAGGCGTTGCCGTGGCTGGAGCGGCGTGAGCCGTCCATGACGAAGATGCCGTTGGAGGTGAAGCCACAACGCTGCAGCAGGGCATCGATGCGCCGGCGCAGAGATTCATCCTCCAGCGGACTGAATTTGTTGAACAGCGGGGCGATGATCGCCGGGTAGGCCCACAGCATCAGCAGGCTAAAACCGCTCCATACCAGCCAGACGTACAACCACCACTGTTCTCCCATGCTGCTCATTAGCCACAGCACCAGCGCCGCGAGTGGTCCGCCGAGCAGCAGCAGGAGCAGGGTCTGCTTGAACAGGTCGGCAACAAACAGGCCGGCTGTCATGCGATTGAAACCGAAGCGCTGTTCGAGGCGGAAGGTACGGTAGAGGCTGAACGGGAGATCTAGCAGCGAGGTCACCACAAACACGCTGAGAATAAAGCCGATCCCGACCCAAAGCTCATCTGCCACCATGTTCCGCCACAATGAATCCAGCCACTGTAGTCCCTGGCCGAGTGTCAGCCCAAGCAGGATCAGCGCGGCATAGAGCATTTCATACCGCCCCAGCCTTGCCTTGCTCAGGGTATAGTCGGCGGCCTTTTGGTGCTCATCGAGGGAAATGCTGTCGGCAAAGGCCTTGGGGACCCGGTCCCGGTTGGCCGCGACGTGGCGGATCTGACGTTGGACAAGCCACAACTGGATGCCAAGCGAGATGACGAGCATGAGTAGAAATAAGGTGGTAAAGGTCTGCATGGTATGGAAAAACCTGTTTTTGTTGCGTCGCAGCAGGGTAGCTTTTGC
>JBFEYJ010000152.1:0-6934 GCA_041562215.1 Thiohalomonadaceae bacterium | reverse complement strand
CGCTCCGGAAAGGCGGATGAATTAATGGAGCAGCATCACATCTCCCGCAGACAGATTGTCCTCAAGGTCCTAGCCATCGTCGAGCAGGGTCACCTGGCAGTGATACAGTGAAATCGATGCGCAGGCTCTTAACAGTACACGGCAAAAGAGAGGTCTGCTGAACGCACTGGCCTGCCTTAGGCACTTTATGTCCGGGGTTCACTCATCTCCGGGAAGCTACTACCATTCAATGTGTTCCTGTCCGGAGGAAATTACCTCTCGCGTTCCTGATCTCCAAGAGTTCGTAGTCCCTCCAGCGCTTTTTGCATAATCTCATCGCGGCGGTCCTGTGGATAGACCAGGTAGACCGGCAGTGAGAACACCGGGCTCTCCTGAATACGCCATAACCGTCCATTGGCGATCAGATCTCGTGTCAGGCGCTGGGGGAAGAAGCCCGAACCCCCGGTGTACAGCAGCTGCTGAATCCCCAGCCATCCCACATTGGCAATCAGCGCAGGCGGTTCGACATCCGGGAAATGTGTGGTGAACTGGGCCTCGAACTCCGGACCCCAGTCGATGTGCACATAGCGCTCGTTTTGCCACACCTGATCCGACTCGGTGCTGACCAGTAACAGGGTCTCGTCGAACAGGTATTCGATACCCAGCCCCGGCCGGTTCTCGGGGGTGTACATCATCCCAATATCAGTGGTGCCCTGGATCAACCCCTGCATCATGTCTTCCTCGAAACCGATCTCCAGCCGCAGTGATACATCCGGCATCTGCGCTCGCATCCAACCACTCCACTGGGGCAGGAATCCATCCCATAGAGCGATACGGGCCCGCAGAGTGAGGCTACCGCTGTAACCGGCAGGAAGGCCCACATCGTGGCGCGCCTGCTCAATGGTGCGAACCAGGCTTTTAGCATGGCGCAAAAAGCGCTGACCTGCCGGGGTCAGCATCGCACCGCCGCGGCCACGGCGAAGCAACACCGCCCCTAGCTGGCGCTCCAGTGCCTGTATGCGGGCGCTCACGGTGGATTGAGTGACATGCAACCGCTCGGCAGCGCCGACGAAATTTCCGGCGGCGACAACGGCAAGAAAGGTACGGGCGAATTCAGTATCCATTGATTTCATTCATCTATCGGTAATTTCGATATGAAATACAAAATAATATCGTTTGTCAAATATATACCAAAACCCTAGGTTACTAATAGGAAACGATTAACCGGGGGGGCATCATGAATCAATATGCATATTACGGTGAGGTGGCGGAGAGATGAGCGAACCTCAGTCATTTATCGGACGACTGTGGCCGGCCAGGCTCAACAGTGCCAGCCATGCTGAAAAATGGATCTCGGCCGTTGGCGGATTTACAGGGATCCTGGTGGTGCTCTGGATCAGTGGTTCGGTGCTGGACAACCAGGGCGCGGCCATGGTGATTGCTTCTATGGGTGCTTCATCGGTACTGATTTTCGCCGTGCCCCATGGCGCTCTCTCACAGCCTTGGTCAGTGCTGGGCGGGAACCTGACCTCGGCCTTTATCGGTGTTACCTGCGCACAGCAGATCAACGATCCCTATGTCGCCGGAGCAGTGGCGGTGGGGCTGGCCATTATCGCCATGTATTACCTGCGTTGTCTGCATCCCCCCGGCGGCGCCACCGCCTTGGTGGCGGTGCTTGGTGGCGAGTCAGTCGAGCAGTTGGGCTATGGCTTTCTGGTGACGCCCGTGCTGGAGAATGTGTTGGTTCTGCTGGCAGTTGCTGTGGTGGTAAACATGCCTTTTCCCTGGCGCCGTTATCCGGTCGGCTTTGCCAAACCGAGTACCGGGCTTGAACCTTCCACCCAGGAGAAAGCGATGATCGCTCACAGTGATCTGGTTTATGCACTGTCTCAACTGGATTCATTTATCGACGTCAGTGAGCAGGATCTGATCCGCATTTACACTCTGGCGGTGCACCACAGTCATAGTCCTGTGCCCTGCCACATGCAGGGTGAGGAGTGCGCGCATGGCAACGACAACTGTCTCTGTCGGCAGCTGATGAGCGCTCAAGCCTGAGGAAACATTTGTAGTAGCAAGTAACCGAGGTGAAGCATGAATATCGCATTTGCAGACCGCTTGATTCACACCGATGCAGAAGGCTATCTCATCAACCCTGATGACTGGAATGAAAGTGTCGCCGAGCAACTGGCCGCCGGCGAGGGGATAACCCTGAGTGATGAGCACTGGCAGGTGCTGAAGTTTATGCGTGATTACTATGACACGCATCAGGTTGCCGCCGACGCCCGTTTCACTATCAAGTTCATGGCCGACCAGATGGGCTACGGAAAAAAAGCGCGAAATTACCTGTTCCAGCTTTTCCCCTACGGGTACGTACAGCAGGCATGCAAGATTGCAGGGATGAAACGCCCAAGAGGCTGGAGTACCGGTTAGTTCCGTTACAGCAGGGGGATTGTTAGGCGGTCTCAGAGGGTGAACATCGGGTCATGTCTAGAGCATAATCGGTTGCCGGTGCCGAAAAAACGAGAATGATATGCCGCTCATTATCCATCCAGCGCTGTTCTGAACAGGTCGTAGCGGAAAATATAATCACATATCACAGGGATGAAAGAGAACACGGAGGTTTCCGAACCAGAGGAAGAAAATTATGGCGATGATAACCTGGGATGATGCATACAGTGTCGATATTCAGGAGATTGATGAGCAACACAAATGTCTCATCGAGTTCATGAATGAGCTGTACACGGCGATGGCCAATAAGTCCAACCGTGAACTGATCGGCGACGTGCTTGATAAGCTGGTGGACTACACTAAGGTTCACTTTGCTGTAGAAGAGACTCTGATGCGCGTCTTTCACTACGAAGGGTATGACGAGCATAAATCGGCACATGACAAAATTGTCTACCGAGTCATTGAGTTTCAGGCCCAGTTCCGTGCCGGTAACGATAAGGTCGGCATGGAACTGCTGTTGTTCCTCAAGGACTGGTTGTTTGACCACATTAACAAGATCGACAAGAAGTATGTAAAGACCTTCCATCAGGCCGGTGTGAAAAAAACCTGGTTAAAAAGATTCTGGTAAGAAGCTCTCAATCATCACCTCGGCACGCTTTCTTTTTAGTGCCGAACTGGTATTAAATTACTGCCGTTGGGAGGGGCACCTTGACTTTGTTGTTGGTGTCACGACTTTGGCGAATGAGTTCGTCACTCGCAACGGTCAAGGGCGATTTAGCCAGCCTGTCGTAAAGCACCACATTGACTGTCGCGGCCAGATTCATGCAGCCGTTGGTTGGTACATAGACAACGGCATCGGCATTGTCGATCACCTCCTGGCTGAGTGTGTTGTCTTCCGGGCCGAATATATAGAAGGCGTTATCCGGGTGCCGGAACTCAGGCAGTGGTGTTGCACCTTCCACCAATTCAACACAGACGATATTCATCTCCTCGGGCACGTCCTCCAGAAGGCAAGACACGCCACTCAAGGGGATGTTTCGGCTTACATCCTTTGTGTCGGTGTTGAACCTGGCTGCACGTGGGTAGCGTGTTCCCGTATAAAAAACCGAGTCCACCCCGAAGCAACCGGCGGCGCGCATGATTGCGCCGACGTTTGAGGGGCTTTTTGGGTTACTGAGCCCGATGCTTACTTTCGCTTTCTTCATTCGAGGGGCTTGATTGAGTTCATGTTGAAAATTCGAAAACTCCGGTTAGAAAAAAAAACAACAGAAATAACAGCACAGATGACTCCATTCTCCGATTATACACACTTGTGACATGGTTATACCCTGAATCTAGGGGTTCGCAGAACGAACCAAGTCACGTTTTGTGAACGAATGACTGTGTGGGGATCCGTCGGAGTGATAGGCAAATATCGTCAATGATTAGAGTAAATTGTGCTCTGATTCAGTTTTGGAACGCTCTGGCATGGTGTAGGATGCTTCAGTTGAACTTATGCAGGGCGATATGCATGCCCGTTGAATCAGGGCGTTCTCGCCTGTCGAATCCTTTCAATAATCAGGAGCGAAGATAACAAGATGGATATTTTACATAATCGCGGCACCTTTCTCTTCCTCGCATTCGTGGCTTCCCTCGGCACTGTGGGCTGCACAGATGAGAAGGCAGGTGATGCCAAGGGGCAGGGCGAGGTTGTTGCAACAGTTAACGGTGAATCTATTACCGAAGGTGAGTTGAATGACTACAAAAGCGCCCGCCCTGATGGTGCACGGATGGAGGACCAGAAAGCCTTACTGGACGAGCTGATTACTCAGAAGGTCATCTACCAGGATGCGCTCCGCCACAAACTGGATAAGGACCCCGAGGTACTCCGGGAACTCGAACTGGTGCGTACACGTGTTCTGGCGTCCGCTGCAGTGCGTAAGGCCATGAAAGACAACCCGGTTACCGAAGAGCAACTCCGAGCCGAGTATGACTTGCTGAAGGACCGCATGGTGGCTCCTGAGTATAAGGCTAGCCATATCCTGGTGAAGGAAGAGGATTTGGCCAGGAAGATCATCGAGCAGTTGAACAAGGGCGCAGACTTCGCACAACTGGCCAAAGAGCACTCGACTGATACCAGCAGCCAGAATGGCGGCGATCTTGGATGGTTTAATCCCCAACAGATGGTGCCGCCTTTTTCCCAGGCAGCAAGCCGGCTGGAAAAAGGAAGCTATACCAAGGAACCGGTGAAGACCCAGTTCGGTTGGCACATCATCAAACTGGAAGACAGCCGCAAGTCTGAACCACCGGCTTTCGAAGAGCTTAAAGGGCGCCTGGAGCAGATGCTCAAACAGCGCCAGGTTGGCGATTACATTCAGAAGGTTAAGGACGAGGCTAAGATCTCCATCAAAGGAGAAGCTGAGGCCTCAGAGGGTGAAAAGGCCAAAACCTTAGACATGGAAAAGTCAGAGGACTCTACAACGGAAATGTCCGATGACTCCGCGGTAAAAGAAAGTGACTCCGCTGACGAGGAAAAAACCGACGCTTCGAACACGAAGTAAGCACTGGTGGTGGAAGCCATCCGGTCAGCACTGTCCGAGTGGTTTCTCTGCTTTTAAACAACCGGGACAGAGAGCACTATCGTAATAGTAAGTTGATGTGCTCTCTGCCCCGGCTTTACCTCTGTCCCCCCAATCCGTGATTCGTTGGTGACCAAGGAACCATGAGATGCCATCTCCGGCATACTGGGTCGGAACCCTCGATTTTACCTGCCATCCGTGAGTTTGATCCAGGATGGAGGACGACTTATTCACTATTGACCTTTGATCAGCATATCAACCTTTCCGGCTCTTGAGATCGATTGACGGCCGCTTTCCTTTTTAGCGTTATCCATATCGCCATACTTATTGTTGTGTAGCCTATAGCTTGGGCAAGTGATTGTGGATGGATAAGGCGGCTGCCTTCCCTTTGCCGGCCGAATTTTATGATGGTGAGCAAACCGGTAGTTACAGCACTGCGCGTAGCGACGATGACAAGGAGAATCCGGGGGAGGTGATTTGATGACGGAGGGGGTTGGTGTGAGTGGCTCGACAAGCCAGGAGATGACCGGTGTGTGCTTGATAGCCTGTGGCAGGGGGAGTGATTAGAGGGGCTGCATATTTCAGCCCCCCTCACGCGATGGGGGCAGTAGCGTACTCTGGGACCTAGCTGTTGTCCTCCAGCCATACGCGGGCAAGCATTGTTTTGACCCGGTGGGAATATTTTGCGTACTCTCCTTCGTTAAGCATCTTTATAGCGCTCCCTTTGTCGCCAGTGTCGGACTCTCGAATGATGTCTGCCGCGGCGCGGTGAAAATCCGCGTGCGTTGATTTCAATTCGGTGAACTGCTCCGTGTGACCGAAATCCTCACCACCTGATCCATAGATCCATTTGCCAAGCGCGCACTCGTTGTCTTTACAGACGACATCGGCGTCGAGTGCCTCATCGCTCGTTCCGCTGATGTAGGCCTCTAGTCGAATTTTCCAGCGCACATGAGCCTCAATTGCCGAGATAACATCAAGTTCGTTTATCGCCGTGTGAACCTTGTCATTGCTATTAGTCTGTTCGCTCATTGAGCTCCTCCTGGGAATGGTGATCAGAAAAGTTCGCGGGTACATCTTACTGGTTTCAGGATCTGTTCGCATCGCTTTCTCCTACTGAGCCTGTCTAAAATCAAGCCGTGGAGTTCAGTGAGGAGACGGGAAAACAGTGTTCCGCATTCGATTACTAAGAGCGCCCACTTTAATTCAAATCTTCTACGTTATTTACTTTGAGTAAGTACATCAATGTGTGGCTGGTCCTGTGTTGACGGATATCTCTGTCATCATTATTCCTGACATAATACCTGTAATTGGCTATTAGATCCTTCAGGCCGTGAAGGCTTGAATCACGTATCGAAATCTTTATTACAGAGAACTCAGTAGTTTGTCATATCCCCAAGTGTCGAAGTATTCCATGACCGGTCGTAGATGGCTGTCCTCGGGAATAAAAAGATGACGGGTAGCGCTGAATAAGGATTTCGGGGTACATATTCCTCCGGGCAGGGCCGATATTTCCTGGCTGTCTTTTCTGCGTGATCTTGCGGGTGTTTTTATGCCATTCCCCGGCACTGGGCCGATCATTGCCGGAGGTGAAGTCTTGGCAGAAAAGCAGCTTCGTGTCGTTGTCGAAAGACTGGGAATACTCAAGGGCGAGGGCGCTAGGGATGGGGGGGTGAGACAGTAGGTGTAACGCTCTTTTGTATGCGCTCGTCGTTGCTGGGAGGTACTGCCCAGGCCTCCCCTGATTGAGCAGTTGAAACAAAATCACCATAAGACCAAAACGATCCTGATTCTCCCCTGATGACTTAGGCGTACTGATGCAGGGCTTCAGAACACTGCGGGAAACTGCTCGCCACCTGTGTTCAGAACAATATCTTTATTGCGGTGACTTTCTTGTATGCGTTCACAGCGTCAAATCTTAGCGCTTGTTGATGCTGAAGCTGGCGAGG
>JBFEYJ010000151.1:0-6944 GCA_041562215.1 Thiohalomonadaceae bacterium | reverse complement strand
GGTCGATACCTCGGTGACTATCGGTCGCACCACCGGTTCGCCGTTGCAGCTCTCCCTCCCCGCTTATGTTTCACACATGTCGTTCGGTGCCCTCTCAAAAGAGGCGAAGATGGCCCTCGCCACCGGCTCGGCGATGGCCGAAACCATGATCGGCTCCGGTGAAGGGGGGATGTTGCCGGAGGAGCGGGAGTTGGCAAGCCGATACCTGCTGGAGATGGCCAGTGGGTATTTCGGCTGGAATGAGAAGGCGATGGGCCAGGCCGACGCCTTTGAGATTAAGATTGGCCAATCGGCCAAGCCGGGACTCGGCGGAGAGCTGCCGGGAAAAAAGGTGACAGCGGATATTGCCAGGGTGCGGGGGATTGCGCCCGGAAAGCCGGCCTACTCACCGGCGCATTTTCCCGATATTAACGGGCTGGCCGAGATGGGCGCACGCATTGCCTGGCTGAGGCAGCACTTTCCTGACAAACCGGTGGGTATCAAGTTTGCCGCCAATCGCTTGCAGCAGGATATGGAAGCCGCCCTCTCCCTCCAGCCGGATTTCATTACCCTCGACGGCTTCGGCGGTGGAACCGGGGCCGCTCCTCTGCATATCCGCGACCACTTCGGCATGCCGCTGGTCATGGCTCTGCCCGTGGCGCGTGAGATGGTCGATGTCCATAATGCCGCCGGCGGACGCCACGTCTCGCTGCTGGCCACAGGCGGGATCCGCACCCCCTCCGATATCATGAAGGCGATTGCGCTGGGTGCCGATGCCTGTGCCTTGGCCACCGCATCACTGTTCGCTCTGGGGTGCGAGTATTACCGCGCCTGCAACACCGATAACTGTCCCACCGGGGTGACCACTCAAAATCCCGAACTGCGTGCGCGCATCGATATCGAGACCGGTGCTGAGCGAGTGGCCAACTTCTTTAACGGTTGTCGCAATATTGTCGCAGACTATCTGCACGCGATGGGGCATCACACGTTGAGCGATGTTAGCCAGGCTGACCTGGTGCCACTGACCGAAGCGGCTCGTCATATTCTCAAGGTGAAATAGCAAGAATGTGAATGGTATCATTGCGCGTTAGGCACTATTTTTTCATGATGCCTGAATGTCGGACAGGGAGGTTCCTGTTCTGCACAAATCCAACGTAGACTATTGAGGAGAACTGCAATGAACAAAATTTGGGCAGTGATGCTGATTTCCGTAGCCACAGTGATGGCTATCCCGCTGGCACACGCGGAAGGTGAGGTCGCTCGCGCTATCGTCACCACTGATGTGGTTGATCGCGAGCCGGTCAATGACCTGGAGATGATCCCTGCGGGTGAAGAGACCGTACTGCTCTTCACCGACCTTCGCAATATGCAGGGACAGACTGTCCTGCACCGCTGGATTCACGGTGATGAGCAGATGGCTGAGGTGAGTTTTGATGTCAGGGGCCCACGTTGGCGCGTTTGGTCCAGCAAGAAGATGGTGCCTGAGTGGGTCGGCAACTGGACGGTTCAGGTCATTGACACTGCCGGGGTAGTTGTCGCCGAGAAGAGCTTCACCTATGGCATGGCTGAGGATGCCGGGACGGCTCCCGCGACCAAAGAGCCGTTGGTTGAAGAAGCACCGGCACCGGTGACCGAGCAAGCTCCGGCCATGGAAACCGCACCTGCCGCTGTAGAGCAGAACGGCGCTGACAGCACCAAGTAGTCCGCCTCTCGGGACCGGCGCTGCCGGTCCCCTCCCTTTCTTATATCCCTTCCGTTTGTCGAGTTTTTTCCCGTCACCTTTCTGCTAAATTTTAAAAGGGTTACCTCAAATGTGTGCTGGTGGTGATGCAGAGGCGCCATTAAGGTATCGTCAAGTCCCTGTAAGGTGGGTGTATGTTTTTTGCGCAGAAAAAGACGGAAATGATCTCGCCGAATGAGGCCTTGCCCGGGCGGGAGGAGGCGATGCCAGTGCCTGAGCACCATTTTGTCAACGGACATCGCATGCAGCCTCCCTTTCCAGAGGGTATGCAGTTGGCTCTGTTCGGGATGGGTTGCTTTTGGGGGGCTGAACGCTGTTTCTGGCAGGAGCCCGGCGTTTATTCCACCATGGTTGGCTATGCCGGGGGGTACACCATGAATCCCGATTATCGGGAGGTTTGCTCCGGCTTGACCGGCCATAACGAGGTCGTACGCGTGGTATTCGACCCGACTTGTCTTGGCTATGAAAAGCTGCTGAAACTATTTTGGGAATCCCATGATCCCACGCAAGGGATGCGTCAGGGCAATGATGTCGGCACCCAGTACCGCTCAGCGATCTATTACTACACCGAGGCACAGCAGGATGCCGCATTGATCTCCAGAGAACATTATCAGGAGATGCTCCACGCCTCCGGACATGGTGAGATCACGACCGAGATCCTCCCTGCACCCACGTTTTACTATGCCGAGGAATACCACCAGCAGTATCTGGCAAAGAATCCGGGTGGTTACTGCGGGCTTGGGGGGACCGGGGTGTTGTACAGCGCAGGTTAGACATCAGTCGTCAGCTGTCGGAATTGAAGAAGCGCTTCACGTTGATCACGGCGGGATGACACTCCCAGTGGGAACAAGCAAGGACGCCGTCCAAAGGAGCGATGTGGGGCATCAGGCAGGCTGCATCCTCCTGGGTATTAATACTTAAGCAAGATAGGTTATTGAGGTGACATCCTCAGGCTATGAGGCCAGTCCCATGTGCCCGTTTTTTTCAAGCATTTGTTTCTTGGCGCGGTCATAGTTGCTGGAGGAAAGGATACGGTTTTTTGCCAGCCGCCTTAGCATTCGCATCTCCCCGGCGAAGAGGTGCTCGTTGTTATAGCCCTTCTCCGCAATGTTTATTTCAATCGCACCCTGTAACAACTCGACGAACTGTTTGGCCTGTTTGGTATCTTTTTTGTGGTAGGGGACCTCGACCAGCGGGTGGTGTGCGGCACGGGTTTCCAGCACCCACTTTCTCTTTATGGACATGATAAAAAGGGTGGTGAAGAGCACCCCCAGCAGGCTTGCTGCGACAGCGGTTCCCAGCAAGAGCCAGGGAGTGCCTTCACTGGAATCTCCGGACAAAATAATGAAACTAATGAGAGCGGCAACCACACTGGTGCCTGCAGCGGCCAACCACTGGAAGGAAAACGACTTCACATGACGCACTTCAGGGTTGAGGATCGCCAGCTCCAGTTTGAAATCGCGTGTTCCGTTGAGCTTTTTTTCGCTGACGGAGAGGTAATATTTGTCGAAGAGTTCCAGCCTGGTCTCAGCTTTAAGGCGATTAATGAATTGATAGGAGGTCATGACCTGATTCTTTCATAAATGCCAACGCCATACCACTGTGGCTAATAGGGCAATTGTGGTTAATTGAGAACGCATGGTGCCTGGTATCCAAAATCTGTGAACCAATACTCAATTTTTTTCGAGCCGGCAGAAAGGTGATCACACCGGGCAGATAGCCATTGACTCTGGCTTCGAGAAGGGATGTTAACAGAGCCCTGGTATACGTACACCTGTTCAGCGACATGCACAACCCGGCCCACATGGTGCCGAGTCTTACCGGCACCTATGCTGTGATGGTATGAACACATGCATTTACCTTGGCGAAAGGTTGGCGGCATACCATTTTGGTCCATCGCACCCATTCGGCCCATTGCGCTACGCGGCCTTTGTGGAAGAGTTGCAGCGGCGTGGCCTGACTCCTCGCCTCTGCCCTCAGCGCCCGACCCAGGCGAGCAGAGAGCAGCTCGAATGGTTTCATGCGAATGACTATGTCTCACAAGTGGAGGGGGGCTCTGAAACCGGTGAGGGTTATCTCGACGAAGGCGATACCCCTTCTTTTAAGGGGGTGTATGAGGCGGCAGCCACTGTGGTCGGCAGTGTGCTCGATGCTCTCACGCGAATAATGAGCGGTGAATGCCGGAATGCCTTTGTGCCGATCGCCGGGCTGCATCATGCACGTCGGGGGGGAGCCGCCGGGTTTTGCGTATTTAACGACTGCGGCGTCGCCATCGAGGCACTACGCCGAGTGCACGGTGTCCACCGCATTGCCTATGTGGACATCGATGCCCACCACGGTGATGGTGTTTATTATGCCTTTGCTGAAGATCCAGAGCTTTATATCGTCGATTTTCATGAAGACGGACGTTTTCTCTATCCGGGTACCGGCGGAGCCGGCGAGATCGGCATCGGAGCGGCAATAGGCACCAAGCTCAATATCCCGCTGTCACCGGGGTCGGACGATAGGGTATTTGCCGATCGCTGGGGCGCCTCAGAAGAGTTTATACGCAAAGCCCGGCCCGAGTTCATCATCCTGCAGTGCGGTGCTGACAGCCTGGCCGGTGATCCCCTTACTCACCTGGCTTACAGCACCGCCACCCACCGCATGGTGGCAGGACGCCTCCGCGGGATCGCCGAGGAGAGTTGTCGGGGGCGGTTGTTGGCGCTGGGTGGGGGGGGCTATCTTCCGGAGAACCTTGCCGCGGCATGGTGTAATGTAGTGGAGGAGCTGCTCGTCTCTCAGAAGAAGTGACATCAGCCAGGTGTTGCTGCGATAACGCCATGGCGAGCGGCAGTAAAAGTGCTTGCATTGTAATAGACTAGTGGACCGGCCCGAAGGGAGCCCAGCTGAGCCAATGCGCGTTGCACTCCTTGGTAAGGGGCTAGCCATTACCTGCGCGGTGCGCTTTGCCTTGGTTCATCAGCAAGGCTCAGTTATTTCCAGCATGGACCGCTAGGGAATCACGGCAACAACGATTTACGACAGACTATTAGGGGCATGATGTGCAGCCGTTTCTTTATGCTCATGCCGACGGCGATGATGTCGAAAGCCTGGTTCGGCAGTGTCTGGCGCAACTGGGGACGATTCCTGCCGAGGCGAGCCTGGGATTTCTGTATGCGACCGACCGGCTAGGCAACGATTTGCCAGGCATTCTTGATCTGCTGCGGATGGCCGCGCCCCAGATCCATTGGCTGGGCAGCGTCGGCACAGGTATTGTCGGTGGTGGCCGGGAATATTACGAGGAGCAGGCTCTGGCGCTAATGGTCTGTGATATTCCGCGGGAAAGGTATCGCCTCATCCCTAACAGTGGTGAACCGGAGACCCGGCTGGCGCCGGAGAGTGCCGAGTGGTGCCGCGAACAGGGCTACTGTTTTGGTCTGCTGCATGCTGCGCCGACCTTTGCCGCGATCACCGGATACATTGAGGATATGCAGGATAACCTTCCGGCCACCTTCCTCAACGGCGGTCTTAGCTCCGCCGAGGAGCGTTCCCTGCAGATCGCCGATGGCGTGTTTGATGACGGGATCTCCGGAGTGCTGTTTGGCCCCGAGGTCGAGGTCATGACCGATCACACTCAGGGCGTTTCTCCTCTCGGACCATTGCATCGAGTCGATGAGGCGCAGCAAAACCTGGTGATGCGCCTCGACCGCCGTCCGGCCCTTGAGGTGCTCAAGGAGGAGGTCGGTGAAGTACTGGCGCGTGATCTGCGCAAGCTTGGAGGCTATATCTTTGTCGGCCTGCCGATCAGGGGTTCGGATACCGGCGATTACCTCGTTCGTAACCTGATGGGGGTGGACCCGGAGCATGGGCTGATCGCCGTCGGGGACTACATGGAAGGACACGAGCAGCTGATGTTCTGTCGCCGTGACGGCAACAGCGCCAGGGAGGATATGCAGCAGATGCTGGCGCGGCTGGCCAAACGCATCGACGGGCGGCCGATCCGTGGCGGGATCTATATCTCCTGTCTCGGCCGCGGTCGTCACCAGTTCGGTAAGGACTCGGCCGAGCTGAAACTCATCAGTGCCGCGCTGGGGGAGTTTCCCCTGGTCGGCTTCTTTGCCAATGGTGAGCTCTACAATGGGCGGCTATATGGTTACACCGGTGTACTGACCCTGTTTCTCTGAACCATGTCCCACCGGTCAAGCCTGAAGGTGGCTCTGTTATCCGATAGCCACGGGTTTTTCGATTCCGTATCGCCGAGGTGAGCAGCGGCACTGGTTAGTGCACGTCGGGGATGGCGCGGTTGGGGCAACAAGGTTGTGGCAGTCAGCTTCGCCTGACGCCGTTAAGTCACTGCCTGGTCGAGGACTGTTCGGATTCTCCCTGGATCCGCAATAAAGGAGCGGCGGGGAGGGGGCGTACTTCCGGTGCTCCTGGCTGTCTTCTGCTATATATCAAGGGTGAGCAATGGGTCGGTGAAGCTCCATTGTTTTGTCCTTAAGGTAAAGGCTTGATATGGCGTCAATTCTTATCACTGGCAGCAACCGCGGACTCGGCCTGGAGTGGGCTACGCAGTATGCTCTGGCGGGTTGGCGGGTTTATGCCACCTGTCGCCACCCCGAGCAGGCCGAGGCCCTGCAACGGCTCGCCAATAAAAATCTCAATCTCACCGTTCACCGGCTTGATGTCACTCGCGAGGACGAGCTTGCCGCCCTGGCCGGTGAGCTGGAAGGCGAGCCCATCGATATCCTGGTCAACAATGCCGGGGTCTATTTCGAGAAGTTCATGGATGAGGAACTACGCACTATCGATTACGGCCAGTGGGAAGAGACCTTTCGCGTCAACAGCCTTGGTCCGATGAGGGTAAGCGCCGCATTGACCGAACACGTTGCTCGCAGTGAGCGGCGCCTGGTCGTTGCGATCACCAGCCACATGGGCAGCATCGCCGAGATAGGCACCCCCGGCTCCTATGCCTACCGCTCCAGCAAGGCGGCGCTCAATGCGGCGATGAAGGGATTGTCAATGGCCCTGCAGCCACGCGGCATCGGCGTGTTGATGCTGCATCCGGGTTGGGTGCAGACCCGCATGGGCGGACCCGGTGCAACGCTCACCACCCACACCAGCGTCACCGGCATGCGCAAGCTGGTGGAGAACTTTCAGCTTGCCGATACGGGGCATTTTTATCGGTTCGATGGGAGTACGATTCCCTGGTAGTGGCGATTGTTTGGAATACGTCCTGCTC
>JBFEYJ010000150.1:0-7003 GCA_041562215.1 Thiohalomonadaceae bacterium | reverse complement strand
GCTCAACCACCTGATCAGCCAGAGTTATGGTGATATCAGCAATCCCTCGTTCAGTAATTACAGTTTCCGCGAGGAGAACATCGCGGAGCGGAGCGAACAGGTTATCGATCTGGCCATGGGTCACCCGGGAAAAGCGAATTATGCCTCCTTTGATCTCGGTGACTACCTGGAGCCCGGCGCTGATTACGGTCTATTTTTTGTCACTGTCGAGGGCTGGGATCCGGGCCGCAAGCAGCCGGTTTACGGTACCGAAGAGAAGCGATTGATCCTGGTGAGCGATTTTGGGATCATCGTTAAGGACAATGCCGACAAGTCCCATGAGCTGTTTGTTCAATCCATCGCAGACGGCCAGCCGGTGACAGGTGCCACCGTGGAGCTGCTGGGCAGGAACGGGCAGCCGGTGATGTCCGCCATCACCGATGAGCGGGGGCATGTCAGTCTGCCGAGCAGTAGAGGACTGGAAAACGAGAAGGCACCGACGGTCTACCTGGTACGCGGTGGTAACGATACCTCCTTCCTGCCGTACGATCGTGGTACCCGTCAGCTCAATTTCTCCCGTTTCGATGTCGGCGGCCAGTATCGTCGCCAGAAGGGGGGCGATGAACTGAGTGCCTTCCTCTTTTCCGACCGCGGTATCTACCGCCCCGGCGATACGGTCAATTTGGCCGCTATCGTGCGCCGGCAGGATCTCAGTGCTCCGCCGCCGATCCCGATGGAGTTGGAGATCCGCGATCCTCGTGGCACCGTAACCCTGAAAAAGAAGCTCACCCTGCCGACGCTGGGTTTCTTCGATCTTGACTACACCACTCAGGCCACCGGAGAGACAGGTTATTATGATGCCGCGCTCTATTTAATCCGCGGCAAGCACCGTGGCCGTCAGATCGGCTCAGTACGTTTCCAGGTTGAGGAGTTCCAGCCTGATCGGATGCGCATTACCAGTCGAATACTCGGTGCGAAGGAGAAGGGGTGGGTGTCATCCAGCCGCCTTGAGGCAGAGGTGCGGTTGGAGAATCTCTTCGGTAGCCCGGCGCAAGAGCGTACCGTTGAGGCGGGTATAACGCTCAACCCTACCGGCTTCCATTTTCGCGACTATGCCGATTATCGTTTCGAAGACCCGCTGGCCGACCCCAAACAAACGCCGCATAGCGTCAGCAAACGCCTCGAGGCAAAGAAAACCGATGCCGATGGTCTGGCTAAGTTCGAACTGTCGCTAGAGGAGTATGTACAAGGGACTTATCGGCTCAGTTTCAATGCCGAAGGCTTCGAGCAAGGCGGTGGGCGAAGTGTCAGCGCGAGCAGCAGTACACTGGTGTCGCCTTTGGCTTCGCTGGTCGGCTACAAGTCTGATGGTAAGCTTGACTATATCACCAGAGAGAGTGAGCGCACACTTAGCTTTATCGCCATTGACAGTGATCTCAACGCCATTACCCACGATGGCCTGACCCTGAGACTACTCGAGCAGCGCCGCGTCTCCACCCTGGTGCGGCAGCAGGACGGTACCTACAAGTACCAGACTGTAATCAAGGAAAAGCCACTTGAAGATAGCCCCTTCGCCATCGGCAAGGGCGGCAGCGACTATCGTCTGCCGAGCGATAGGCCCGGTGATTTTGTGCTGGAACTGGTGGACGGCAAGGCACTCCGCCTGGCGCGGATCGCCTTTTCCGTGGTGGGTCACGGCAACCTTGCAGGAACGCTGGAGAAGAACGCCGAGCTGACGTTGAAACTGAACAAAACCGATTATCGTGCCGGCGATACCATCGAGATGAACATCACCGCTCCCTATACCGGCGGCGGCCTGATTACTATCGAGAGCGACAGGGTGCACGTCTTCAAGTGGTTCCGCAGTAGCACCACCAGTACCATGCAAACGATCACCGTGCCACCGGAGCTGGAGGGCAATGCCTATGTCAACGTCGCATTTGTCCGCGCTGCTGACTCACCGGAGATCTTTACCAGCCCGTTGAGCTATGCGGTAGCGCCCTTTACCATCGATCGCAGTAAGCGAAAGGTCGATGTCACCCTGGCGGTTCCCTCGATCGCCCGTCCCGGTAAGACGCTGGAGATTGGCTATCGGAGCTCCGCGCGGTCGCGTATGGCGATCTTCGCCGTTGATGAGGGGATCCTTCAGGTGGCCGATTACAAGACGCCGCAACCGCTGGATCACTTCCTGAAAAAGCGCGCACTCGAGGTGCGTACACAACAGATACTCGACCTGATCCTTCCCGAGTACGAGCTCATCCGTGAGCGTTCAGCCAGTGGCGGCGGCATGAGTGAGGCGGAGCAAGCGCTGGGCCGTAACCTCAATCCCTTCGCCCGCAAGGTGGAGAAACCGGCGGCTTTCTGGTCGGGGATCGTCGATGCCGGGCCTGAGCAGCGAACCGTCAGTTTCGAGATCCCGGAAACCTTCAGCGGACAGCTACGGGTGATGGCGGTGGCGGTAGCCGATGAGGCCATGGGCACTGCCGAAGAGCGCACGCTGGTGCGTGGTCCCTTCGTCATTTCACCCAATGTGCTGACCGTGGCGGCGCCGGGGGATGAGTTCATCGTCACCGTTGGCGTGGCCAACATGGTCGAGGGTTCCGGGAAGCAGGCAATGATCACCTTGCAGGCCGAAACCTCACCGCTGTTGCATATCCTCGGCGATGCGGCGGCTAAACTGAGTATCGCCGAAGGCAGCGAAGGGAAGGCCGATTTCCGGGTCAAGGCGCTGGATAAGCCGGGTGCCGCCTCGATTGTCTTCAAGGCGACACTGGGTAAGGAGGAGGGACGGATCAGCGCGACCCTAAGCGTTCGCCCGGCGGTGCCGTACATGGCCAGCTTCGACAGCGGTTATGCCGAGGATGGCAAGCAAACGGTCAAGCTGCCGCGCCGACTCTATCCAGAACTGGCCAAGCAGCAGGCCTCCGCCTCAGCCAGTCCGCTGGTGCTGGTGGACGGTCTCAATACTTACCTGGAGAACTTCCCCCACGGTTGTACCGAGCAGGTGGTCAGTCAGGTGTTCCCGCTCATCGGCCTGATGCAGCATGCCGGCTACGCCGACCGGATGCCGCAGACGCGTGAGAAGGTGGCGGTGTTGATCAACAAGTTACGTCCCCGCCAGCTCCCTGATGGCGGCTTCAGCCTGTGGCCTGGAGGCCGCAATGCGGCCGATTTCCCCTCGATCTATGTGATGCAGTTTCTCACCGAGGCGCGAGCTCTGGGCTATCCAGTGCCGGAAGACCTTTACTCGCGCGGCCTGGATTATCTGCGCGGGGTCGCCGGCAGAGGGGCCGGTAACCTGGAGGCGGCAAGGGAGCGAGCTGCAGCAATCTACCTGTTGACCCGTAATGGTGAGGTTACCACCAATGATCTGGTGCATCTGCAGGAAGGCCTGGATAAGAAGGACAAGAAGGTCTGGCGTGAGGATCTGGTGGCGGCTTATATGGCAACCACTTACAAGTTGTTGAAGAAGGAGTCCGAGGCCGAGTCCCTCGTCGAAGGCTACACCATCGGTGAGGCGAGGGAGGATCGCCACAGTGACTTCCACTCGCCGTTGACCCTCGATGCACAGTACCTCTACCTGCTGGCCAACCACTTCCCGGAGCGGATCAAGGCGCTCAAGGGCGAGGGGATCCGCCAGATGGTCAAACCGGTCTTCGGCGGTCACTACAACACCATCGGTTCGGCCTATACCATCCTGGCGCTCGGCGCTTATGCCAAGGCAATGCTGGGGCCGGATGGGGTTGAGGGGATCACTATCCGCGAGCGTTACCAGGAGGGTGAGCCCAATCCTCTGCCGCTGGCACGCAAGCCCTTCGTCAGTGCCTCGCCGTCCGTGGAGGCGGAAGCTGTGATGATCGAAGCGGCGCAGGCGATCTTCTATCAGGTTTCCCAGGCCGGTTTCGACCATGTGCTGCCCAAGGAGGCGATCACCGAGGGGCTGGAGGTGCAACGCAGCTATCTTGATAGTGAAGGCCATGAGTTGAGCAGTCTCCGCCAGGGACAGGAAGTGACGGTGCGTTTGCGGATCCGCAGCAGCGGCCGCGATCAGGTGAGTAACGTGGCGATGATCGACCTGCTCCCCGGTGGCTTCGAGGTGATCCGCAGCTCGGTACCGCGCAAGTCCGCGCACTGGTCCGCCGATTATGTGGATATTCGCGAGGATCGGGTCGTGTTCTATGGCAGCTTCGGCAGCAGCGTCACTGAACTGCGTTATCGTGCCAAGCTCACCGCGGCCGGTGAGTTCGTGGTGCCGCCGGCCTATGCCGAGGCGATGTATGACCGTAGTGTGTATGGCCGCTCCCTGGCCGGGCACTTCAGTGTTAGCGATGCGGAGTAGTAATGCACCGATGGGTCCGAAGGCTGGTTTGGCAGACGGGGCTGGTGCTATTGGCTGCGTTGTCGGCCTGGCTGCTGGCCCCGCGTCCTGATCTCTCTATAGGATCCGGCTATTCCAGCGCTTGGTTGGATCGTAACGGCCGCCTGCTGCGGTTGGGGCTGGCGGCGGATGATCGTTTCCGCCTGAAGATCACCTTGCAGCAGGTTGCTCCGGTAATGCAGCAGGCCACCCTGCTCTATGAGGATCAGGATTTCTACGATCACGCCGGGGTTGATCCCTTTGCCCTACTGCGCGCTGCCTGGCAGACCTGGGTACTTGCCGAGCGGCGCATCGGAGGCTCCACCCTGACGATGCAGGTGGCGCGGTTGCGTTATCGATTGCCCCATACCTTTGCCGGCAAGTTGCAACAGATCCTGCGTGCAATTCAGATCGAGCGCCATTACAGCAAGGCGGAGATCCTTACCGCCTATTTCAATCTTGCCCCCTATGGTCGCAACATTGAGGGGGTGGAGGCGGCCAGTCGGATCTATTTTGACAAGCCGGCCACCGAACTTACGTTGCCCGAGGCGCTGGCACTGAGTGTCGTGCCGCAGAATCCGGTACGGCGCAATCCCACCAGCAAGTCAGGCTACCGCGAGTTGGCCGCGGCTCGCTTGCGTCTGTTCGAGCGCTGGCTGGAACAATACCCTGAAGAGGCATCGCGGCGTATTCAGCTGGAGCTCCCTCTGGCGGTTCGCCCGCCGGAGCGGCTCCCGTTCCACGCCCCCCATTTTGTCAATGCTCAGCCGAAGCAGCAGGGCAGCATTACCACCACCCTCGACCTGGGTATGCAACGTTTGTTGGAGGAGGGGGTAGACCGTTTCATCCGACGCCGTGCGGGTGAGGGGATCCGTAATGCCGTAGCGATGCTGGTAAACACGCAGCACATGGCGGTGGAAGCGCTGGTGGGTTCGGCCGGTTTTTTCAATAATGACATCGCCGGACAAGTCGATGGCAGCCGCGCCCGTCGTTCGCCCGGCTCTGCACTCAAACCGTTTATCTATGCCCTGGCGATGGATCGAGGTCTGATCCATCCAATGAGCATGTTGAAAGATGCCCCCAAGCGCTTTGGCGGTTACACACCGGAGAATTTCGACCAGCAGTTCCTTGGCCCGGTGTTCGCCCGGGATGCCCTGATCAAAAGTCGTAATGTGCCGGCGATAAACCTCACCGCTGCACTGGGGGCGCCCGGTTTTTATGGTTTTTTGAAGCAGGCAGGGATTGCCGATATGCGCGAGTCGTCTTTCTATGGCCTTGCCTTGGCCCTGGGTGGTATCGAAGTGAGCATGGAGGAGCTGGTTGAGCTCTATGCCATGCTCGCCAATGGCGGTGAATGGAATTCGTTGCGCACTGGACTTGATGATGGGAAATTGAGTGAAAGTAAGCGCTTGCTCTCGCCAGAGGCCTCTTTTATAACACTGGAAATCCTGCGCGACAATCCGCCACCCCAGGCCGAGGTACTGCCAGGGTCACTGGAGAGGCGGGGCAAAATCGCGTGGAAGACCGGCACCTCCTACGCCTTTCGTGATGCCTGGGCGATAGGGGTGGCAGGCTCTTACGTGTTGGCAGTGTGGGTGGGCAATTTCGATGGCAGCGGCAACCCGGCTTTTGTGGGACGGACAGCGGCGGGTCCATTGCTGTTTGATCTTTATGCCGCCATCGACAAGCAGCGCGGCCTTGAGGCGCAACGCCCTGATCGGCGTAAGTTGAACGTGCGTCGTGTGCCGATGTGCGCCGATACCGGCGATCTCCCCGGACGCTATTGCCCGAAGACCATCAAAGAGTGGTTCATTCCGGGCGTTTCGCCGATCAAGGTCTCTACCGTGCACCGCGCTATTCCTATCGACAACCTCAGCGGCAAGCGCGCCTGTTTCCACAACCCGGTAACGAGCCACCTGGAGGTGTTCGAGTTCTGGCCCTCAGATTTGTTGCGTATCTTTCGGCAGGCGGGAGTGGCGCGTCGCACGCCACCATCTTATGCAGAAGATTGTGGGCTGGATCAGCAGGCAGGCAGCGGGACACCCCCAAAAATCAGCTCTCCAAGTGAAGTGATCACTTACTCATTGCGAGCCGATCGTCTGAGTGAGGAGCGGATCCCATTCGAGGCGGTGGCCGAAGCTGACGTGAAACGCCTGTTCTGGTTCGTCGACAATAGATTGGTTGGAGAGAGCACCCCTAATGAGGCGTTCCTCTGGCCGGCAGCGGCTGGGGATTATATGGTGTCTGTGCTGGATGACCATGGGCGTGCCGCCATGGTGCGGATGCGGGTCGGGTTGGTGAACTAAGTGCGCTGGTGTTGAGCGAATGCGGTCACTCTTTTTTTTCAAAACTCAGTGAAACGGAGTTGATGCAGTAGCGTTGGCCTGAGGGGGGTGGGCCGTCGGGGAAAACGTGGCCCAGGTGGGCGCCGCAATTGGCGCAGCTGACCTCGACCCTGGTCATTCCATGGGAGTGGTCCTCGGTTAGCTTGACCTTGGCGGGGTCCAGTGCATCCCAGAAGCTTGGCCAGCCGGTTCCGGAGTTGAATTTGGTGGCGGCATCGAACAGCTCTGCGCCGCAACAGGCACAGTGGTAGATCCCCGGTTCCTTGTTATCCAGGTATTTGCCGCTGAAGGGTGGCTCGGTGCCCTTTTCCCGACAGATGTG
>JBFEYJ010000149.1:0-7066 GCA_041562215.1 Thiohalomonadaceae bacterium | reverse complement strand
CTGCGTTATTTACGCATCAAGTCAACGTGATTTACGGCTAGGGTTTACCCCAGTGTTGTATTAATTATTGAGGCTGAAGCCGGTCGCAGTCAGTCCGGTCATTATGAAAAGTTTAGTTTGGTCTTTTATACCAGAAACCGCAAAACCGCTTGTAGCGCACGAAAAAGGGGAACAGGAGCATCATAAGCAGCAAAACCACCTGCTGCCATGAACTGAACCACTCGAGCTTACGCCCGGACGATTTCGCAGGGTAACGCTCAATGATGCAAAAAACCTGTCCTCGGCCCCGCCCCCAGCGCCGCAACCGCCGCGAGAACCAGATCTCCTCACTGGCATAAACCGCCTCGCTAAACCCTCCCACATCATCAAATGCTTCTCGCCGACAATAGACAAAGCAACCGGCGGCCAATTTCAGGCGTCTCGACAGGATGTTCCAGGCGGAAAGTCCTAGTCGGCCTGCCGCGTTGAGCGGGGTGTCGAACTCAACCGAGGCACCACCACCACAACACCTCCCCGTATCAAGGTTCTCAAGGGCTGTTGCGAGCAATTTGGGAGGAATGTGCGTATCGGCATCGACGAAGACAAGGAAGCGCCCTTGGGCAGCACATGCCCCGGTATTACGCGCACGGGAGATCTGGTTGTGAGATTCAAACACCACCCTAACCCCTGCTTTTCGAGCGATGGTACCGGTATCATCGCTGGAGTTATTATCCACCACAATGATCTCCCCCGAGAAGGCTAACGGCGCCATTGCTCGATGCAATGAAGCGAGTGTTGCGGGCAACCACTCAGCCTCATTGAAAGCGGGAACGATAATCGAGTAATCGACAGTCATTACAACATCTGGCGCAACTTTACCTCGGTCAGCGCACCAAGATGGACCTTGATCACCTTCCCCTGCCTCACCTCAACGAATGCAGGCGCACCACGGGCGCCGAGGCGGCTCGCCAACTCACCATGTTCGATGGCATCAAGCTTGAGGAGGTTGGCCCCCTCTGCGACCAGTTTGTCGACCATCGGCGCCATCGCCTTGCACGGGGCACAATAGGCGCTGGAGAAATAGAGCACCAGTCTGTCCTTTTCCAGCCAGTGAGGCTCCAGCAGTCCCTCCAGTTCGGAGAGCGAGTGGCCACGCATACGCCTCGCCGAGAGATGAATAAACAACTGTATAAGCGTGATAACGCCGATGAGCACAAACGGCAGATATTTGAGGTTATCACTCATACCGCCTCACGAAACAGCGCCGCCTCCAGTAAGCTACGGGTGTAGGGATGTTGTGGCGCATTGAACAACTCTTCAGTGTTGCCGCTTTCAACGACCATCCCCTCTTTCATCACCAATACCCGATGGGAAATGGCACGAACCACTTTCAGGTCATGGGAAATAAAGAGGTAACTCATGCCGTGGCGCTTTTGCAAATCGCGCAACAATGCCAGCACCTGCTTTTGTACTGAAATATCCAGTGCGCTTGTCGGCTCATCGAACAGGATCAGTTTCGGCTCCAGCACCACGGCGCGGGCAATGGCGATGCGCTGGCGTTGACCACCGGAGAACTCATGCGGATAACGCGAGAGCATTTCATGCTGCAGTCCCACTTCATCCATCACCGCCTCGATGCGCTGGCGGCGCTGATTGAGATCAAGCTGCGGGTAGTGCAACTTCAGTCCCTCGCCGATGATCTCCTCGATGCTCATCCGCGGCGACAGTGAGGAAAAGGGGTCCTGGAATACAACCTGAAAATTACGACGGAGTGGTCGCAGTGAGCGCGTCCCCAGTTCATCGATTCGCTGGCCGTCGAAATGAATCGCCCCTTCGCTCTGTTGCAGTCGAAGCAGACACATCCCGAGGGTGGTCTTGCCGGAGCCGGACTCACCGACGATGCCAACGGTTTCACCCGGGTAAAGCATGATGTCCACCTGATCCACCGCGCGCACTTCACCGACCTTGCGGCGAAAAAATCCAGCCTTGATCGGAAAGTAACAGCGGATATCCTCACCGCGCATAATCGGCGCTTGCTGTCCCATGACAATAACATCATCATCGGCCACCAACGGCTCGGGCTCACTGGCAAGGAGTTTTTTCGTGTAACGGTGCTGAGGGTTGCTGAAAACATCCTGCACCCTGCCCTGTTCCACCATCAGCCCTTTCTCCATCACCGCCACATGGTCAGCGAAATGGTGCACCATGTTAAGGTCATGGGTAATGAGCAGCACCGCCATGCCATACTCCGCCTGCAACTCATCAAGCAGCTCCAGGATCTGCTTCTGGATGGTGACATCCAGCGCCGTAGTGGGCTCGTCGGCGATAAGTAACTTTGGCCGACATGCCAGCGCCATGGCGATCATCACGCGCTGGCGCTGGCCACCGGAAAGCATATGGGGAAAAGCATCGAAACGCTTTTCCGGCTCGGCGATACCGACCCGGTCCAGCAGGGCAATCATGCGCTCACGCGCCTGGTTCCGGTCCAGCCCCTCATGCAACATCAACGGTTCGATAAGCTGCTCGCCAACGCTGTAAACCGGGTTAAGCGCCGTCATCGGCTCCTGAAAGATCATCGCGATCTCACGGCCGCGGATCGATCGCATCCCCTCCTCGCTTCGTCCCAACAGCTCCTCACCATTGAAGTGGATGCTGCCGCTACCATATTCACTTTGCGAGCGATCATGTAACTGCAAAATAGAAAGCGCCGTCACTGACTTACCTGAACCCGACTCCCCCACCAGCGCCAGCTTCTCCCCAGGCGCCATGGCAAAACTCACCCCGTCGACCACGGTTTCACGCGCACCGGGATGACCAAAGGCAACTGACAAATTATCGACGTTCAATAGCTCACTCATAAACAGCCTATTAACTGCAAAGGGTAAAGAAATCACTATTTCTTTTGATTAGTAATTCGTACACGACTATCCGCGACTGATAACATTTAATCCACATCACACGCAGTCCTTAACGCCTCCCTGCATCCTTTACTGTGAAATGCATTTAGCCTTTACGCGTATCAAAGGCCTCTCGCAATGCTTCGCCGATGAAGATCAGTAGCATCAACGTGCAAACCAGTACGCCGAAGGTGGTAATAGAGAGCCACCATGCATCGATATTATCCTTGCCCTGAGAGAGCAGTTCGCCGAGACTCGGTGTCGTCGGTGGCACGCCGAGGCCAAGGTAGTCGAGGCTGGTCAGGGCCAGCACCGCACTACTGATGCGAAACGGAAGGAAGGTCACTACCGGGGTCATCGCATTGGGCAGCAGGTGACGCCTCATGATCGCACCGTTGGACACACCCAGCGCCCGTGCGGCGGTGACGTAGTCCATGTTGCGCCCTCGCAGGAATTCGGCCCGCACGTAATCGGCCAACCCCATCCAGCCGAACAGGCTAAGCAGCACGATCAGCAACAGGATACTGGGCTGGAAAATCGAGGCAAAAATAATCAACAGATAGAGTTCGGGCATCGAGCCCCAGATCTCGATAAAGCGCTGGGCAAAGAGGTCAGTGCGCCCACCGAAATAGCCCTGTATGGCACCGGCGAGGATGCCGATCACCGTGCCGATCACGGTAAGTACCAGACCGAACAGCACCGATATGCGAAAACCGTAAATCAGCCGAGCAAGGACATCCCGGCCGCGATCGTCAGTGCCGAGGAAATTCTGTTCCGAAGGTGGCGCCGGGTTAGGGTAATCGGAAAAATAATTGATGGTGTCGTAGTAGTAAGGATTGAGTGGATAGATCGCCCAGTTGTCCCCCGCCGTTAATTGCTCACGGATATAGGGATCGAGATAATCGGTCTCGGTAACGAAGTCGCCACCGAAGGTGGTCTCAGGATAATTGACGAACATCGGAAAGTAATACTCATCCTGATAATGGACGAGTAGCGGTGTATCATTGGAAAGCAACTCGGCAAACAGACTCGACAGAAACAAAAAGCCGAAAATCCATAGGCTGTAATAGCCGCGCCTGTTGCCCTTGAAGCGTCGCCAGGCACGCTGTGCGGTGCTGATACGTGCCGCGGAAACCGGCTTTTCGGTCTGCATCTTCAACGTGCTCTGCATCTGGCTCATCGCGACACCGATTCGAACTGGATGCGTGGGTCGACAAGCACGTAACAGATATCGGTTATCAGCTTACCGAGCAGACCCAGCAAGGTAAAGAGATAAAGCGTCCCCATCACCACCGGGTAGTCACGATTCAGTACTGAGTTGTAAGAGAGAAGCCCCAGACCATCGAGCGAGAAAATAGTCTCGATCAGCAACGAACTGGAAAAGAAGGCGGCAATGAAGGCACCGGGGAACCCGGTGATCAGCGGGATGACCGCATTGCGAAAGACATGCTTGTAAAGTACGGTGTTTTCGCCCAGCCCCTTGGCGCGTGCGGTCAGCACATACTGCTTTCTGATCTCATCGAGAAAACTGTTTTTGGTGAGCATGGTCATCACCGCGAAACTACCCACTACCGAGGCGGTGATCGGCAACACCATGTGCCAAAGATAATCGAGAACTTTTCCCATCACGGAAAGATCTTCCCAGTTATCCGAGACAAGCCCTCGTAGCGGGAAGATATCCCAGAAGCTGCCACCACCGAAGAGTACCAGCAGGGTGATGCCGAGGACAAAACCGGGAATGGCATACCCGATGAGAACCAGCGTGCTGGTGATAACATCGAAAGGCGTACCCTCACGCACCGCCTTGGCGACGCCCAACGGGATACAGGTCAGATAGGTGATAAGAAAGGTCCATACCCCGAGACTAATCGACACAGGGAGCTTGGAGACCACCAGCTCCATTACCGACTGGTGGTGGAAATAGCTGTCGCCAAGATTGAAGGTAAGGTAGTTGCCCAGCATCGCGAAAAAACGCTGCCAGGCCGGCTTGTCGAATCCATAAAACGCCTTCAGCTCGTTAATACGCTCTTCATCCAGTCCCCTGGCGCCGCGGTACAGCCCCTCGACACCGGTGCTGACCTCGCCCTGCATTCCCTGGCCCTTGAGCTGCGCCACCAGCTGCTCCACGGGCCCGCCCGGCACGAACTGGATCACCACGAAAGTGATCAGCAGGACACCGATCAGTGTCGGTATCATCAACAACAGGCGTTTGAGAATATACGCAGCCATTAAAAAACCTTTTCAACGCAGAAGAAACAAAATACACGGGGAAAAACGATTATTATTCATTGCTGTCGATTAAATTATCATACGACAACGCAGTTAACCCAATGGAACCTCATTACCGGAACACGATACAAATCCTCCAGGTCCTCTGCGTTTAATTTTCTTCAACCCACCAGGTGGAGAGCATCCAGGTTACCGGGTTGTAATAAAGTGGTACGGTTTCAGGAAAACCAAAACGATCCCAAAAGGCAACACGGTGGCTGCCGATATACCACTGCGGGATCAGGTACTCACCATAGAGCAACACCCTGTCCAAGGCATGCACTGCGGTGACCAACGCCTGACGATCCTCGGCATAAATGACCTTTTCCACCAACGCATCAACGACCGGATCATCGATGCCGATAAGATTATTCGTCCCTTCCTTGTGGGCTGAACTGGAATGGAACATGCCCATCAGCTCATTACCAGGTGACTGCGACTGACCGAAACCACTCACCACCATATCGAAGTCGTAGGTATCGGTGCGTCGCTGGTAAAGAGCGGTATCGACAGTGCGGTATTTAACCTCGATACCCAGCTTTGACAGATTGCGCGCAAAAGGGGCGACGATGCGCTCAAAACCTTTCTGGACGAGAATGATTTCGAAATTGAAAAGCTCACCCTTGTCGTTTCGCAGCTCCCCATCTCTGTAACGCCATCCCGCCTCCTGTAGTAACGCCTTGGCCTGGCGCAGGTTCCGCCGCAGGCTGCCGGGAGCCGCTGTACTCGGCGGCTGCCAGGGCTTTTCGAACAGCGCTGGCGGCAGTTGATCGCGAAATGGCTCCAACAACGTCAACTCCGCCTCACTCGGCTTACCTCGAGCAGCCAGTTCACTGTTGCTGAAATAACTGTCATTACGCTCATACTGGTTATAGAAAAGATTGCGGTTAGACCACTCAAAGTCGAGCGCCAGTGTCAGCGCCTTGCGCACGCGTATGTCCTGAAAAAGCGGCCTGCGCAGGTTGAACACAAAGCCTTGCATCCCCAAGTTATTACTGTGCTGCAGCTCCTTCTTGACGATCCGTCCGGAGCGAAACTTTGACCCGATGTAATCACGCGCCCATTTCTTTGAGTTGTATTCGTGAATGAAATCGAACTCACCCGCCTTGAACGCTTCCAGCATGACAGTAAAGTCGCGGTAATACTTGAAGGTCACACGGTCAAAATTGTACATCCCACGATGGACGCTGAGGTCCTTGCCCCAATAGTCCGGGTTTCGCGCATAGGTAATGTACTTGCCCAGTTCATATTTTTCGATACGGTAAGGTCCGCTGGTATGCGGCGCGATCAGCGCCATCTTCTCGAACTCCTGACCGGCGACCCACTGGCGGGAAAATACCGGAACCTGCCCCGCAATCATGTGCAACTCGGGATTGACGCGGGCAAACTCGAAACGCACGGTTCGCTCATCCTCCACAACGACTCTGGTAATATCACCCCAGTAGATGCGGTACCGTGGGTGTCCCTTATCGCGCAGGGTCTCGAAAGAAAACTTCACATCCTCGGCCAGCACAGGCGTTCCGTCGGAAAAGCGTGCGACAGGATTGATGTGGTAGGTCACGGAAAGACCGTCGCCGGCCAGTGACACCTCATCAGCCAACAGGCCGTACTGACTGAAGGGCTCGTCAAGGCTACTGACCATCAACGTCTCGAACATCAGTTCATCAAGACCGATGGCGGAACGTCCTTTCAATGTATAGGGGTTAAGGGTGTCGAAACTCCCAAACGCCGATAAATTGAGGCTTCCCCCTTTGGATGCCTGCGGATTGACGTAATCGAAGTGCTCAAAGCCGTCGGGGTATTTGGGCGTATACCCCATCGCCTGGGAAGCGCCGGCCATGGCCTGCCCAGCACCCATCGCACAAAGGATAAACGCGGCAGCGCGCAAAAAAAGTCTCATAAAATCAAACAATTGACGGCCT
>JBFEYJ010000148.1:0-7113 GCA_041562215.1 Thiohalomonadaceae bacterium | reverse complement strand
TGACCATCGATTCGATCCTGGCAAGCCTTGGCAGGTTGAGCTACTGGTGGTGCGTCAGATAGGGGCACTGGAAAGAAGCTATGTCAGCTTCAGTGGAGAGTACCTGATCCCGGATAGCTATGTGGAATATCCACCCGCAGAAAATCCTGAGTATGGTGCGGGTGAGGATACTCCAATATGGGTCACGATATGGCGTGACAAATCATTTCAGATCAGTGTGCTGGTGATTGCACTGGGTGTACTCACCGCGGTTCTTATGTTTCAGGAATGGCTTGTTAAACGTCCGCGACTGCTTGAGCGGGTCCGTACCGGTTATTTGGTTTTTACTCTGTTCTTTATCGGATGGTACTCCCTGGCTCAGCTCTCGGTAGTAAATGTCCTGACCTTTACCTATTCGGTCATCAACGAGTTTCGTTGGGATACGTTCCTGATGGATCCAATGATGTTTATTCTGTGGTGCTTTGTCGCGGTCAGCATACTGCTGGTTGGGCGCGGGGTGTACTGTGGCTGGCTATGTCCATTTGGTGCTTTGCAGGAGCTTATCAACCGAATTGCCCGTCATTTTCGTGTTCGGCAATATGGCTTCCCCGCCGCGGTGCATGAGCGACTCTGGGCGATTAAGTACATTATCTTGATCGTCCTGTTCGGGATCTCGCTTCAATCTTTGGCCTCTGCTGAGCAATATGCCGAAGTAGAGCCATTCAAAACCGCGATAATCCTGCATTTCCAACGTGAATGGGGCTATCTGCTCTATGCCATTGCCCTTGTGGTGATCGGCATCTTCAACCACAAGTTCTACTGCCGTTACCTCTGCCCGCTGGGCGCCTCACTGGCCATCGTCGGAAGGGTGCGGCTCTTCGAATGGCTACACCGGCGTAAGGAGTGTGGCCGACCTTGCCAGATATGCGCTAACGATTGCGAGGTTCGTGCTATCGATAGTATTGGCGTGATCAATATGAATGAATGTCACTACTGCCTGGATTGCCAGGTGACCTTCCATGCTGATCACAAGTGTCCACCGATGGTGGAAAAGCGCAAACGTCGCGTACGCTCAACAGCGCTTACGGAAAACATCGAAGCCATGTCTATGCATGGGAATGGAGAGTCCCGCCTCCCGGCGGGAGGTAAATAAGAGTAAACAGGAGGGGAGTCGCATGAGTGATGAGAAAAATGATGACAAAAAGAGTGGCGTCAGTCGCCGTACTTTTCTCGGCGCTACGGCTGTTGCCGGAGTAACCGGGGCGGGATTAGGTAGCGGAATGATCCCCGGGATCAGCGATGCCGAGGCGCGCACCAAAACTAATGAAAATGGCCTGAGTTTCCATGTCTCGCCAGGTGAACTGGATGATTACTACGGTTTCTGGAGCGGCGGCCAATCAGGCGAAGTGCGTATCCTGGGTGTGCCATCGATGCGTGAGTTGATGCGTATCCCGGTGTTTAATCGTGATAGTGCGACAGGCTGGGGGCAGACCAATGAGAGCAAGCGCGTTCTGGGGGAGGGCGGCGAGTACATGAATGGTGATACCCATCATGTACACGCCAGCTATACCGATGGAAGTTATGATGGTCGCTATCTATTTGTCAATGACAAAGCCAACACCCGAGTTGCACGTATCCGTATGGATGTGATGAAAACGGACAAGATCACTACCATCCCCAACGTGACCAGTATCCATGGCATTCGCCTGCAAAAATACCCGAAAACAGGATACGTTTTTGCCAACGGGGAAATGATTGTACCTCAGCCGAATGATGGACGTGACCTACACAATCCGGCCAATTACTGGACCATGATCTCGGCTCTGGACGCAGACAGCATGGAGGTTAAGTGGCAGGTGATTGTCGATGGTAATCTGGATAATAACGACACCGACTACGAAGGCAAGTACGTCTGCTCCACTTGCTACAACTCTGCACGTGGCGTGGTGCTGGCCGATATGATGGGGCCTGAGCGCGACTGGGCGGTCGTATTTAACATCGCCAGGATCGAAGCGGCGGTCAAGGCAGGAAAGTACACCACCATCGGCGATTCCAAAGTACCGGTGATCGATGGGCGTGGCGCTGAAAAGGGCGGCTCCGAGTTCACCATGTATATTCCTGTACCTCGGAGTCCGCATGGCCTCAATACAAGTCCTGATGGCAAATACTTCGTTGCCAACGGCAAGCTCTCGCCGACAGTCAGCATCATCGAGATCGCCAAGGTTGATCAGTGGTTTGCCGGAAAATTCAAGGATCCGCGTGATGCGGTCATCGCCGAGCCGGAGGTGGGGCTTGGGCCACTGCACACCACCTACGATGGTCGCGGCAATGCCTATACCTCGGCATTTCTCGACAGCCAGGTGGTGAAGTGGAATATCAACGATGCGATCCGTGCAGCCAAAGGTGAAAAGGTTAACTACATTCGCCAGAAACTTGATGTGCACTATCAGATTGGCCACACCAAGGCGACCCTTGCCGAAAGTAAGGATGCCGATGGTAAATGGCTGGTGGCTCTGTGTAAGTTCTCCAAGGATCGCTTTCTGCCGGTTGGCCCGTTACACGCCGAGAACGATCAGCTGATCGACATCTCAGGTGATGAGATGAAACTGGTCCATGACGGTCCGGCTTTCCCCGAGCCCCATGATTGCATCATGGTACGGCGCGATCAGGTCCGCCCGAAGCGGCTATGGACAAGGGATGATCCCTTCTTCGCCGAAACCGTGGCGATGGCCAAGCGTGACGGCATCACGCTGGAGAAGGACAACAAGGTGGTGCGCGATGGCAAAAAGGTTCGTGTCTATATGACAGCTGTGGCGCCCACCTTTGGCATGTCTGAATTTACTGTCAAGAAGGGGGACGAGGTCACGATAGTACTCACCAATCTCGACATGATTGAGGATCTCCATCACGGCTTCTGTCTGACCAATCATGGCGTGAATTTCGAAATCCCTGCACAGGCTACGGCATCGGTCACTATTGTTGCCAACAAACCCGGTGTTCATTGGTACTACTGCAGCTGGTTCTGTCACGCCCTGCACATGGAAATGTCAGGTCGAATGCTGGTCGAAGCCTAAGCAATCGTGCAGGAGCGACCAGCGTCGCGAAGGAAGTACTGTAAGCACTTGCGCTCGGCTCTTGCTCACCCACGAGCCCGGTCCAGTACCTCGTTGCACGTTATCGCTCCTGCACATTACCGACGTGAATATGCCGATATACCGATTTCTTATTCTGCTGCTGTGGTTTCACGCAAGCGCTGTGCCCGCAGTGGAATATCGTGCAAATCCGGATGGGCCGCCATTGCAGCAAATAATCAACGATGCGAAAGCGGGGGATATTATCTCGCTTGCACAGGGCCTCTACCAGGGCGGTGTTCTCGTTGACAAGCCCCTGACCCTATATGGTGATCCTGGCGCGATTATCGATGCCGATGGTCATGGTGATGTGATCCGTGTCGAAGCCACGGATGTCACTATTCGCGGTCTGACCCTGCGGAATTCAGGTTTTAATTTGACCCGCATGAATGCCGCCGTTCACGGCGCGCGTGGTTCCCATCGTCTGGTCGTCGAAGAGACCACTATGGAAGAGAATGCCTTCGGGCTTTGGCTGTGGCATTCCAATGACATCCGTTTTCTCAATAACCATATCCGCGGCGATACCCGTTACGCCTCACAGGATCGAGGTGACGGGATACGTCTGTTTAATGTGGATTCCGGGGTTTTCAGCCATAACATCGTTTGGGACACCCGCGACGGCATCTATGTCGATAACAGCCGTAATCTCGAGTTCAGCCACAACCGGTTTCATGACCTGCGTTACGGTATCCATTATATGTTTGCCCATCATGGCAGGATTATCGGTAATCAAACGAACCGCACCCGCAGCGGTTACGCGTTGATGATGTCGCGAGACCTGGTGGTGGACGGCAATACCTCAGACAATGACCGCAACTATGGCATCCTGCTAAATTTCATTACTTACAGCACAATTATCAATAACAAAATCCATGGCGTGACCGGCTGGTCCGGGCCGGTAAAAATGGAGCATGGTGTTGTACTTGGGGCTGAGGGCAAGGCTGTTTTTATCTATAACTCGCTGCATAACACGATTAGCGGCAATACCTTTGCCGATAGTGAGATCGGCATTCACCTGACGGCGGGCTCCGAATTCAATGAACTCTACGGCAATACCTTCATGCGTAACCGGTATCAGGTCAAATATGTTGCCAGCCGACGTCAGGAGTGGTCACGTGAGGGGCGTGGCAATTTCTGGAGTGACTATCTGGGGTGGGATCTGGGCGGTGATGGTATTGGTGATCAGGCCTATGAACCCAATGATGGCATCGACAAGCTGTTGTGGAAGTATCCCTTGGCCAAAATGTTGATGAATAGCCCGGCGATCCAGACCTTGCGTTGGGTCCAAAGCCAGTTCCCGATTCTGCGTTCTCCTGGGGTACAGGACAGTCATCCCCTGATGCGCCCACCGGATGAAGATGAAGCATGAGCGATACGGCCGTTGAGTTCAAACAGGTCAGCAAGCATTACGGCGACTTTATCGCCGTGGACAGGCTGGACCTGAGTATCCGCCACGGTGAGGTCATCGGCCTGCTCGGTCACAACGGTTGCGGCAAGACCACCTCCATGAAAATGATGCTGGGGGTCAGTACACCGACAAGCGGTGAAGTCATGATATTTGGTGAAGAACCCTCTGGCTCTCAGTCCCATCGCCTTCGCAAAAAGCTTGGCTATCTGCCGGAAAGCGTCAGTTTTTATGAGCAGCTTACCGGGCTTGAGGTTTTGCGCTATTTTGCGCGGCTCAAGCAGGTGGATACACGCGTTTGCGTTGAGCTCCTGGAACAGGTCGGCCTGGTGAATGAGGTGATCCACAAGCGTGTGAAAACCTATTCAAAAGGGATGCGCCAGCGCCTCGGCCTTGCCCAGGCCATGCTGGGAGAACCGCGATTACTGCTTCTCGATGAACCCACCGTAGGGCTCGATCCGATCGCCACCCGGGATCTCTACTCGATGCTCGACAGGCTACGCAAACAAGGTGTCACCATCATCCTCTCCTCACATGTGTTGCCCGGGATCGAACGACATATTGATCGTGCCGCCATTATGGAACATGGACGGCTGCTTGCCTTTGGCTCACTGGAGGCGTTGCGCGCTCACACAGCGTTGCCACTGCGGATTCAGGTGCGTGGAGGAGATGCCCAGGATTTGCTCAGAGCACTTGCGCATCTCACTGTCGAATGCCATCCGATGGAAGATAATCGGCTTGAGATTAGGGGAGAGGCAGGTGACAAACTGGAGGTTTTGCGTCAGTTAACAGGGCAGCCCGGAGTTGAGGATATCGATGTACTACCTGCTTCGCTGGAGACACTCTACACGCATATCAGCTTGCTAGGCAGTCACTCATGAATCCCATCCTGATTGTCGCCGGCAAGGAATTTCGCGATGGCTTGCGCAACCGCTGGATCATCGCCATTACGGTGATCTTTGCGCTGCTTTCGCTGGGCCTGGCCTATTTTGGCGCCGCCGCCTCGGGGCGGATTGGCTTTACTTCGCTGGATACCACCATCATTAGCCTGGCGAGCTTAGCGATCTATATCGTCCCGTTGATTGCACTGCTACTGGCTTATCACACAGTGGTCGGTGAAGAGGAGCAGGGGACCCTCCTGTTATTGCTGAGTTATCCACTGGGGCGTGGTCAATTGCTTGCCGGTAAATTCCTCGGCCACTCCGGCATTATCGGTATCTCTTCATTACTGGGGTTTGGTAGCGCAGGGATCGTGATGGTGTTTTTTTCCGGTGAAATCGACCCCGCCGAACTGGTCGGCGCGTATAGCTATTTTATTGTCTCGGCAATGATGCTAGGGCTGGTCTTCATCGCATTTGCACATCTGATAAGCGTGCTGGTGACAGAGAAAACCCGTGCCGCGGGACTGGCTCTTTTGGTGTGGTTCCTGTTTGTGCTGGTCTTTGATCTCGCACTACTTGGTGTGCTGGTTGCAACTCAGGGACGGGTCGGGGCCGATATCTTTCCCTATCTGTTGTTGCTGAATCCCACCGATGTATTCCGCCTGGCCAACCTGGCCGGTTTCGAAGCGGTACAGGTGCATGCCGGGTTAAGCGCTATTGCGACACCGGAGATCCTTAGCCCGATATTTCTGCTCGCTATTCTAGCCCTGTGGATCGCCATACCGTTTTCCTTTGCTGCCTGGCTATTCGCCCGTCGCCAGGCCTGAAAAAAATACCTAAAAGGAGAGGACCTCATGAATCATCGCCTCCTGCTCATCCCCGCCCTGCTCGCGTCTCTGTTGTTGTGCGGTTGCAGTAGTCAATCACAGGAAGAGGCCATCGGCCCGACAAAGGTGACCCGCGCCGAAAATTGTCATGTGTGTGGCATGATTGTGGCCACGCAGAAAGGCCCAAAAGGCCAGGCAAGAATTCGCGGCGTGAAAAAACCTGCCTATTTCTGTTCGACCACGGACCTGATGGCCTTCCTGTTCCAGCCGGACAGTCCCGCCGTTGTGAAGGGAGCGTGGGTACACAACATGCATGGTGTCGACTGGAATTCACCACCTGATGATGCCTATATCGATGCCTATAAGGCGTGGTACGTGATTGAACACGACCTGCGTGGTGCGATGGGCCACACGCTTGCACCCTTTGCCGAGAAAGGACAGGCCGAGTCATTTGTCACTGAACACGGTGGCAGGATCCTGCGCTATGAAGAGATCACTGTTGACCTCATTGCAGGCATGGCTGCTTATGCCTTTCCTGATTTCGATAAAGTACGTGATTTCGACCCTGAGGTCGAGCTGGGAGGGGGGAGTCAACACCAGCATTAAGATCCATTTTGTGCACTGCTAATAAATTACCCGAGTTCACACAATTCAAGATAACAGTATTAATTTAACGGAAGTATCTCCATCTCTTCACTTCTACCCGTCCATTCAGGCATGGGCGGTAGGTTTGAGGCGATGACGCTTGCCTTCGATAGCCCGCCTATAAATCGGCATGGGATGCTCTCTGGAAACCTGCATTGGTTGATCACTGCCGGGTTGCTCATCGAGTTGAGAATATCTGTGTCGTAACGGGAGAGATCCGGTGGGGAGCCGTATGCTTGGCAACG
>JBFEYJ010000147.1:0-7136 GCA_041562215.1 Thiohalomonadaceae bacterium | reverse complement strand
GCTGCTCGGCGATTGCCTCGCGAACCTCTTCGTGGGTGAAGTCGGTGCAGCCGCATATCGGTTTTTTCTCCGGTGCGGAATAGTCGCCACCGACGCACTCGGCGAGGATCTGCTCGACCAGGCCGGTGCAGCCGCCGCAGGAGGCGGCCGCCTTGGTATGCTTTTTCACCTCTTCCAGAGTGAACAGGCCCGGGGAGCGGATGGCGTTGACGATATCGCCTTTGCACACGCCGTTGCAATCGCACACCTGGGCGTCATCAGCCATGCCTGCAGCGGTGTTCTGACCGCCGTGGCCGGCATCGCCCAGGTGGTGGCGGCCGAACATCAATTGATCGCGGTGGGCGCTGACATCGGAGCCCTCACGCATCAGCTCGTAATACCAGGCACCGTCGACGGTGTCGCCGTAGAGCACGGCACCAGTGATGCGGTTCTCCTTGAGCACCAGTTTTTTGTAGATACCTCGCGAGGCGTCCTTGAGCACAATCGCCTCGGTGCTCTCGTCTCCGGTGAAGTTGCCGGCTGAGAACAATTCCACCCCACTGACCTTGAGGCGGGTAGCGGTGGCGGAGCCGGTATAACGGCCATAACCGAGATGGGCCAGGTGGTTGGCGCAGACCTTGGCCTGTTCAAACAGGGGGGCGACCAGCCCATAGGTGTTGCCGCGATGTTGGACGCACTCGCCTACCGCGTAAATGCTCGGGTCAAAACTCTGCATTGTGTCACCGACCACGATGCCGCGCTCGCAGTGCAGACCGGCCTCTTTAGCCAGGGTGATGTTGGGTCTGATACCAACGGCCATGACCACCAGATCGGCAGGGATCTCTCGACCGTCCTTGAGTATGAGTTTCTCTACGCGATCTTCACCTACCAGTGCTTCGGTATTGGCGCCGGTGATGATTTTCAGGCCGCGTCCTTCCAGCTCGCTTTGCAGCAGTTGTGCCGCGGCCTCATCGAGTTGGCGTTCCATCAGCAAATCGGGAAGGTGGATGACGGTAACCTTCATACCGTGGTTGAGTAGTCCATTGGCGGCCTCAAGACCGAGCAGGCCACCGCCGATCACGACCGCGTTATCATACTGCTCAGCTGCTCTGGTCATTTCCTCGACATCGGCGATGGTGCGAAAACCGATCACACCGTCGAGATCACGGCCGGTGACCGGTAGAATGAAGGGCATGGAGCCGGTGGCGATAAGCAGGCGATCGTAGTCTGCTTCAGTACCATCAGCAGCAATGACCTTGCGCTTGATGCGATCAATCTTCGTTACCGCTGCACCACTGTGCAGGGTGATGCCGTTTTCCGCGTACCAATCGCGGCTGTTGAGGACGATCTCATCGAACTGTTTTTCCCCGGCCAATACCGGTGAGAGCATAATGCGGTTGTAGTTGGGGTGTGGCTCGTCACCGAACACGGTAATTTCGTATTTTTCCGGCGCCAGCTTGAGTAGCTCTTCCAGGGTGCGGATGCCGGCCATGCCGTTGCCAATCAGTACCAGTTGTTCTTTCATCATCGTCACTCCTATGCAGACGGTTTAGCCGCATTGTCGGCATCTTTTTCGTGCCGATTCAGTTGTGCCAGTTCATCGATGTTGACCATCATGTGGTGCACCTCGAAGCCACAGAGGTAGTCGAGCGGATTCGAGGGATCGAAACGGCGGCCATCGAGGAAACTGTCCGGGCCCATGAGCATTGACTCGCTGCCTTCGTGCAGTTTCCAGCTGTTGTTGTGGTGACCTTCCAGCTTGTAGTCGATGCTCGGGCAGAGCAGGCCGAGGGATTCGGCGGCATCGCGGAAAAGATCCGGGCGATACACCTCTTCGGCGATGGCATGCATGTCGACCGCCGTGCTTACCTGTCCCCAGCGCACCATCTGGGTGATGAACCACAGCGCATGCGAGCGCCATGGGAAGTTGGCTGCATAGCGGTAAAAGACGTTGAAGTCAGGCTGGGCGCGTGGCATTTCAGTGGCGGCGTACTGGAAGGTGCCGGTCATGGACATACGCACCACGTGCTCGGGGGCGTTGACGTAAATACTGCGCGAGATCATCGCGGCCGCTTCGAGACGGTTTTGCACCTCGTCCAGCCAACGGCTTGCTTCGAGCAGCGCCATCAGCAGCGCGCGGTGGGTATTGGGATACTGTTCGGCCCACTCCTGGGTAACGCCAAGTACCTTCTCCGGGCTGTTGTTCCAGATCTCGTATTTGGTTGTCAGGGTGCGGCCGAGACCGGCCTGTACTGCCTGTGCATTCCACGGCTCACCGACACAGTACCCATCGATGCTGCCCTTCTCCAGCTGACCGACCATCTGCGGCGGTGGCACGACCACCAGGCGCACATCTCTGTCCGGATCGATTCCGGCAGCGGCCATCCAGTAACGAAGTTCGTAATTATGAGTGGAGTAGGGGAAGACCATGGCAAAGTTGAGAGACTCGCCGCCGGTCTTTTTGTTGCTGTCTATTACTGCTTTTAGCGCACGTGCACTGAGTGGCCGCTCTTTCATGGCCTCCGGTGCAAGTGACTGCATTTTTTCGTATAACGCATTGGAGACGGTAATGGCGTTACCATTCAGATCCATGGATAAGGCGGTGACCATCGGTTTTGCCATCGGTCCGATACCCATGCTCATGGCGATAGGCATGCCGGCGAGCATCTGCGCACCATCAAGTATACCGAGCGCGACCTTGTCACGGATGTTGGCCCAGGATGTCTCCTTGGAGAGTGTTACGTTAAGGCCGTATTTTTCGAAGTAACCCTTCTCCTTCGCCACCACCAGCGGGGCGCAATCGGTAAGCGGAATAAAGCCCAGGGTCAGGCTGGTTTTTTCCAGATGTGTGGTTGTGAGTGCGTCGTTCATCGTCGTCTCCTCAACCGGCAGCAACTTTGAGGGCGGCCGGTTTCAATTCTTCTTCCGCGATGACTTCACTTTTCCGCGTCACCGGTACATCGGGCTGGGCGTGGCGTTCGTGCAGGAAGCGCAGCACCTCAGCGCGGTAGTGGTTGTAGGTGGGATCATTAGCCAGGGCCAGGCGGTTGCGTGGACGGGCAAGTTCGATGTCGAGTATCTCACCGACGGTGGCGGAGGGCCCGTTGCTCATCATCACGATGCGATCAGAGAGCAGCACCGCCTCGTCAACGTCATGAGTGATCATGATCACCGTGTTGTTGAGGTCAGTCTGGATCTCCATCAGCGAATCCTGCATGTGGGTGCGGGTGAGCGAGTCGAGTGCACCGAACGGCTCGTCCATCAGCAGCACCTTGGGCTCCATCGCCAGTGCACGGGCGATGCCGACGCGCTGTTTCATCCCCCCGGAGATCTCATCGGGTCGGCGTTCCATGGCATGGGACATATGCACCAGCTCCAGGTTGTGCAGGGTCCAGTCGTGACGCTCCTGTTTGTTTCGGGTTTTCCTGAAAACCTGATCGACAGCCAGACGTACGTTTTCATATACCGTCAGCCACGGCAGCAGCGAGTGGTTCTGGAACACCACGGCGCGATCGGGGCCAGGCTCATTCACCTCGCGGTTCTCCAGCAGCACACCACCGCTAGTTGCTTGCAGCAGGCCGGCGACGATATTCAACACCGTCGACTTGCCGCAACCGGAGTGTCCGATCAGCGAGATGAACTCGCCTTTGTCGATTTTCAGCGAGATATCATCAAGCACATTCAACGGTCCCTTATCGGTGTTGAAGGTGATGCTCAGGTTTTCCAGGCTGAGGTATGTGTTCATGGATGGATCTCCTTAAAAGCTTTTACCGCAAAGGACGCAAAGGAACGCGATGAATCATTCCGAATGTGTTCGCATCGCTCCGATGGAAGGAGTTTTTCCCGGTTTTGCTGCGATAGTCTTCTCATCGTGTTTTCCCTTAACGTTTCTTTGCGGTTCATTTCTTTTTTAGCGTAAAACGGCATTACGGTCCCAGGTGACACGCCGCTGTAGCATCAACATGCCGCGGTCAAGCAGGAAGCCGATGATGCCAATCATCACGACGGCAACCATGATGCGTGCAAGGGAGTCGGAACTGCCATTCTGGAATTCGTCCCAGACGAATTTGCCCAGGCCCGGGTTCTGCGCCAGCATTTCGGCGGCGATAAGCACCATCCAGCCGATACCAAGCGACAGGCGCAGGCCCGTGAACATCATCGGCGTGGCGGAGGGCAGGATGATCTTCACTGTCTTGGTGAACCAGCCGAGGCGGAGCACGCGGCTGACGTTAATGAGATCCTTGTCTACCGAGGAGACGCCGACAGTGGTGTTGATGATGGTCGGCCACAGGCAGCAGAGTGTGACCGTGATCGCCGAGGTGAGGAATGACTTGGCGAAGAACGGATCATCGCTGACATAGACCGCGCTTACCACCATCGTGACAAGTGGCAGCCAGGCCAGTGGCGAGACGGGTTTGAAGATCTGGATCAATGGATTGAGAGCTTGATAGAGGGTTGCGCTCATACCGCAGATAACGCCGATCGGTATGGCGATAATGGAGGCAAGCAGGAAGCCGGTTGCCACGGTGATCAAGCTGGTGCCAATCTGATCGAAAAAGGTCGGCTTGCCGGTGTAAGAGCGAACCTTCGCTACATAACCCGGCTCGGCCTTCATCCGTTCGGCGTTGCGCTGTTCCTGGCGCTCATAGAATGCCGTTTCTTTTTCTCTTTCGGCTTTGTGTTCCTTGTATAGCTGAACAGTTTGTTCCCACACCTTGCCCGGTCCGGGAAGCTGGCCGAGAGAGGTGTCGACCCTTGATGCACCGACACTCCACACGACGAGGAAAATGGCGATGGCAATCAATGGGATAAGCAGGTTACGGCTCAGCCCCGCTGTCGTTTTCATGAAACGCTCACCCTGCAATGCGCCCTGAAGCTTGTCTAGCAAAGCGCTGTTGAAAGTGCTGCGCGGATTGATGATGGATGAAATCATTGTCATGCCTCTTTATCTTCTGTTATCCGCCGTAAAGGTCTGCGGGAGACGGATGATGAATCTGGTTAACCGGTGGTTTTGCCACCGGGTTTGAGATTGCTTCGCTTCGCTCGCAATGACGGCAACCAACACTGTCATTGCAAGGAGCGATGTGACGAAGCAATCGTTTTCATCACCCTGTTTGCCGCCGCCCTCAGTGGTGAACAATTTCGTTTAAATCTTCTCCTTTCCTTTCAGGCCAATCTTGAACTTCTCCAGGTATGCGTTCGGCTTGTGGCCGTCATAGGTGATTCCGTCGATGAAGTGAGTTTGCGGTGCGCGGAATCCATCTTCCTTGCCAAACTCGGGGAATTCACCGGTGCTCATCTTGCCCTCAGCGATCAGCTCTTTTGCGGCCTCAGCGTAGATGTCCGGGCGGTAGACCTTCTTCGCGATATCCATGTACCAGCTGTCGGGCTTGTGCTCGGCGATCTGCCCCCAGCGGCGCATCTGGGTGAGATACCAGATGGCATCGGAGTAGTAGGGATAGGTGGCGTTGTAGCGGAAGAAGACGTTGAAGTCGGGCACAGCGCGCTTGTCGCCCTTCTCGTACTCGAAGGTGCCGGTCATGGAGTTGGCGATGACCTCATAGTCGGCGCCAACGTACTGTGGCTTGGCGAGGATCTTTACCGCTTCCGGACGGTTGGCATTGTCCTTTTCGTCCAGCCACTTGGCGGCGCGGATAAGTGCCTTGACCACGGATTTATGGGTGATCGGATACTTGTCGGCCCACGCCTTGGAAACACCGAAGACCTTCTCCGGGTTGTCCTTCCAGATTTCGTAGTCGGTGATCACGGGCACACCGATCCCCTTGAATACCGCCTGCTGGTTCCAGGGCTCGCCTACGCAGTAGCCATAGATGGTGCCTGCTTCCATCGTGGCGGGCATTTGTGGCGGTGGAGTTACAGAGAGCAGAGCGTCTGCCTTGATGGTTCCGCTGGTGTCGCCCTTGGCCGGTGCGTAGTAACCGGGATGGATGCCGCCGGCAGCGAGCCAGTAGCGCAGTTCGTAGTTATGGGTGGATACAGGGAAGACCATGCCCATCTTGAACGGTTTACCTTCCTTTTTGTATTTGTCGACGACCGGTTTGAGGTAGTCGGCCTTAATTGGATGCACGGGCTTGCCGTCTGCACCCCTGGGTATGTTGGGCTTCATCGCTTCCCAGATGTCATTGGAAACCGTGATGGCGTTGCCGTTCAGGTCCATCGAAAAGGCGGTAACGATGTGCGACTGGGTCCCGAAGCCGATGGTGGCGCCGAGCGGCTGGCCGGCCAGCATATGCGCCCCGTCCAGTTCGCCGTCGATGACCCGATCCAGCAGCACCTTCCAGTTGGCCTGCGCCTCCAGGCTGACGTAGAGCCCCTCGTCCTCGAAGTAACCCTTCTCATAGGCGATGGCCAATGGTGCCATGTCGGTAAGCTTGATGAAGCCGAATTTAAGTTCTTCCTTTTCCGGGTACTCCTTGGCAACCGCGCTGTTCAGTACCGTGCTGCCGCCCAGCAACATACCGGCGGCAAGCAGAGCCAGGCCGGTCTTGCGAATAATATTGTTGCGTTGTTTCATCTGTTATCCCTCATTTCCGAGCCATAAAAAAAGGCGTCCGACCGCCACGGATTAATTCCGCGCGGAAGGACGCCTTTGTCCACGAATCTGATTGTCTACAGTGTGAGTGCAACCCGCCGTTGGGTATCTGCACACACGCTGTCACGCCAACATCATTGCCGGCGTGCTTGCGTATTTCCTTCGCAAGCACCGTGCCAAGAGGGCGATGCGCTGTGAAATTTCATTGTGATTAAGGGCTTAACGTAACTTGTGGCCGTGAGTAGGCCTGTTGCTGAAGTGTTCAGTGCCCCAAGATGATCTGCAAAGGGGGGGTATTGCATCGGGGTGGTGCAACATCAAACAAGAGCCAGCTTGCCACTGATGCAACGTGCGATTACTATCGCCTGAACGACACAGACACAAGGACCCGTGTTCCCATGCCTTCAATACCTCCAACGGAATCCAGCAACGCCCCCGCCAACACCGATAAGTTTGTCGGCAACTCGAAACTGCTTGGCCGGATGCGCGTTGACATTCGCTGCAGAAGTAGAAGCCAAGTGGTGCAAGTATTGAAACGTAAAACAGATAACAACCGCTTTGAGACTGACGGTTTACCCTTGCGTAATGCTTCAGGGAAGACCAT
>JBFEYJ010000146.1:0-7202 GCA_041562215.1 Thiohalomonadaceae bacterium | reverse complement strand
CGCACCTACTTCAACCGTCACTTCAAGGAGCCGGTATCTTGTGTTTCCGATTCCATGACGGAAGATGCGGCGGTATTCGGTGGTCAGAAGAATATGTTTGCCGGACTGGAGAACGCCAAGGCCCTGTACAAGCCTGCGATGATCGCCGTCTCTACCACCTGCATGGCCGAGGTTATCGGTGATGACCTCAACGCCTTCATCGGCAATGCCAAAAAGGGCGGTAGCGTACCGGAGGAGTTTCCTACCCCGTTCGCGCATACCCCAAGCTTCGTTGGTTCTCATACCACTGGTTGGGACAACATGTTCGAAGGGATCGCCCGCTACTTCACCCTTAACCACATGGAAGGTAAAGAGGTCGGCAGCAACGGTAAAATCAACATCGTGCCCGGTTTTGAAACCTACCTGGGTAACTACCGTGTCATCAAGCGCATGATGGACGAGATGGGGGTAGGCTATAGCCTCCTGTCTGATCCTTCAGAAGTGCTGGATACTCCTGCAGACGGTACCTTCCGCATGTACGAGGGTGGCACTACCATCGAGGAAATCAAGGATGCACCCAACGCCAAGGACACCCTGTTCCTGCAGCAGTGGCAGTCCACCAAGTCGGAAAAATTCACCAAGGGTACCTGGAACCATACTACCCCGAAGATTGATATCCCGATGGGCCTGGAAGCCACCGACGACTTCCTGATGAAGGTTGCCGAAATCACCGGTCAGCCGATCCCTGCCAGCCTGGAGCTTGAGCGTGGTCGTTTGGTTGACATGATGACCGACAGCCACACCTGGATGCACGGCAAGAAGTTCGCTCTCTACGGTGATCCGGACTTCGTCATGGGTATGACCCGCTTCCTGTTGGAGCTTGGTGCTGAGCCTACCGATGTCCTCTGCAACAACGCCAACAAGCGTTGGGCCAAGGCAATGAGAAAAATGCTGGATGAGTCGCCCTATGGCAAAGACACCCAGGTTCATATCGGCAAGGACCTCTGGCACTTCCGTTCGCTGATGTTCACCAACAAGCCGGACTTCATGATCGGCAACAGCTATGGCAAGTTCATCCAGCGTGACACTCTGTACAAGGGCAAGGAGTTTGAGGTTCCGCTGATTCGCATTGGCTTCCCGATCTTCGACCGTCACCACATGCACCGTGCGACTACCTTGGGTTATGAGGGCGCCATGCAGATCCTCACCACCCTGGTCAATACGATACTGGAGCGTCTCGATGAAGAGACCCGGGGCATGGGTACCACCGACTACAACTACGACCTTGTTCGCTAGGTTGTAGCCGTAAGTCATCGGTATAGGTCGGTCGGATCAGCGCAGTATGATCCAACATAGGGAATAGCTGACAGGGATGTCGGGTTACGGCGCATGACAAAAGCAGTTTGTTCAAGCCGTTATTGCGCCTAACCCAACCTACACGATGACATTAATTGGAAAGGTGGAACTATGCCAAGTGTAATGATTCGTGAAACAGACAGCGGTGCTCTCTCCTTCTATGTTGCCAAGAAAGACCTGGAGGAGACCATCGCAAGTCTTGAATTCGACAGCCCTGAGAAGTGGGGTGGGGAAGTGGAGTTGAGTGACGGTTCAAAGTTCTATCTGGACCCGATGGAACCGGCGCCAAAGCTTCCCATCACCCTGCGTGCAAAGAGACTGTAATCAGTAAATTGTTGCCTGGGCAACAAAATGCATTCCTAACCTTGAAACACCTAACTGGAAGTGACTGTCATTGTGAAGAACGGTAATGACGAAGCAATCCGGAAGTGCGAGAGGCACGACTTGAGATGGCTTGGAACTCGCAATGACAAAAACCCGGCTAAGCCTGTATCGAGGTTTGGGATACTTAAATATAGCTGGAGGAACTGAACCATGGCCATGACCATAGTAGCTGAAGAGTGTACTTCCTGTGGTGACTGCATGCCTGTCTGTCCCATGGGTGCTGTGTTGAAGAAAAAGGGTACCTATGTCATCGATCTGGATGCCTGCACTGAGTGTGAAGGGGAGTTCGACGTCCCTCAGTGTGAGGATGTCTGCCCCGTTCCCGATTGCATCATCCCGGCGTAATGACCATGAACGGAATCTCCATATCCCGCGATGTGGCGCTCCGTATCGGTCTGGCAGCCCGGAGCCTGCCCGATATCGAATCAGCTGAGCTGATGCAGGTGTTGGGCAAGGCGCTGGGCATGCCGCTTACCGAGGAGAAACTCAGTCGCCTCACCGTTCGCGAACTGCAGGAAGCCGCGGACACGCTTTTCAACCAGACCCCGTTGCCTGCCATCAAACTGGCTCTCGACTACCTTTGGGGAAAGATCGGCATCGAGGTCAGCGATGAAGCCTTGCCGGTCCCCCAGGATTACCAGGATGGTGACATGCCCGGCTCAGTTCGCGTGGCCGTTGCCTCCAACAATGGTGAGAAGCTGGACGGGCATTTCGGTTCCTGCACCCGCTTTCTTATTTATCAGGTCTCTTCCGAGGAGGCGCGCCTGGTTGAGATCCGCTCAATGGCATCAGCACCTGACAAGAGCGAGGACAAAAATGCCTTCCGGGCAGAGAAAATTGCAGATTGTGATGTGCTCTATGTCGTCTCGATCGGTGGCCCTGCCGCGGCCAAGGTGATAAAGCAGGAAATCCATCCGATCAAATTCCCCAATGGTGGGGACGCGCGAGTGGCTGTTGCCGAATTGCGAAAAACCCTTGAGCGGAATCCGCCGCCATGGCTGGCCAAGATCATGGGTAAGTCCGCTGAGGAGCGGGTGCGATTTGAGCGTGAAGAGGATCTTGCGGAATGAACATCGACGAGGCGATGGTTGCCAATGTCGCCGCTATGGCGAGCGGCAAGCCTGTCGACGAGGTACTCAAGGCCGATCTCAGGCAGGCCTTTCCGGGTATTCGTTTCACCCTTTGCAGTGAGGATGATATTAATGCCGGAAAGCCTGTTATGGCCGCGGAAGGATTCGATATTTATCTGGTCGGCAGCGGCGAACACTGTTTGACCCTGACCAATGATTTTTCTCTGGCCACGGGGATTGTGATCGCAGAAACCTACGAGGATTAACGAAATTACGCTACCTCGATTTCTATCGTTAATTGGTGGTGACAAAGGCGGGTACCGTTCGATGTGGCGCTGGATGCCAGGTCGGCACCGTCAAAGATGAGTGTGATCTAAGAATGAGAAGTTCGGTGACAAGATAAAGATGTCAGGCGATGAACAACATTCGTCTCATCAATTTTGCCGTCGACAGTTTCAATGAAGAAATAATCAAATACCTTGAGCCTTTACCAGGCCGCTCTGGTCGGTGAAATGCGCAGGTGCTGGGTGACTCTTGCTTAGCATGAGCACTCGCAACTGTGGTTCAAGTCGTTTGGCTCCTTACCATCAGCAGGAAGGTTGGCTTTAAGAGAGGAGTGGTATTTGGATGAAAGAATGGGACGCTTACTGGCGGATCTTGAAATGGAATAGGCTGACTGACAGCGATTTCGATGAAACGCCGGATATGGCGTATCAGTGTCGTATCGCCTGGCAGCAGATATCCACAATCGTTCCACCCAACTCCCGTTTGCCAAAAGAGTTTCTTTATCCCTTTCACGGATATCGGCGTAATGATCCCATAGCAATATCCTTGTACGAAGATGAGCGTCGTATAATCCTTTGTATGAGCGACTTGAGGGACTATCTCCAGTTGATGCGGTTGAAAGCGCGGCGCCTGGATCAGAGCAATGGATGAGATTGAGAAAACACTTAGTGTCGCTGTCCATCATCCTCAAATCGATGCCATACATGCTGAGCTGGCCTCGCTGGTTGTCGCCCTTGCCGAATCCCCTGAGACCGAGTTTACCTCTCTCTACGCTGAGCTTATCTCTCATACCGAAGCGCACTTTGCTCACGAAGAGAAACTGATGTGCGAGAACGGCTTTCCACATGCTGCTGAACATTTATCAGAGCATCGGCAGATGCTGCAGGAGATGAAACAGTTCATGCGCCGGAATGCGGCATTATCAAGGGCGTATATCGTCAGCCGCCTTCCTGAGCGTTTCAAGCTCCACATTATCCGCATGGACAGTTTGCTTGTGGCATGGTTGCATAAGCACTGATATCACGTTCACCTCGTAACTCATCTTTGGAACACGTTTTTCTCGTATCGTTATAACCCGATGGAAATAACGCTTTATTCCACGCTTTTGTAACAAAAACACATGATCTTCACGCTGCTGTTGTCGCTGGCACAACAATTGTGTTGATGCACCTGCCGTTATATCCTTATGGCCATAACGCTGTGACGGAGACTGAACATGACAGCGAAGCGACGCAAAAAAGACGCAGACAATACAGTCGATGGCAGGCTGTGGGTAGATAAGGCAGGAGAGGCCTTTTTAGGCCATGGCCGCATCGCACTGCTGCGACAGATTGATGAGCAAGGCTCCATTTCTGCAGCCGCTCGGGAGATGGGGATGAGCTACAAGGGGGCCTGGCAGGCAGTGGATGCCATGAATAACCTCGCAGATAGGCCACTGGTGGAGCGAACGACTGGCGGGAAGCATGGTGGTGGCACATTACTGACTGATGAAGGACGAAGGGCAGTGACCATGTTTGCCTCGGTCGAGGAGGAGTACCGTCGGTTCCTTTCTCGCCTCAGCGAAGGTATTGCTGATTTTGATCGCTTCAATCAACTCATGCGGAGATTCTCCATGAAGACCAGTGCACGTAACCAGTTTATCGGTACGGTCACAAAGGTAAAAAAAGGTGTGGTTAACGGTGAAGTCGAGCTTGATATCGGTGATGGAGTGCACATCGTCTCGATCATTACCAATGAGAGCATCGAGGACCTGAAGTTGAAAAAAGGGCGAGAAGCCTTCGCTCTGATCAAGGCTTCAGCACCGATTCTGGTGCCGGCGGAAGATAATATGCGCACCAGTGCCCGCAATTGTCTCTGTGGCGAGGTGGTGAGCTGTATCGAGGGCGCCGTCAACGGTGAGGTCAGATTTGAGCTGTCAGGTGGAAAACGATTGACAGCCATTATCACCAACGAAAGCATCAAAAGCCTGGGCCTGAAAGAGGGCGTGTCTGCCTGTGCTCTGATTAAGGCCTCCAATGTCATACTGGCCGTAAACGATTAAATAGACGTTCGGATCCATGCTCCAGGCGGGCTTTTGTTATCGTGAGCCGAATCAGTGAAGGAATCCATGAAGGCTGCGTAGCAATCTATACCGTTCAACGGTCACTGACAGTTCGCTTTGTCACTACCGTTCCCCGCGAAGACAGACTTATAGGTGGTCGCGGATATCAGTTCATGAGTACACATTTTTTTACCTCGTATAACACAAGGGATTATTTGATGAAATTTACAATGCCGTCCTTGTCGGAAAAAATGCGCGCCATGAGCGTTGCTGTTGGTTTGTTTTTTGTCACCGGCTCGGTAACCGCAGATGAGGTGAGCGTGGCCGTGGCCGCCAACTTTACCGATGCCGCCCGCGATATCGTCCCGCTGTTCGAGCAGGCCACAGGGCATACGCTGAAAGTCAGTTTCGGTTCAACAGGCAAGCTTTACGCACAGATTGAGCATGGGGCTCCGTTCGAGGTGTTTCTGGCTGCCGATAGCAAGCGGCCAAAGAAGGCCGAAACTCAAGGACTTGCTATTGAGGGGACACGCTTCACCTATGCAGTGGGAAAACTGGCCCTGTGGAGTCCTAAGTCCGATGTTTTCAAGGATCCAGAGGCGTACCTGAAAGAAGGAGGCTTCGCCCGTGCAGCCATCGCTAACCCTAAAACCGCACCTTATGGTCTGGCCGCACAGCAGGTAATGGAGCACCTGGGGATCTGGTCAGTGCTGCAGAGCAAATTGGTGAGAGGTGACTCCATTGCCCAGACCTTCCAGTTTGCCGCTACTGAAAACGCTGAGGTAGGATTTGTCGCCCTGTCGCAAGTGAAGGCGTGGAAAGCCGGCGAGGGAAGTGTGTGGGAGATCCCGCAGTCCTACTATGCGCCGATCGAACAGCAGGCGGTGCTGCTGAAAAAGGGTAATGACAAGCCGGCAGCCAAGGCCTTTCTGAATTTCCTGAAAAGCGAAGCGGCCCGTGTCGTGATCAGGGGTTACGGATACGGCGTGGAATAACACCAGTTTCAACGATAAGGTCGTAACTTTTTTTGTCCTTTGCGTTGAGAACTGTACTGGAGATAAAACATGGCATTTGACTGGCAGCCGGTCTGGCTGACGCTGAAGCTGGCGAGCGTGACCACGGCACTCCTGCTGGTCGTGGGGACACCCATCGCCTGGTGGTTGTCGCAGACCCGCTCAAGGCTGAAGCATCCGATCAGTGCGGTGGTTGCGTTGCCGCTGGTGTTGCCACCGACGGTGCTGGGTTTCTATCTGTTGATCTTTCTCGGTCCCGGCGGGCCCGGCGGGCAGTTCACCCAGGCGCTGGGCATCGGCACACTTCCCTTTACCTTTAGCGGGCTGGTGTTTGCCTCGGTGCTCTATTCCTTGCCCTTCGTCGTGCAGCCGCTGCAGAACGCTTTTGAGGCGCTGGGCCGTCGTCCGTTGGAGGTGGCAGCGACTTTGCGCGCCTCAGCATTGGATCGTTTCTTCCATGTGGCCGTACCCTTGGCGCGCCCCGGTTTTCTCACCGCGATGGTGCTGGGTTTTGCCCACACGGTCGGCGAGTTCGGCGTGGTGCTGATGATCGGCGGTAACATCCCCGGTGAGACCAAGGTGTTGTCGGTGGCCATTTACGACCATGTGGAGACGCTGGAGTACGGTCAGGCGCACATCCTCTCCGCCGGGATGGTGGGTTTTGCCTTCCTGGTACTGCTGACACTCTATCTGGTCAGTGGCCGCATCAGCCGGGGTGAGCAGGCATGAGTGAGATTAAGGCGCAATTTTCCGCCCGGCTTGGGGATTTCAGCCTGGATGTTGATCTCCAGCTGCCGGGTCAGGGGGTGATCGCCCTGTTCGGTCACTCCGGATCGGGAAAAACCACGGTGTTGCGCAGCATTGCCGGACTGGAGCATTTTGCCGGCAAGCTGATTGTAAACGGTGAGGTTTGGCAAGACGGGAAGTCCTTCCTGCCGGTACACAAACGCCCGATTGGCTATGTCTTCCAGGAGGCGAGCCTCTTTGCGCACCTGAGTGTGAAACAGAATCTCGCCTTCGGCCTCAAGCGCACCCCGGTAGCGGAGCGTCGGATTGAGCTGCCACAGGTTGTCG
>JBFEYJ010000145.1:0-7210 GCA_041562215.1 Thiohalomonadaceae bacterium | reverse complement strand
GTTACCCGGCCGGCCCATCAGGCCGGCCATCTTTGTGATCTGATCTCCGCTGCCGGCGGTCAGCCCATTCGTTTCCCGGCACTGACCATTTCCGATCTGAGCGCCACCCCCGTGGTTCAGGATCGACTTGGCCGGCTGACCGAATATCATCTCGCCATATTCATCAGTCCCAATGCCGTTCGCTATGGCCTGGCCGCCATTAACCGGGGCGCTAAACTGCCACCCGGCATCAAACTGGCCACTGTCGGAAAGGGCAGCGCCATTGCCCTGGAGCAGGCATTGGGACGTGGACCGGACATCGTTCCCACAGAAAATTACGATAGTGAGGCCCTTCTAGACCTTCCGGCGCTGCAGCAGGTCAGTGGGCGACGGATCCTGATTCTGCGCGGAGAGGGGGGACGCGAACTGCTAGCGGAAACCCTGCGCCGGCGTGGCGCCACCGTCGACTATCTCGAGGTCTACCGGCGTGAATGCCCCATTCCGGGCGAAGTGGATCCGGACTGGCTGGAAAAAACTGATATTATCACTATTACTAGCAGCGAAGCCTTGCAGAATCTGGTATCACTAGCCACGGCGGACCAACGATCGCAGCTCCTGGCCAAACCGCTGGTTGTCGTCAGTGTCCGTACCGCAGTACTGGCGCAGCAGCTCGGCTTCCGCCATCCTGCACAAGTCACTCAACGCGCCGGGGACGAAGCGATCCTGCAGGCACTTTTTGATTGGATCCATCGCCAACTGCCGGAACCACAGCCATGAGCGAACACAAGGAAGCACCGGAAAAACCAGTACAACCGGAACAGCCGGAACCACTGGAACCGACCGAACAACCAGAGGAACAGGAGCAACCTGAGCACCATCCAGCCAGGCAATCCTCCGGGAGCAGCGGCACCTTTCTCGCCCTTCTCCTCGCTACTGTCGCCATCATAGGCGCCTTGGTGCTTTGGCAGAAGCAGCAGGCGCTGCATATGGAATCCCAGGTACTTCAACAAAGTGTCGGGCGGCTACTCGATATGGTGGAACAGAGCCATGACGAACAGATGCAACAACTCGCCAAACACCGTCACCCGGCCACCGAAGCGCAGTTGGAACAAACCGCAGCAGTGGTACAGGAGCTTCGTGGTCGTCTGGGCCAGGAGCGACAGGAGTATTTCATCACTGAGATGGAGTATCTACTGCGCACAGCATCACACCGCCTGACACTTGAACACGACAGGAAGACCGCACTGGCGGCACTTGGCCAGGCACGTCAACGTCTTGCCAGCCAGGAACTCGGCTTTTACCAGCCGGTTATCCAGCAGATAGACAAAGATATCGCCAATATTACCGCTGTTACCCTCCCTGATCGCAACCGCATTGCCACTGAGCTTGCTACGCTTATCGATGCGGCGGAGCACTGGCCGTTTGCCGTACGGCTGGAGGAAACGACTCAACAAGCCCCTGCCGACCAGCCGGAGCCTGCTGAACAGGTCACCGAGGACGGCATGCCACGGGTACTCGACCGGATATGGCAGGATATTAAAGGATTGGTCACGATTCGGCATAACGGTGAGGTCGCACGGCCGCTCCTCCAACCGAACCAACGCTATTTCCTGCAGCAAAATATGCAGCTCAAGCTGCAAGCGGCGCGCCTGGCGCTGCTTGCAGGCAATGATCAGGCTTACCGGGACAGCCTGAGTGAAGCCGCACAGTGGATGACACGCTATTTCGATACCTCATCACTCCCGGTAAGTGAGGCTCAATCCACCATCGAACAGCTAGCGGCTATCGAGCTCTCCCCCGAGCTACCGACACTTGGAAACAGCCTTGCACTATTACATCAGGCTGCAATGAAGATACGGCCACAGACCGAAACGCCGCCGGTTCCTATCACGCCAACCCCACCGCAACCTGAGGCCGCACAGAAAAAGGGGGGGACTGAATCCGCTAAACCCGCTCCTTCAGCACCCGCGCAAAAGAAAGAATCAACCGCACCGGACGAACAGGAGAGGCCAACACAGGCAGGTTCCAATCAACAAAAGAAGGAAGAAGCGCCACCACCGGAAGAGAATCCGGCCACTGATATACCGGACCTGCCCCAGAGTAAAGAACAATGAGATTACTCATCGCCACTCTTCTGGTTCTTGGCAGTGCAATCGCTCTAACCCTGCTTGCGCAAGACGACCCGGGCTATGTTCAGATCAGCTACGCCGACTGGTCGGCTGGGAGCACTCTGAGTCTGTTCGTGCTGGCGCTCATTGCCTCCTTCTTCCTCTTCTATCTTGCACTGCGTCTGTTCTTCGGCGCCTTGCGGTTACCCAAACGTTTGGGTCACTGGAAAGGTCGGCGTCGAGCCTTACGTTCGCACATGCGTACCAATCGCGGCCTGATCGCACTGGCGGAAGGGAATTGGAGCAGCGCCGAGCGCCTGCTGAGCAGAGCCGTCAAAGCCAGTGATACTCCGCTAATCAACTACCTTGGTGCTGCCAGGGCGGCACAGAAACAGGGCTCGGAACAACGTCGGGATGAATACCTCTCGCTAGCCTATCAGAGCATGCCCGAGGCGGAGCTGGCGGTGGGACTCACCCAGGTGGATGTTCAGCTATCACAAGGGCAGACGGAACAGGCGCTGGCAAGCCTGCGTCATTTGCGCAGCATCGCTCCCCGCCACAGCTATGTCTTATATCTTCTGAAAAAACTCTACGAAAAACTTGAAAGTTGGGATGATCTTTACGATTTGTTGCCCGAGCTTCGGCGCCATCATGTACTCGATACGGAGGAGCTCGAAGCGCTGGAAAAGCGGATCCACTGCGTACGTCTTTCAGCGGCCGGGGAGGATCTCGACCACCTTCAGCAATCCTGGGAACAGATGCCCAAGACTCTGCGGCAACGACCGGAACTTCTCCTGGACTACGCCGGCCAACTCAAACATCTCGGCGCCGAGGAGCAGGCTGAGCAACAGATACGCGGTTACCTGAAAAAATCCTGGGATCCAAAGCTGATGCGTCTGTATGGCCAATTGCACGGAGCTGACCTTGACCGGCAGCTCACCATTGCAGAACATTGGCTGACAGAGCATGAAAACAACCCGGAACTGCTGCTCGCCTGCGCCCGCCTGTGCCTCAACAACAAGCTTTGGGGTAAGGCACGCAGCTATCTGGAGGCGAGCCTCGGCGCCGAAATGCGCGCCGAAACCTGTTGCGAGCTTGGGAACCTTCTACAGCAGATGGGCGAACCGGAAAGGGCAGCCGCCTATTTTCGTCAGGGACTTGAGCTGGCCAGTGGTGAACACTGTACCGTCTTCAGCGTTGCCAAAAACGATCGTTTTCACCCGACACTGCGGGTATCACACGGCCCCGGCCTTGATGAAGCAGCACCTGTTCCCCCCGGGAAGCTAGGAGACCTGAGCTAGACCGAAGAAAGCAAAATACCCAAGATTGTAGCCACTATGCAGCAAGGCGCCGGGGAGAACACTGTTATACCGATCCCTGAACCAGCCATACACCAAAGAGGGCATGATCACGAGCGCCGCCCAAGCCGGTGCATGGCTGAAAAGATGAAGTCCTGCAAACAGCAGTGTCACCACAACATTCGCTACACTGATCCCACAACAGGCAATACCGCCATAACGCTTTGTCAGCAACCTGGGCTGTATCACTCCTCGGAACAACCACTCCTCGATCACCGGATATAGGACAATCAGCCAGATCAATTGGCGCCATTGTCCCCACAATAATAACCATTCACCGGATCGCCCCAATACCAAAGCCAATAGCCAGCAAGTGCCGATCCCCAAGCTCAGGGCCGCCCAAAACCAGACGTCCTGAATGAGGGGAGGGTGCTTTCGTCTAACCCGGCCAACAGTCACAATACGATCCGGTTCTCCTTTCGTCATTGGAGCCAAAAATAAAAAAACCTGTGTCATAACAATACGATGCAGTGGACACAGGCTTCAAGGGAAACCATTGTCAGATTACTTTTGCAAGTGAAGCTCCACACGCCGATTCAAGGCGCGACCCTCGGCAGTGCTGTTATCGGCAACAGGACTTTCCTCGCCATAACCTTTTGAGGTCAGCATATCCGTGTTGACACCTTTCCCCACCAGATACTCCCGCACCGTATTGGCGCGCCGCGCAGAGAGTCGCAGATTGTACGCCGCATCTCCCTGGCTATCGGTATGTCCGGCTACTTTGACATGCTGATCAGGATAGCGCTTGAACGTTTCCGCCATCTCATCGAGGATTTTATCGGATTCACCCACCAGCTCAGCCGAGTTAAGGGCAAAAGTCACCCCCTTGAGCTCAATCACCATTTCCAGCACACAACCCTTGGCATCGACCTTCTCACCCGGTGCGGTATCGGGACATTGATCCTGGGGATCGAAAATTCCGTCGCTATCATTATCTTTAGGCGGCTCAATCACCACTGGCAGCGGCTCAGGCTTCTGTTCAACCACTTTCACCGATTCACTCTTGCCAAAGCGTTTTAACAGGCTAATGGTCATTAATTGTGCATCCTTGTCATACATGTCGAGATCCGCACGCACGGCAAAGCCGTCACCCAGGCCATACTCCAGACCGGCACCGAACATCAAGTGGTTATCTTGTTCCCTTTCGTAGTTGAGCCCGGTGTCATTCTTCATTCTGCCAAGTCCGAGGCGGACATAGGTTGATAGACCATCTTGCGAGCCCTGAGGCTTAATGAAGGAGTAAACACCGCTGAGGCCGTAATCGACATAGCCGATCTTCCCGTCCGGAGCCATATCCGCCTCGCCCATGTCGGCGTAATAGGCTTCAACGCTTAACCGTTCGCTAAGGTCATAGCCCAGGTGCAGTTTCCAGCCAAGATCCTTGTCATTCTCGATACGGTAACCCGTATTATTGGTCTCCGGATCAAAATAGGAGACGCCAAAGCCACCACCGATATACAGGCTCTTGTCGTATGAGGCAGTGACTGCACCGGAAAAGAATCCCACTGAGCATGAACATGCAAGGACCATCAATGCTAACGGATGCTTTTTCATTTAGGCTTCTTCTCCCTTCATCACAGCAAGGATTTTTCGCCTGTTCAGCGCAACCAGTGACATCAACAGCAACAGTGGCATCATCGGGTCAAATGGTGCACTGCTGGAAACGGTACAACCGCCGACTCCCGTCAAACCGGTCCTTATGGGATTAGTGGCAACGGCGCTATTGCTTCCGACCTGGATGTAGTCCGCCTCGCCATTTCCATCGGTGTCTAACAGGGACAGTGGCACTTGACTGAGATGATCGTCGTAACCGTCACCATCCACATCAGTGAAACTGTCCACCACACCGTCACCATCCACATCGCTGCCACCGACCTCGACCAAATCGTACAAACCATCATTGTCGGAATCAGGATCCAGATAATCCGGCGTACCGTCTCCATCGCTATCCTCAATACCTGTGCCGGCTCCTCCGGTGACGCCCTGCGTATTCACCACCGGCATTCCACTTCCAATAATCCCGTCGTTGTCGGGGTCGCTGCCACCATTCTCGATAACGTCGGTAATTCCGTCATTGTCGCTGTCCAGGTCACGGAAATTAGCGACACCATCGTTATCGGTGTCGAGGATGCTGCCGCCGTTGTAGCCCACAACACCGCTATCGGCACTGCTCTCAATCACATCGGGAAGACCGTTGCTGCCGACAATGTTGCTATCATCGATGCGACCATCATTGTCACCGTCCAGTACTGTGGGCGCAGCGATACCGGATTCCGTCAGATCAAAAATGCCATCGTTATCGCTGTCCAGATCCAGGCTGTCAGGTACACCATCGTTATCCGTGTCTACGCCACCGTTCCCTTCAAGTTGGTCAGGGATACCGTCGTTGTCGTCATCCAGATCCTGAACATCGGGAATGCCGTCGTAATCGGCGTCGTTCTGGTCCTGGAAGTCGGGGATGCCATCACCATCGCTATCCGGCAAGGTGAGCGGGGTGGTAGCAAGACTGTCGTCATATCCGTCACTGTTATTATCGACAAAGACATCCACGACACCGTCAACATTGCTATCGATACCACCGGCCTCGGTGATGTCACTCACGCCATCGCCATCCGCATCTATGTCGAGCTGATCATCGACGCCATCACTATCGGTATCGACCGGGACCAAACCACCGCCACCTGAGACCACGCCGCTACTATCAACACTCTGACTACCTGTGCCAATAATGCCGTCACCGTCACCATCGCTGCCACCGGCTTCGGTTGCATCCGGAATGCCATCGTTGTCGCTGTCACGATCACGCTGGTCTTCGACGCCGTCGCCATCCGTATCCAATGCTGTCAGGCCACCGTCAACAGGAACACCCTGGCTATTGATCACCACCGGAGTGCTGTTGCCGGCAATACCATCACCATTGGCATCAGTCCCGCCAGCCTCGGTAACATCAGAGATCCCGTCATTATCGCTATCGAGGTCGCGAAAATCGGCCACGCCATCACTGTCGCTATCAACATTATTCAGGCCCGCGCCCGAAGCCAGGCCGTCGATATAGACAACAGGCACACCACTGCCGATGATGCCGTCATTGTCATCATCACTGCCGTTGGCCTCGGCGATGTCGTAGAGACCGTCGTTATCAGAATCGAGGTCACGGAAATCATCAAACCCATCCCCATCGCTGTCAGCCACAATGTAGGCAAGGGCACCACTATCGGCAGTCGCCTCGACACTATCGGCCAGACCGTTGCTGCCGAAACCGCTGTCGATGCGACCATCGTTTTCGCTGTCCAGCACAGAGAGATTTGCCAGGCCGGACTCGGTCAGGTCATAGCTACCATCATTATCGGAGTCGAGGTCGCGCCAATCGGGCACACCGTCTGCGTCACTATCGCCTGCACCCTCGATGCTGTCCGGAATACCGTCGTTATCGCTATCGAGATCAAGATAGTCAGCTATACCGTCACCATCAGTATCCCACGTACCTTCATCACCATTGCTGATACCGTCGCCATCCTCATCATAGGAAAGGTTGAGGACAACATTCACTGTGCGAGTAACTTCAGTCGCGTTACTGCCTGCGGTATCCGAGACGTTGTAGGTTACGGTGTAGCTGCCAAGGGTGGTGGGATCGACCGGGTTGACGGTAACAATGCTGCCGGTGATGTCGCCATCAATGTTATCCAGCGCCGTGGCGCCGGCATCGATATAGCTGCCGCCCAGTTCGATGCTGACCGGGTCACTGCCGATGAGGGTAATGACCGG
>JBFEYJ010000144.1:0-7374 GCA_041562215.1 Thiohalomonadaceae bacterium | reverse complement strand
GGTGCCCGCACGGCGCTGTTTTCCTGGCTCCATGCCCGCAAGCACGGTGGTCGTTTCGTGTTGCGCGTGGAGGATACCGATCTGGAGCGCTCCACGCAGGAGTCGGTTAATGCGATCCTTGAGGGCATGACCTGGCTAGGGCTGGAATACGACGAGGGGCCGTTTTATCAGACCCATCGATTTGAACGGTATTATGAAGTCATTGATCAACTTCTGGACAGTGGACATGCTTATCGCTGCAACTGCTCCAAAGAGCGCCTGGAGGGGATACGCGAGGATCAGATGAAGCGCAAGGAGAAGCCGCGCTACGATGGTCATTGCCGCAACAGCTTTGTCGACCCCAACGAACCGCACGTGATCCGTTTTCGTAATCCCGCCGAAGGCGTCGTGGTCTTCGAGGACATGGTGCGCGGCAAGCTGGCCTTCAGCAACACTGAACTCGATGATCTCATCATTAAGCGCACTGACGGCGCGCCCACCTACAATCTCACCGTGGTGGTGGACGACTGGGATATGGGCATCACTCATGTTATCCGCGGCGATGATCATATCAACAACACCCCGCGTCAGATCAACCTCCTGCGGGCGATAGGCGCGGAGCCGCCGAAGTATGCTCATGTACCGATGATCCTCGGCGATGACGGCGCGCGTCTGTCCAAACGTCATGGGGCGGTCAGCGTGATGCAATACCGCGAGCAGGGTATTCTGCCTGAGGCGCTACTCAATTACCTGGTGCGCCTGGGTTGGTCTTATGAGGACAAGGAGCACTTTTCCGTCGACGAGATGATCGAGTTTTTCGATATCGGGGATGTGAATAAGGCCGCCTCGGCTTTCAACACCGAAAAACTGCTATGGCTCAACCAGCACTACATCAAGAGCGATACCCCGGAACGGATCGCTCACCTGCTCAGCCCCCACATGGGTGATATTGACATCGATCCTGCCATCGGCCCTGATCTTGTCGAGGTGGTGAAGGCGCAGCGCGAGCGCGCCAAGACCCTGGTGGAGTTGGCTGAGATCAGTGCCTTCTATTATAAGGACTTCGATGAGTTCGACGAGAAGACTGCGAAGAAGGCATTCAAAAGTGCTGCCATTGAACCGCTGGAGAAGGTCCGCGAGAAGATGGAGGCGCTGGCCGACTGGAACCGCGAGGCGTTGCATGAATGTATTCATAAGACCGTGGAGGAGTTAGGCGTAGGTCTCGGCAAATTGGGCATGCCGTTGCGCCTCGCGGCCACCGGCGGCTCACCGGCGCCGGATCTGGACCTGACCCTTTATCTCATCGGACAAGAGGCGACACTGCGCCGTATCGACAAGGCGCTGGAGTACATCCACCGGCACAGTGAACAGGAGTGAGTGGTTAATAACCGCACAGCGGCTCTGTAGAGGGCCGCTGCCATTCAGGACTTCACCTCCACCCATTTCATCCGGCTATAATGGCGCCATTCGCCAGAGGGCCTGGCCACAGTCATCAGGAAGGTTTCACTACCATGAGCAACAGCGAAGTTACCGCACCAAGCAACTTCATTCGTCACATTATTGACGACGACCTCAAGGCGGGTAAGAACGACGGTCGAGTAGCGACCCGTTTTCCACCGGAGCCTAACGGCTATCTGCATATCGGTCATGCCAAGTCGATCTGCCTGAACTTCGGCATCGCCCGTGACTACAGCGGTAACTGCAACCTGCGCTTCGACGACACCAACCCGCACAAGGAAAACCTGGAGTTTGTCGAGTCGATCCAAAATGATGTGAAGTGGCTCGGTTTCGACTGGGGCGACAAGGTGTTCTACGCCTCGGACTATTTTGAGAAGCTCTACGGTTTTGCCGTCGAACTGATTGAAAAGGGGAAGGCCTACGTCTGTGACCTTAACGCCGAGCAGACCCGTGAGTACCGCGGTACCCTGACCGAGTCGGGCAAAGACAGCCCCTATCGCAATCGCTCTGTGAAAGAGAATCTGGACCTGTTCAAGCGCATGCGCGACGGCGAGTTCCCCGACGGCGCCAAGGTGCTGCGCGCGAAGATCGACATGGCCTCGCCCAACATGAACCTGCGCGATCCGACCCTTTATCGCATCCGTCATGGCGTTGTACACCATCAGACCGGCTCTGAATGGTGCCTCTATCCCATGTACGATTTCACTCACCCCATCTCCGATGCGCTGGAGGGGATCACCCATTCCCTCTGTACCCTGGAGTTCGAGGATCACCGTCCGCTCTACGACTGGGTGCTTGACAACATCAGCATCGCTTGTCATCCGCAGCAGATTGAGTTCTCGCGCCTCAACCTGCAGTACACGGTGATGAGCAAGCGTAAACTCACCCAGCTGGTGGATGAGGGCTATGTGGAGGGCTGGGATGACCCGCGCATGCCCACCATTGCTGGACTTCGCCGTCGTGGCTATACGGCCGGTGCGGTCCGCGAGTTCTGTGACCGTATTGGCGTGACCAAGTCCGAAAACAGTGTGGAGATGGCTATCCTCGAGAGCTGCATCCGTGAGGATCTGGACGCCAACGCTCCGCGTGCCATGGGGGTGCTGCACCCGCTCAAGGTGGTGCTGCTGAACTACCCGGAAGAGAAGGTAGAGATGCTGAGCGCCGCCAACCACCCCAAGGACGAGTCCATGGGTAAGCGCGAGTTACCGTTCTGCCGCGAGCTCTACATCGACCGTGAGGATTTCATGGAGGTGGCGCCGAACAAAAAGTTCAAGCGTCTTGTGGCCGGTGGTGAGGTGCGTTTGCGTAACGCCTACGTGATTAAGTGTGAAGAGGTGATCAAGGATGCTGCCGGCGAGATTATCGAGCTGCGCTGCAGCGTCGATTTGGATACCCTCGGCGCTAATCCCGAGGGGCGCAAGGTGAAAGGTGTTATTCACTGGGTCTCCGCCCGTCATGGTCTGCACGCGGAGGTTCGCCTTTACGATCGACTGTTCAGCGTGCCGCATCCGGACAGTGACAAGAGCGTGTCCGACTACAAGGAGCTGTTGAACCCCGATTCGTTGCGTACCCTTACCCAGTGTGTGCTCGAGTCGAGTCTGGCCGAAGCAGAGGAGGGCAGCCGTTACCAGTTTGAGCGTGAAGGTTACTTTTGCTTTGACAACGTGGCTTCCACCGCGGATAGGCCGGTGTTCAACCTCATTGTCGGGCTCAAGGATTCCTGGGCCAAGATTGAGCATCAGGCCTAATAATAAAATATTGTCATTTAGTTATAAAAAAAGATTGCCTGGGCGCGGCGCATTTGTTACATTTTCGCCCGGTCAGGGAGACGGGGTTTGTATCGGGAACGGATGATTTTTCAGGAAAATTTACCGGAATTATCATCAAAACTGGCTTGACACCAGCGACCAGTTCTCTAGAATACACGCCTTCTTTACCGGGGCTATAGCTCAGCTGGGAGAGCGCTTGCATGGCATGCAAGAGGTCGGCGGTTCGATCCCGCCTAGCTCCACCAAAGTTTTTGATACCGGGATTCCTGGCCCGGTTTCGACAGAAGCGCAATGTTTTTGTCCCCTTCGTCTAGAGGCCTAGGACACCGCCCTTTCACGGCGGCGACAGGGGTTCGACTCCCCTAGGGGACGCCAATAAAACAAGGGCTTACAGTGATGTAAGCCCTTTTTTCTTCATGGATGTAGTATCGACGGAAACGCAACGTTTTTGTCCCCTTCGTCTAGAGGCCTAGGACACCGCCCTTTCACGGCGGCGACAGGGGTTCGACTCCCCTAGGGGACGCCAATTGAAAAAGCCGATGCATTACTGCATCGGCTTTTTTTTCGCTCTTCGTTCTCCCGAAACATTTTTTGCCTACGGTTATTCGGCAGTGCTTTTTACGATAATGGCGTGTCGGCTTTTCAAAACTGTTTACCTTTCAGGCAGTCATCCTTGGTTCATGAGCTGTGTGAGGGTGAGTGACATGCCCTTCAACCGGATACCCTCGGCTGTGGGTGCCCGAACAGGAATCCCTGAACCAGATCCGCGCCAAGGTCCTGCATGATCTTCCACTCCTCCTCTGTCTCCACCCCTTCAGCCAACACCATTTTTCCCGCCCCATGACCAATTTCGACGATGGAGCGGCAGATATCCCGGTGAATGTTTGAGGTGGTGCTCTGCTCAATCAGTTCGCGCTCGATCTTGATAAAGTCCGGGTTCAATTGACCAAGCAGAACGAGGTCGGAGTGGCCCGCACCCATGTCGTCCAGGGCGATGCGAAAGCCGTGTTCACGGTAGTAGTCGAGGATGTGACGAAGATGTGTGCGATCGGGCACGTTCTCGGTCTCTACCACCTCGAAAACCAACTGCTCAGGGAGAAGTCCGACTCGTTCGGCAGTGCGAATTGTCGTTCGCAAACAGACCTCGGGATCGTAAATGACCGTGGGGAGGAAATTGATGAAAAACACCGTTCCCTGTGGCGCCCCTGCCGCGGCCGCATGCTCGACGTGCAATTCACGACATAGGCGGTCGAGCATGAAGAGCATGTGCTCCTGGCGCGCCCAGGCGATGATTTCCTCCGGCGGCACCAAAGAGCCATCCTCAAGACGCCCACGCATCAGGCACTCGTAGCCCCAGGCAGCGTGACCGTCGGCCTGTAATATCGGCTGAAACCACGTTTCAATGGCACGCTGTTCGATGAGCTTGGGCAGGGATGAACTGGGCAGCGGCGCCATGTCCGCCAGCCTTGATCGTGCGGAAAGGACAACCGGCAGTTCTCCCGCATCGTGAGGTAACCATTCAGCTTGCAGGTGAGGGAAGGTTGAAGGCGCGATCCCACGGAGGAAATCGGCCAGATCGGCAATACTGCAAAAACGCTCATCCCGTCCCAGAGGGAAAACCGCGATACCGGCGTGTGCATCGTAAGGGACGTGCAGTTTTTCAGCCGCGCTCCACAGCTCCAGAGTGTCTTCCGGCGCACCTTTGATAACTATCGCCAGACGGCGCCTGGTGGAACGGCACTCGCAGATCTCGTGCATTGTTCATCTCCTTAGGGTGCGCTATGGCCCGGCCAGTGCGGCTTGGCCAATAGCATCTGCACGGTGCCGATGTCGCGCTCGCGAAAGCCGCCTTCACAGTAGCAGAGGTAGAACTCCCACATGCGGATGAAGCGCTCGTCAAATCCCAGCGTGCGCACTGCCTCGAGTTGGTCGAAGAAGTTGCGTCGCCAGCGGAGCAGGGTCTCGGCATAGTGAGGGCCGATGTCTTCCAGGTGGACGGTGCGGAAGTTGGAGGCTGCAGTCATGGCGGCGGTGAGCGCTGTCACGCTGGGCAGGAAGCCGCCGGGAAAAATGTGCTTCTGGATGAAGTCCACCTCCTTGAGAGCCGCCTCGTAGCGCTGGTCGGCAATGGTGATCGCCTGAAGCAGCATGGCGCCATCCTCCTTCAACAGCCGGTCGCACTGGCGGAAATAGGCGGTCAGGTGGTTAGCGCCGACAGCCTCCACCATTTCGATGGAGACCAGTTTGTCGTACCGGCCATCCAGGTCCCGGTAGTCGGCCAGGCGCACCTCGATCCGGTCGGCCAGGCCGACCGCTTCGACCCGTTCCTGGACCAGTTCGAACTGTTGCCGGGAGAGGGTGATGGTGGTCACCCGGCAGCCATGGCGGCTTGCGGCATGCAGGGCGAAGCCCCCCCAGCCGCTACCGATCTCCAGGACGTGGTCATCCGGCTGCAGGTCGAGCGTGCGGCAGATCCGCGCCAGCTTGGCCGTCGAGGCTTCGGCCAGGGACATGCCCGGACGCTCGAAGATGGCACTGGAATACATCATTGTTTCGTCAAGCCACAGCCGGTAGAAGTCATTTCCCAGGTCATAGTGGGCGGCAATGTTGCGACGACTGCCGGCAAGCGAGTTGCGGTTCAATCGGTGAAGCAGGCGGCGCAGGGGGGCGGAGAGGCGGGCAAGACCGCCCTCCATACCTTCCAGGACATCTCGATTCCGCAGCAGCAGGCGGACCAGTCCGGTCAGGTCATTGCACTGCCAGTTCCCCTCCATATAGGCCTCACCGGCGCCGACGCTGCCGCCAAAGGCCACTGCCTGCCAGAACCCCGGATCCCGTATCTCCACCCGAATGGGGCTCTCGCCTCTGCCGAATTGCCAGGCATGCTCCCCTTCCCTGAGTTCAAGGCCGCCATGGCGCAGGTCGATGAGCTTACTGAGTATCAGTCTGCGGCTGAATGATTGCAGCATCGAGGTTCGACTGCGGTGGGATTGTGGGTGGGTTGTCGCTAGGCTCTCTTCCTGCATGGCTGTTTACACCCGGTCGGGCGTCTCCTTTTTGGATTCGCTGGATGGGTGGTTGATGATCGGCACACCCTTTAGCCAGAGTCGCAGGGCCTGCCAGTGGATGTTGAAGATAACCTGGGTGGTCATGAACGGATAACGCCAGAGGACCCGGGCCAGGTTATACCCGTCGATCTCCCGGCGGTTCAATACCAGGGTGGCGTCAAGGACCGTTTCGTCCTGCTGGAGGTCGTCCATGTGCACCAGCAGCCGCTCGCCGGGCAGAGTGAGCTTCCAGCGATATTCCATGTCCATCGGCAGGAAGGGCGAAACGTGCATCCGCTTGCCGAAGCGGAACTCAGGCCGTTGAGAGCGGCCCAAATTGTCGGCCATGGACAACACATAGAGAGTGCGTTCGTTCCAGGGGGTGTTGGTGACCTCACCGACAATGGTTTCCAGCGTCTCACCGTCCTCTGCATAACAGTAGTAGAGGCTGATGGGGTTGAAACCGTAGCCGAAATAGCGGGGATGAGTGAGGAGGCGGATGGCTCCGAGGGGCCGGTGGCCGGTCTCGCGTTCCACTTCACGGCGCACTGTCTCGTCCAGAGGCAGGGCCGGGTCGCCGCTGTGATCGGCACGCCGGAACCATGCCAAATTCGGACGGCGGGTGGACCAGAACCAGCGTCCGGCGAAGACCGTGTCCAGTTCGGCGAGATCGAGCCAGAGCATGGACAGGGGATAACGAAATGTATGCCGACGCGGTGCGAAGCGGCGATGACGGACCCAGCCTTCATAGAGACAGCTGTGCATCAGAGCCTCCCTTTATCTCGTGTTTGCTGGAAAGTATAGAAGTCCTGGCGGAAGTGGTGCAGGGCATTGAGGGCGCTCACCAGGCCGTCCTCGTGGAATCCGCTATGCCACCAGGCACCGCAGTAATAAGTGCGGCGGGTGCCGTTTATCTCTCTGTGGCGGGCCTGGGCGACGGTACCCGCAGAGGTGAAGAGTGGATGGTGGTAGGTCATGCGGGCGATGACCTTGTCGGGGGCGATGCGCTCGCCCGCATTCAGGCTGACACAGAAAGTGCACGGGGCATCCAGCCCCTGCAGGATGTTCATGTTGTAGGTAAGGGAGAGTCGTCCTGCCGGACCCTCAGGCATCAGGTAGTT
>JBFEYJ010000143.1:0-7470 GCA_041562215.1 Thiohalomonadaceae bacterium | reverse complement strand
GTGTTCCTTTCCATGATCACCAAGTGGTTTTTTGGCGTCTGTCGGCATGGCCCGCAACGGTTGCTGATAAGTGGTTATGTGGTAGAGTGGTTTTTCAGCATTTCATTCTGAAGCGAATATGAGTCATACCATTACATATAGCTCTCCACGTAGCCCTATGTGGCTCTACGAGGAGAATTACCGCCTGCTGCAACGCCTGATTCCGGAAATGGAAGCAGGTGGGGATCGTTACTTCCTGTCGGGGAGCGACGGCCTCCAGGCAGTGGAGATCCTTATTCTTGAGCGTTGCCGCTATACTACGTTCATTGAGATGACTAAACCCTTCCTTGCCGGTGACGAGTGGTTGCCTGATTTGGCGATGCAGCTGCGCCTTTACCACGATGCACGTGTGCTGGAGGTTGTCTGTTATCAAGGCTGCTTGCGGATCCCCGCGCGCTATGAAATCGAGCAACCAGCCCCTTTCCATAAAGATGAAACACGCCAGGTCAATCTCTTGTTACACGAGTTGTTGATGTATTGCCTGCGCAACCATTATCGCGAGATTCGAGAGCCCAATTGCTCGAATGTATGATCGTCATCCCAAAGCTTGACAGGATACCCTTCAACTCATATAGTTGAGCATAATGCTCGGGTATTAACCCAATGATTTTTAGTGTTTTCCTGGTGATTTGCTGGCGTAACACGCCCAAGAGGTGATTGATCATGGCATACAGTGAGAAGGTCCTTGACCACTACGAAAATCCCCGTAATGTCGGGAATTTTGACAAGGATGACGAGCATGTCGGCACCGGGATGGTAGGCGCGCCGGCCTGTGGTGACGTGATGCGACTGCAGATCAAGGTCAATGATGATGGGATCATCGAGGATGCGCGTTTCAAGACCTATGGCTGTGGATCGGCCATCGCCTCCAGCTCCCTGGTGACCGAGTGGGTCAAGGGCAAGACGCTGGATGAGGCGGCTACGATCAAGAATAGTGATATCGCCGAGGAGCTGGCTCTACCGCCGGTCAAGATCCACTGCTCAGTACTCGCAGAGGATGCTATCAAGGCGGCGATCACCGACTATCGAAGCAAGAGCGGCACTAAGTAGCGTTTAGGACCTGGCTTATGGAACAGCTCGACGCTGTTCCTAGGGCAGGTTTCGATTGCCGGCGTTCTTTCGTGACGCCGACTTACCTTTTTTGTTCGAGTCCCACTCCAGGCCGGTTTATTACCGGCCTTTTGTTTTCCCGGATGCCGCGACTGTGGGTTTCTGCCATAATTTTGCAGGATATCCCGTTTGCTGGGCGAGCATTGTGAACTTTACCGCTGATCTCTTTCCTGGGTTTTTATACTGGCTGGCGCATCTGGTTTATGCCGTAGTGCTCGGATGGGCGCTGTACTCTGCGCCCTGGTACAAGATCCGAGACCGTGAGAACCTTCATGTGTTTCTCGGCACCACGGTGGCGCTGCTGGTGATCTGGTCGCTCAAGGCGGGGATCAAGCCGGGGATGAGCTTTCATCTGCTGGGGGCAACGCTGCTGATGCTGATGTTTGGCTGGCAGTTCGCCTTGTTCAGTCTTTCACTAATATTGGTCGGGCAGGCAATCTACGGCAATATTGAATGGTTCAGTTTTTCAATCAATGCGATGGTGATGGCGGCAGTTCCGGTCCTGTTCAGTTTTGCCGTATTTCGTCTCTCGGTGCGTTTTTTGCCCAGGCATTTCTTTATTTACACCCTATTCAACGCCTACTTTTGCGCCGCTCTGACGATGGGGGTAACGATGTTGCTCGTCGCCTTGCTACTGGGTTGTTGCAGCCATTACACTTTTGATCAAATCCTCGACAATTACCTGATTTTTTCCCCGATGCTGGTGTTTGCTGAGGGCTTTTTTACCGGGATGCTTGCGACCAGTATGGTGCTGTTTCGCCCCGAATGGATCGGTTCGTTTGATGACAGGCGTTATCTGAGTGGAAAATAGCACAGTGAAGAGTCAAGACCAAAGGGAGCGGGTACGCGATATCACACTGCAGGCAGGTCCGTTGAACCTCGCTGCCCGGGTATGGGGGGAGGAGGGGGGGCGACCGGTGCTCGCCCTGCATGGCTGGCTCGACAATGCCGCCTCATTCGATGCCCTGGGAGCCCAAATGGAAGGGGTTCACCTGGTTGCGCTTGAAATGGCGGGCCACGGCCTTTCCCAGCACCGCCCGCCCGGCAGCGCTTATCATTTTGTGGATAATATTCCTGATGTGCTTGCCGCCGCTGATGCGCTTGGCTGGAAGCGGTTTACTCTGTTGGGACACTCACTGGGCGCTGCGGTAGCCAGTTTCATTGCCGCAGTGGCACCTGAGCGTATTGCTCAGTTATTGCTTATTGATGGTCTGGGGCCACCCAGCGGCGAACCCGCCGAAGAGCCTGAACGATTGCAGCGCTATCTGCGTCAGCACAATTCGCAGAGCAAGAGGCGTACTCGCCGATATTCTTCCCTTGAGGAGGCTGCTATACGGCGGGCCGATAATGGGCATCTTTCCCTGGCAGTGGCACGCCTCCTGACGAGGCGGGGAACGGTGGATGTGGGGGAGGGAGGGGTATCCTGGCGTCATGATCCGAGGTTGATGTTTACTTCACCTCACTATTACTCCGAAGCACAGGTGCTGGCGATGCTTGAGGCGATTAAGGTGCCGGTACGATTGCTGCTCGCCGAGCAGGGGCTGTTTCAGCGATTATCAACAACGCCTGTGCGATGTGCGGCGGTGCAGGAGCTTGAGGTGGTACACCTTGCGGGAGGTCATCATCTGCATATGGAAGATGCGGCGACGGTGGCCCGGGTACTCTCCGGATTTATGGACTCTTTGCCCAAGAGGAGCACGCGATGATATTTATTGAGTTGTTTATACTCTTGGTGCTGGTGGCTTTAGTCGTGTTTTTTATCCGTCCTCCAAAGCGTTAATTACTGTACCGAGGTTTGTCTTTGCAGGCAGGTCTCTGGACGAATCTACTCCGAGAGGGCTCCTGCCCCCTCCCCCCGTTTAAAGTCTCTGTCTCGTTAAGTGGCGGCAATCCTTCCGCCTTGCCACTGTTATTTTTAGAGAATTCAAAAGGTGCCCTCAGTTGAGCGCAATGCGCTGTTGATCCCGGATGGCGTCGCTGCCCGCCAGCAGAAGATAGGCATGGTAGCGGTCGCGGATCTCGCGTACATAGTTCACCGGTTCATAGCCGCGAACGTAGCCGTGTCTGGCGTTTTTTGCATATTCTCTATTCGACAGTAACAGCATCGACTTTTCCACATTGCCGAACCAATGGTTCGGATCCAGGCCGAGCTCATGTGCTAGATATCTGGCGTCGAGCACATGTCCTATGCCGGCATTGTAGGAAGCAAGTGCGAACCAGGTTCGGTCGGCGAGTGTCAGCTCGGGTTCGAACTCAAAGTGGCGCATCAGTCCATGTAGGTACTTGACCCCGGCATGTATACTGGTTTCAGGGCGATTCAAATCCTCCAGCCCAAGCTCCATCGCCGTTTGAGGCATGATCTGCATCAGTCCTATCGCTCCCATCCATGATTTGGCACTGGGATCGAAACGGCTCTCCTGATACATCTGCGAAACGACCAGGCGCCAGTCGAAACCATATTCCTTGGCGTATTTTTTCACCACTCTGTCGTAGGGTGAGAGGCGAGTGTTGCTGAAGGTGCCGCTATGCAGAGCTACCCGGCGGATATTGACTTTTGAGCTCTTGAAATACTTTCTGTAGGTCACGTTATAGAACCGGCTGCGGTATTCTTTTTTCAAGAAGTTGTTGACCGCCTGCAATAACCGGGGATTGTTCTCTCGTACCAGCCACCCGTGCTGCTGCGGTGCATCGAGCGGGAAGGCCGCCTTGACATCATTACGCCGGGTTAGCTCAATATCGAGTATATGGCTGTCAGCCACGGTCAGGTCGTATTCGCCGCTGGCTACCCGGGCGATGAGCTCACTGGTCTCCAGCTCCTCGGGTGCCTCACGCAGGGTAAATGGGATGCCCTGTGCCTGGAGTCTTTCCAGGGTTTGCCAGTACGCGCTGCTCCGGCGTACCACAACTGTGCGTCCGGATAGGGCTTCGGGACGCTCAAGGCTCTTTTCATTGCGACGACTGATCACGATCTCCGATGCCTGGTTGTATGGCAGGCTAAAATGTACCCCTTCCATCCCGGGCGTAGCGTTGATCGTCATTGAGGCAGCGATAATATCCCCCTTGCCCTGTCGCAGCCACGGCAGTAACAAGTCCCTGCTTGGCGGCACCACCATCTCCAGGCGTAGGCCGTGTTGTTTGGCAAAATGCCTGGCCAGCTCATATTCAAAGCCGAAAAGCTCGCCGTGCCAGAGAAAATAGGTGGTGGCGTTGTTGCGTGTCAGCACGCGCAACACGCCGCGCTTTTTGATTGCAGCGAGGTCGTCGCTGGCCACTAACGTCTCCTGTGCCGCAAGGTAGTGCTGGCCGAGAAAGTCATTCAATGCACTTAATAATGATGGATTGTCAGGACGGACTCCCCAGGCGATGGCCCGTACAGAGCCGAGATCGAAAGCCACCTCCAGATTGTTGCGATAATTGCCGATGACCTGAAACAGGTTGTTATCGGTAATGGCAAGGTCATAAACGCCTTCAGCGACGCCAATGAGGATTGCTTCTGTGGAGACGGACTCATCGACCAGCTGGATCTCGAAGGCGGGCTGGTTACGCTTTGCTTGCAGTGCTTGTAAGGTTTCGTAGTAGGGGCTGGAGGCGTGGACCGCCACTCGCCTTCCGCGAAGCCCTCGGGGACCTTTCGGTACTTCACCTTTTCGCCCGACGATCTGCTCGCGGATGTAGGTGATTGGGCTGGTAAAATTAATCAGGTCCTTCCGCCAAGGACTTATCGTCAGATTATCGATGATGATGTCAGCATCGCCGCTCAGCAGTCTATGGAGTAGCCGGTCATAACGATCCTCATAGACATATTCAGCTTTCATCCCGACGCCGGCCGCGAAGCGTTCGATAAGTCGCCTCTCTTCCGGTTGCGGTTGGTTGCCAGTGGGTAGTAGTCCCCAAGCCTGGCGAGGGAGAAGGATTCGTAATTTTTGTGCATTCTCCTTCCCGCTTTCGCTGGTGCCGGCGGCATACGCCTCCCTTTGCCCGCCAACGCCCAGCAGAATGCCGATCAGCAGGGGGAGCAAGGGAACTAGACGGTGAATGCTTTGTATCATCGTGCCATCGCAATGATTACCCATATCTATCGAAACCATAGAACAAGATTGGCCGCTCAACCTCTATCCGTGAGAATCGGCGTCAAAACCGGTACACTGTGCAGCTGTCCAACCGATGCAATGCCATGACAGCACTAAGCCTGAAACAACGTTTTGTTGAATATATCCGCCTGACACGCCTTGACCGCCCCATCGGCATCTATCTGGTGTTGTGGCCGACCTTGTGGGGTTTATGGATCGCCGCCGAGGGCTGGCCCAATCCGCTTGTGCTGTTGGTGTTCGTGCTGGGGACAGTGTTGATGCGCTCTGCCGGTTGCGCCATCAACGACTTTGCCGATCGCAAGATCGACCCGCATGTGAGTCGCACCGAGCAGCGGCCGCTGGCGCGTGGAGCAATCAAGCCAGTTGAGGCGGTGGCGGTGTTTGCGGTGCTGTCCCTGGTGGCATTAGTGCTTGTGTTGCAACTCAATACCCTGACGATCCTGCTCTCTATCCCTGCGGCCTTCCTTGCCGGCAGCTATCCGTTCATGAAGCGTGTTACCCATCTGCCACAGGCCTATCTTGGTGTTGCGTTTGGTTGGGGGATACCAATGGCGTTTGCGGCGCAGACCGGTGGTGTTCCGCTCAATGCCTGGTTGTTTTTTGTTGCCAATATCTTTTGGGCGCTTGCCTATGACACCATGTACGCCATTTGTGATCGCGAAGATGATCTCAAGATCGGCGTCAAGTCAGCGGCGATACTGATGGGCCGTTTCGATCGCCTCGGGATCGGCTTGATGCAGCTGCTCACTCTGGGTCTGCTGCTCATCGGAGGAGTGGCCTTCGATCTGGGCTTGCCCTACATGCTGGGCCTTCTGATGGCGAGCGGTTTCGCGATTTATCAGCAGTACCTGATCCGCGATCGTGATCCGAAGCAGAGCTTCAAGGCTTTTCTCAACAATCATTACTTCGGCATGGTGGTGTTCGCCGGCATCGCCCTCGACTATTGGATGCGCTAATGGACAACCGTGACTGGATGCAGCGTGATCTGTCGGTGCTATGGCACCCCTGCACGCAGATGAAAGACCACGAGTCACTGCCGATCATTCCGATCCGGCGAGGCGAGGGGGTGTGGCTGGAGGATTTTGAAGGGAAGCGCTATATCGATGCCATCAGCTCCTGGTGGGTCAACCTTTTCGGCCATGCCAATCCCCGTATCAACGCGGCGATCAAGGAGCAGCTCGACGAGCTGGAGCATGTGATTCTCGCCGGCTTCTCCCATCAGCCGGTGGTGGAGCTGTCAGAGAGGCTGGTGCAAATCACCCCGCCGGGCCTCGATCACTGCTTCTACGCCGACAACGGCTCCTCCGCAGTGGAGGTGGCGTTGAAAATGAGCTTCCACTACTGGCGCAATTTGGGGCGGACGAACAAAACCCGTTTCATCACCCTTTCCAATAGTTATCACGGCGAGACCCTGGGCACGTTGGCAGTAGGCGATGTGCCGCTCTACAAATCCACCTACGAGCCGCTGCTGATGGAGGTGATCACTGTCCCCTCCCCCGACTGTTATGAGCGCGAGGCGGGAGAGAGTTGCCGTGATGTGGCCGAGCGCATGTTTGCCCATATGGAGCAGGCACTGGCTGAGCACGCTGACGAGGTCTGCGCGGTGATTGTTGAGCCGTTGATCCAGTGTGCCGGCGGCATGCGGATGTATGACCCACGTTATCTGGAGCTGTTGCGCGAGGCCTGTGATCGCCACGGGGTGCACCTTATCGCCGACGAGATCGCTGTCGGCTTTGGCCGAACCGGCACCTTGTTCGCTTGCGAGCAGGCGGGCATCACCCCGGATTTCATGTGCCTTTCCAAGGGACTTACCGGAGGTTATCTGCCGCTATCGGTGGTGTTAACCAATACCACCGTTTACCAGGCCTTCTACGACAACTACGAAAAACTCACCGCTTTTCTTCATTCCCACAGCTACACCGGCAATCCGTTGGCCTGCCGGGCCGCACTTGCCACGTTGGATATCTTTGAGCAGGACAATGTGATTGAGCGCAATCGTGAGTTGGCGCGCGTCATGAGAGAGGCGACAAAGCATCTTAATGATCATCCTCACGTTGCCGAGGTGCGTCAGACAGGAATGACCCTGGCGGTGGAGATGGTCAGGGACAAGGCGACCCGCGAGCCTTTTCCGTGGCAGGAAAGGCGTGGCCTGAGAATCTATCGCCATGCCCTGAGCCGCGGTACCTTGTTGAGGCCTCTTGGCAACGTGAGTTATTTAATGCCGCCTTAT
>JBFEYJ010000142.1:0-7503 GCA_041562215.1 Thiohalomonadaceae bacterium | reverse complement strand
TACCGCTGGCAGGCGTTGCCGGAAAAGGTGGACACCATGGCGGATGATGCCACCGCCTGCGCCAAAGCGGATCTCGGTGGGAAACTGTTTTTTGACACCCGCTTATCCCGTGATGGAACCCTCTCCTGCGCCAGTTGCCATGATATCCAAGGAGGTGCCGGCCACGACGGTTTGCCCACGGCTATCGGCATCGACAGACAGGTGGGCAGGAGAAATACGCCAACGGTGTGGAATGCCGCCTTTCAATCCCGTTTTTTCTGGGATGGCCGCGCATCTTCCCTTGAGGAGCAGGCCACGGGGCCGATGGTCAATCCTGTTGAGATGGGAATGCCGTCACTGGATGCGGTGGTCGAACGGGTCGAGGCGCAGCCCGGTTACCGGAAGGCTTTTGCCCGTGTTTACGGTACGGATAGGATCACTATCGGGCAGATCGCCGAAGCCCTCGCTGCCTTCGAGCGCACGCTGATTACACCGGATACGTCTTACGATCGCTTTGTCCGCGGTGATCTGGGCGCACTGAAACCGGCACAGTTGCGGGGGATGGCGCTGTTTGAATCGGTTGGTTGTATCAACTGTCATTATGGCCCGAACTTTAGTGCCGCCAGTCGTTTCGATGGCAGGGCGCCATTACGCCTCTTTCCCGCCATGGCCACACCCTACGAAGAGCGCTATCAATTGACCGAGGATCGCGGCGCCGCAGAGGATGGCGGGCGCGGCGTCTGGCGTGTTCCCTCATTGCGTAACGTGGCCCTGACGGCCCCTTACTTTCACAATGGCTCGGTAGCGGAGTTGAAAGAGGCGGTGCGGGTAATGGCGAACGTACAACTGGGACGTACCGGCCGCGTGCTGGTGTGGTCTGACGGGGAGAAGAGGCTGGAGGTGCGGGAAAGTCATGCGTTGGAAGAGCAGGTGCTGGATGATATCGTTGCCTTCCTTGAGGCGCTGAGCAGTGAACGGCTGGTTGCCTTGCAGAAGGGAAAGAATATACCCGGAAAATCTGACTTGGGTTATGCTCGTAACGATAATAAAGACGACAAAGCGGCCGAAAATATAACGTGTAAGTGATATGCGTTCGCGCTAGGCCGCCCAGGTTGGAGGAGCATGGGATGGCCGAAACACTGGAACCTTTTCTCGATCTCTCCGCGCAGGGCAGGGCGCTGCTGGCGCAGGGGGTGCAGGTCAAGCGCTTTACCCGCCCGGGTACAGTCATTCACAAGGGGCAACAGGTCTCGGGCGCATACCTTGTCACGCACGGCCGGCTTCGGGTGTATACGTATTCACCGCAGGGCACGGAAGCCACACTCTACTTTATCCGCCCAGGCGAGACCTGCGTCCTGGCGCTCAATTGCCTGTTCAACGATTTACTCTATCCCGCCTGGGTCGAAGCGGATGCCGATACACGTGTTGCGGTGATCCCGGGTGCTCTATACCGCCGCCTTTTTGAAACCGAAGCGGGGGTGCGGGACATGACAGTCAAGACCCTCTCCACCCTGGTGTTTCGCCTGATGGATGAGCTTGAGCAGATCCACAGTTGCAACCTGGACCAGCGGCTGGCCCGATTTCTGCTGCACCATGCCGACAGTGAGGGAAAGGTGCGAATGACCCAGCAACAGCTCTCTTCCCATCTCGGAACAACACGTGAGGGGATCGCTCGACTGATGCGAGGATTCATTGCTGAAGGTTGCGTAAGTACTGCGCGGGGTGTTGTGACAATCCGTGATGCAGAGCAGCTTGCCGGATGGGGCGATATTTCGAGGTAATATTAATCGCAAATTTAATAGGTTCGCGAAAGGCGCCGGTTACTTCGTCTTGAGCGATTTACGTTCTTCAAGATAGGCCTCTTCGGCCTCGGAGAGATCGACTTCGTCATAACCGGTGATCATCGGTTTGATGTGGGCAAGAAAACCGTGATCAATGGTTAGCATGTAGACATGAGCGATGACAAAGGCAAGGATCGCGAAAGCAGACAGCGTGTGGATAACCGCGATGGTCATTAGCCAGTTTGAGGCGGCGGGAAGGTCTTCCCACAGGTTGTAGCCAAGATAGGCCAAACCGGTGATCCAGACGGCGGGAAACAGGAACAGCTTGAGCGACAAATAGGCCAGTGCCTGCAATGGGTTGTGCTTGCGCCAATAGGCTTTGCGGTAGGGGTGGTGTTCGCCCTTGAAGATACCGTAGGCGTAAAAGCGTGCAACTTGCCAGAGGCCATTGGTGGTTGGCAGGTAATGGCGCCAGGTGCCGGTTGTCAGGTGCCAGAAGATGGCAAAGAGCCACAGTATGATAAGCGTAATGGCGCTCCATGTATGGATGTTGACCGCAGTGTGGAAATCCACAGCCTGATGCAAACCGTGAATGGCAAAGCCGGTGAATAGCAGAAGGAGGATAATTGCCATTTGTGTCCAGTGCCAAAAGCGCTCAAAGCGACTGTAAATCATGATGTTGCGGGTGGTCATCAGACTTTTCTCCCGATGCCGGAAAGCAGACGAAGCAGGGCATGGACCAAAACCCCAAGCAAGGTACCGCCGACGATTAACAGACCAAGCCAGTTGACCCAGCCGCCACCGTCACGGCCGGTCAGGTAGAAGCCGGGCAGTGTCTGCAACCGCCCGTTAGCGGCATGGCACTGCGCACAGGTAAGCGCCTTCTCCTTCGGCGCTACCATGTGCGTGATTGGCCAGTACATTTCATTGGCGACAAACCCGAACTCGCCGCTGAACTCCAACTCAGCCTCGCCGGTTGCGACGGCTTCCTGCTGCCCGACCTCCAGTGCGAGGAGCCAATCGTAGTTGCTCCACAACGCGGTCTTGGTCTCGGGGCCGTAGACCTGTGTCGCCAGTAGACGATTGTATTTCTTGTCGTAGGGTTGTTTGCCGACCATACGTTTGAAGGGCCAGATGCGGGCCTCGGGGTTATCGTGACTGCCGCTGATACGATTGACTGATACGGTCTGACGGGGATCGATCTGGTCGCTCAGCAGGGTGTATTCGAACTGACCGTCGAACCAGTAATATTCGGGCACGATGTTTTCACCATGCTCAAAGAAGCCTTTTTGACTCATATAGGTCGGGTGGCCCTCATTGTCGTATTCGACAACAGGTATGGGTTTGCCCTTCTCATTGAGTACCAGATTGCCAGCCTCATCACGCTTGAGCTTGAGGGTCGCCTGGGACCAGTCCCACAGGGTTTTGGTCGCAATACCGCCGCGGGCAAACTCAGGGATGTGGCAGCTCTGGCAGGCGACCTTATTGACATGATCGTTGAGCTTTATTGCGCTTAGCGTGATCCCGGGGTGCGGTGCCACTCCGTGGCAGGATTCGCATGAGGCTCGCCCGCCGAAAGCGCGCCCCGGCACGTCGATGCCATGGATGTCACGTGCTGTCATGGAGTAACGGCTGCCCGCCACATCGTGCTGTTTTGCGGTATGACAGGTGGCACAACTGAAATCCAGGCCGTCGGCATCCATGTGCACGTCGAGCGCCATGTTGGGCTGGTTCAGTGAGCTGTCCAGATCACCGTGCTTGACGCCGTCGCCCCCACCCCCGTAGAAGTGACAGTTACCACAGGTGAAGCGGCTGGTCTTGCCCACATGCCGCGCCACCAGGGAAAGGTCGACCTTCTTCATCGGCTTGTTGTTCTCGATAATGATTTTGCCGTTCCTGATTTTATCCTCGTAGGCCGGGTGGCCGGCATCAGCCGATGGCTTGACGTAGGTGCGCGTGGTGTCATGGCACACCAGGCAGTCGATCCTGTTTGCCGCAGTGAAATCGAAGTGGCGGTCTTGCCAGCCGTAGCCGGCGTGACAGGAGGTACAGCGCTGGTAATTGGAGCGCACACTCCCGCAGAACACGTTGATCTCATGTTTCTTGCCCAGCAATTGTCCGGTCTTGGGGTGCAGGTATTCCCAGGTCCAGTGCGTGGTCTTCATGAACTGCTTGCCCGCCTCGTTGTGGCAGGAGAGACAGGCCTCGGTCACTTCGGGACCGCTGCGGAAAGGCTTTTGCAGGAGTTCGAACTTGCTATGGTCAGCGGTGGATTTGTCGTCGGGGCGTTGGGTTGGGGGCGTGTCCTTGATGATAGCAAAAGGTATATTTTGCGCCACGATACTAATTGCCGTGCTCTCCTTTTCTTCCTCGCCGGCGAAAACGGATAAGGCAATGAGAATCAGAAAGGGACCGGAAGTAATAGACTTGATTGTCATGCCTGAACTCTGCGTTAAGCAACGACCCGGACTAAGTATGGTTCAGGATTCGCGTTAGAACAAACCGATAGTAATGATAACGGTTTGTCTTTTCCTGGGGCCAATGGCTGCCTCCTATCGGCAAAATCGCGAAAGCGTAAACTCAGGGTAAAGCGTTGGGGCGACGATACCCTCGCTAAGCGTCGTGCAGGTATTCAATCTTAGTGCGGAAATTGATTGATGATAGTCATCGGGCTGATGTGATCGCAGTGCTACCATGAGAAGCAGTAATGGAGATCGCAGATATGTCAGAAAGAAAAGAAGGAGCGGATAAGCCGGTGCACGAGCGGTTGATAAAGGCGGCAATGGCGTGTTTTCTCAACGATGAATACCACAAGGTCACGACGCGTCAGATTGCCGCGGCGGCCGATACCAATATCTCCATGATCCGCTACTACTTCGGTAGCAAGGAGGGGCTCTACGAGGAGATGATCCGCCAGACCCTGCAGCCGCTTCTTGATGTACTCGATAGCTCCATGCTCTCCTCGACCGGCGGTTTTGGTGAGTATTTCAACATCTATTACCGGACCATGCAGCAGAATCCCCGTTTTCCTATCCTTATCCTCAAGGTACTTGCACTAAACCAGGGACCGGGAAAGCGCTTTATCTACCAGTTATTGGAGCGTGGGCGCACCCGAGGGCGTGACAAGGTCAACGAGCTAAAGGAGTGTGGGCAGGTGGACGCAATGATCGATCCGGACATCCTGCGTATCTCCTTCGTCAGCCTGGCGATGATGCCGATCCTGCTCAAGGAGATCTTCAGTCAACAACTGGAGCGTGAGATGGATACGGAGTTTTTTAAGACACTTGCCGATTTCAATGGTCGCCTGTTTGCCGCCGGCCTGATGCCGGAAAACTAACGGAAGAGGACACTAAGGTGGCTAGCCTGCAAAAGAACAGGATCAAGGTAAGGCTGTTCAAGGCCTTGGTAGCATTCGCCAACCGGTTGGCATCACTTCCCAACAGCGTGACGCCGCCGCCGTTTCGCCTTATTCAAATAGGGTCGGCGTTCTGGTTGTCGCGGGCGCTCTATGTGGCGACGAAGCTCGGCCTGGCGGATGAACTGGGTTACGGTGAAATGAGCACCATGGAACTTGCCACCGCGCTTGGATTAGACGAGGAACATCTTTACCGGCTGATGCGAATGCTGGCGGCGAACGGGGTGTTTACCGAAAGCACCCACCGACGTTTCAGTAACTCGGCCATGTCTCACTACCTGCGAGAGGACCACCAAAAGAGCGTCCGCGCGATGATCCTCATGCACAATGATCCAGTCATGACCGCCCCGTGGTTTGATTCGCTGGAGGCGAGTATTCGCAACGGTGAGACACCTTTCATCAGGTCCCACGGTGTGGAACTCTACCGCTACATGGATGGGGACCCTGTGTTCGACCTGCTCTTCTCTCAGGCGATGGACTCGGTGGAGGCGCTGACTGGGAGCGACTATTTGTGCGACTTCGACTGGAGCCGTTTTGATCGGCTGATCGATGTGGGCGGATCGCTCGGCAGCAAGGCGTTGCCCGTTCTTAGAAATAATCCGAAGATGCATGCAGTGGTATTCGATCGTCCGCAGGTCGTCGAGGGTGCTATTGATTACTGGCGTGAGAGAAACGAGCAGGCGCTGCTGGATCGCATGACGTTTGTTGGGGGTGACATGTTCGAGGCGATCCCTCCAGCCGAATCCGACAGGGATATCTTTATGCTGGTTGGTGTATTCCATGGCTTCGGCGATGAGGATGTACAAAAACTGCTCGGTAAACTGAAGCAGGCCTTCGGCAACAAGCGTCCAACCCTGTTGGTGGTGGATGCGGTGGCGGCGGAGACCAAAATTGATCCGGCGGTGGCCGGCTTCGACATGCAGATGTTGATCGGGACCAAGGGGCGTGAGCGCACACTCGCCGAGTGGCGAGCGCTGTTCGATGGGGCATGTCTGCGCATCGATGAAGTGGTTGAGGTGCGCACCTTTGCCAGTTTTATCGTCGCTAGGGCGTGAGTGTAAGAGCTGGCTTCAAGCGGCGAAACCGGTATCCCTGAATAGCCGTTGTAGCAGGGGACCGTTGTTATTCCAGGACAGCCAACCTAAGACTGTCTTCGCTTTGCTACTATGGGGCTTTTATTCCAGCGAGAGTTTAGGCGTGCCTGATTCAATGAGATACAACGATAGCGACGAGCCGCAAGGCGAGCTGATCCTTCGTACCCTTGCGATGCCTGCCGACACTAATGCTAACGGTGATATTTTCGGCGGCTGGATCATGTCGCAAATGGATATCGCCGGAGGTATTCTGGCCAAGGAGGTCGCCAACTCCCGCACCGTCACTGTGGCCGCCGAGTCGATCCAGTTCATTCGCGCGGTTCATGTGGGTGATGTGGTCTGCTGTTATGGTCGGATTGTTCATACAGGCAATACCTCCATGAAGATCAACCTGGAGGTGTGGGTCAAACCAATCCTGCGCGAGCATGAAGACAAGACCAGCCGTTTCAAAGTGACCGAGGCTGCCTTCACCTATGTGGCGATAGACGAAAACGGTAATAAGCAGCCGATCAGTCGATAAGGAGCCGGTTTAAAGAAGCTTTTTGCCAACAGCCCGGCTTTGCACCGATGGTGTTGGCGGTCATCATCAGTTGTTTTTTACCGTGTTGAACATCCATTGCAGCACAAAACCCGGTGGCACTGGAGGATATATGCAGCGCTTTTTTCTGCTTCGACGAAGATTTTCGAAATTTAGGTCCATACGCTTCCCACGGCCAATAGGCATACACCGCCAGACGATCCATGAAGCGTTTAAACAGGGCGGTGACTGTGCTGAAGTTGGTTGGTGAGGCGAGGATATAAGCGTCAGCCCCCTCGATCTTGGCCACCAGTTCCTGCCTGGCATCTTTTTGAACGCAATGGCCGGGTTGCTCACCCGGCCGCTGGGTGCACTCTCAGTAATTGAGACGGAACTCAATAGGAAAGTCGCGCAGCAGAATGACTTCCACGTCGGCACCGGCCTCCAGATACATGCCTCCTGTAAGACTGATGCAGTATAGATCCCGATCGCCGTTGGCAGTATATTGTCTCGTGTCTCGTTGTTGCGGGACCAGTTAATCAACCCCTCTGCAGGCGAAGGGCGTCGATAATCGGTGATAAGAATAAGGAGGGGGATCTTATGTCGCATGGACGATATCTGCTGACACTGACGCTGATCTACGTGCTTTTTTGGGGAGCGCTAGCGGTCTCCCCGTATAACCGCCACGACTGGGCATTGGAGAATGTGCTGGTGCTG
>JBFEYJ010000141.1:0-7549 GCA_041562215.1 Thiohalomonadaceae bacterium | reverse complement strand
TATATGGCCTTACTCCAAATCAGCGAGCCCGGACAATCCGCCGCACCACATCAGCATCGCCTCGCCGCCGGTATCGACCTCGGGACGACCAATTCACTTGTTGCCACCGTGCGCAGCGGCTTGCCCGAGACCCTGCCTGATGAACAGGGCAATCACTTGCTGCCCTCAGTAGTGCGTTATCTGGCGGGGGGGGAGCGTGTCGTGGGGGCTGTCGCCAAGGGCGAAGCGGCGATCGATCCACTCAACACGATCATTTCAGTCAAGCGCTTCATGGGCCGAGGTGTGGACGATATCAAGACTTTGGGATCGCGCCTTCCCTATGATTTTGTCCAGGCGGAGTCCGGGATGCCTAAGTTGCATACCGCAGGGGGGGATTTCAGCCCGGTGGAGGTTTCCGCGGATATCCTGCGCGCCCTTCGCGATCGTGCGGAAACGAGCCTCGGTGGAGAGCTGACCGGTGTAGTAATCACCGTTCCGGCCTATTTCGACGACGCCCAGCGTCAGGCCACCAAAGATGCTGCAAGGCTGGCAGGCCTTAATGTGCTTCGCCTGCTCAACGAGCCCACTGCCGCTGCGGTGGCCTATGGTCTTGATCGGGGCTCCGAAGGGGTTATCGCCGTATACGATCTTGGTGGCGGTACCTTCGATATCTCCATTCTTCGTCTCAACAAGGGAGTCTTCGAGGTGTTGGCTACCGCCGGTGACTCAGCGCTGGGCGGTGACGATATGGATCGTGCCATCGCTGAGTGGGTCATGGCCGAGGCCGGTATCGCTGACGATGCTGACCACCACCAACTGCGTCGCCTGATGCGCGATGCCTGTGCCGCCAAGGAAGCCCTGACCGCCAGCGACAATACCGATCTCAAGGTTGAACTGGCTGATGGCAGTCACTGGGAAGGTGTACTTAGCCGTGAGCGAATGAACGGCTTGGTTGACTCCTTGATCCGTAAGACCCTGATCCCCTGCCGTCGAGCTCTTAAAGACGCCGGTGTCAGCTCCACTGAGATCCTCGATGTGGTTATGGTTGGCGGCTCCACCCGCGTGCCGCGTGTACGCGAACTGGTGGGCGAGTTCTTTGGCCGCGAGCCAAAAGTTGATATTGATCCGGACAAGGTTGTGGCCATCGGTGCGGCGATGCAGGCGGATGTACTGGTCGGTAACAAGCCTGATGATGAGATGTTGCTATTGGACGTGATCCCATTGTCGTTGGGCCTTGAGACCATGGGTGGTCTGGTAGAGAAGGTGATCCCACGCAACACCACCATCCCCGCCGCCCGTGCCCAGGATTTCACTACCTTCAAGGACGGCCAGACGGCGATGATGATCCACGTGCTGCAGGGTGAGCGCGAACTGGTCAGCGATTGTCGCTCCCTTGCCCGATTCGAACTCAAAGGTATCCCTCCGATGTCGGCAGGAGCCGCACGCATCCGTGTAACCTTTCAGGTCGATGCCGATGGACTGTTGTCGGTTACCGCTCGTGAACAGGCAACCGGCATCGAGAGTAGCATTCAGGTCAAACCCTCTTACGGTCTCTCCGATGTGGAAATCACCCGCATGCTCCAGGAGTCCATGGACCACGCTAGAGACGATATGGATGCGCGCACTCTACGCGAACAGCAGGTAGAAGCCGAGCGTGTGATCGAGGCGCTGGAGGTGGCCCTCGCTGCAGATGGTGATACTCTGCTGTCGGCCAATGAGCGCGCGGAACTGGAGCAAGGTATGGGGCAGTTGGCCCAGATTAAGCAGGGCAATGACAGCAAGGCGATCAAGCAGGCCATCGACAGTCTCAATGCCAAATCCACAGAGTTTGCCGCACGTCGTATGAATGCCAGTATCCAGAAGGCCCTTTCAGGCCAGGATTTGGAAAAATTTGAATAACCATCAGCTTGTGATCGGCCGTGGCCGGACTTATTGAAGTCGTAAGTGTTGTGACAGGAACCGGAGTGTAGTGCCATGCCTCAATTGATTTTTCTCCCGCATGAAGAGCTTTGCCCGGAAGGGGCGGTGATCCAGGCTGAGTCGGGGATCACGGTCTGCGATGCGGCTCTGGCCAATGGCATCGAGATCGAACACGCCTGCGAGAAGTCCTGCGCTTGCACCACCTGCCACGTGATCGTGCGTGAGGGATTAGATTCGCTGAACGAGGCCGAGGAGATCGAGGAGGACATGCTGGATAAGGCCTGGGGCCTGGAGCCCGAGTCGCGTCTCTCCTGCCAGGCGGTGATCGGCGAGCAGGATCTGGTGATAGAAATTCCGAAGTACACCATCAATATGGTTTCTGAGTCGCATTAATACTTTGACATGTCGCGGTGAGAAGAGGGTGGTAATACACTCCCTTCTTTCTGCTTGAATCATGCTGCATGTGTTATCACCCGGAGAGCGCCCATGAAATGGACTGACAGCCTTGAAATAGCCATTGAACTGGACGAGGCCCACCCTGATGTGGACCCACAATATGTACGGTTTACTGATCTGCACGATTGGGTATGCAAGCTTGAAGAGTTTGACGATGATCCCGGACAGTCAAATGAAAAGATCCTCGAGGCGATTCAGATGAACTGGATAGAGGAGAGGGAGTAGCCCTGGAAGGAGAGTTTAGAGTGCTGACACGACTATTGCCCTTTTATTCGAAGGGTAATTGCCGCACTGGAGTTTGAACTCTATCAATGCCTGCCTGTCTTATTGAGTTATGATGGGAAGCGCTGGAATGCCCCGCCAAGCCCGCGTATAATCGCGGGTTTCGCATATATGCACCACTACCCCCGATTTAACGGAGAATCTTTTGATGGCAACCGAACACACCATTTCCATTATTAAACCTGACGCCGTAGCCAAAAATGTGATTGGCGAGATCTATAGCCGTTTCGAAAAGGCCGGCCTCAAAATCGTTGCTGCCAAAATGATGCACTTGAGCAAGGAACAGGCCGGCGCCTTCTACGAGGTTCATAAGGAGCGTCCGTTTTACAATGATCTGGTCGAGTTCATGACCTCCGGCCCGGTAATGGTACAGGTGCTCGAAGGCGAAAATGCTGTGGCCATGAATCGCGAAGTGATGGGGGCTACCAATCCGAAGGAAGCGGCGCCCGGCACTATCCGTGCCGATTTCGCTACTTCGATCGATGAGAACGCGGTTCACGGTTCCGATGCCACTGAAACCGCCGCCCGTGAAATCGATTTCTTCTTCAAGCCGGAAGAGCTCTGCCCGCGCACCCGTTAATCGCGGAAGCGGGCGGTCCTGCCGTCGTGTACGAGTTGGAGAGCTGATGACTCAATCCGCCAGGATCAATCTACTAGGCCTGACCAGGCAGGATATGGAGGCCTTCTTCGCCGAACTGGGGGAGAAGGCCTTCCGCGCTTCTCAGGTAATGAAATGGATATACCAGTTCGGAGTCGATGACTTCGATGCCATGACCAACCTGAGCAAGTCGCTGCGAGAGCGCCTGAAGGAACTTGCAGAGGTACGCCTGCCCGAGGTGGTGCAGGACATGCCTTCGAGTGACGGCACCCGCAAGTGGCTGCTCAAGGTCGATGAGATCAACCACATCGAGATGGTTTACATCCCTGAGGCGGAGCGCAGCACACTTTGCGTCTCCTCCCAGGTGGGCTGTACGTTGGCATGCAGTTTTTGCTCCACGGCGCGCCAGGGCTTCAACCGCAATCTCAACATCGCAGAAATCGTCGGCCAGGTGGCTCTTGCCGCCCGCATCATCGGTTTGCCTGAGAATAAGGGTGAACGTGTCATCACCAACGTGGTGATGATGGGGATGGGGGAGCCGTTGCTGAACCTGGAAAATGTGGTCAAGGCAATGGACCTGATGCAGGACGACCTCGCCTTTGGCATCTCCAAGCGCCGTGTCACCCTGAGCACAGCCGGTGTGGTACCGGGTATCGATGATTTGCGTGCACAGAGTGACGTCAGCCTGGCAGTGTCGTTGCATGCACCGAATGATGCGCTTCGCAATGAACTGGTGCCAATTAACAAGAAATATCCGATCAAGGAACTGATGGCCGCCTGCAAACGCTATGTTGAGGGAAAACCTCACCGGCGGGTGACTTTTGAATACGTGATGTTAGCAGGGGTTAACGACAGCCTCGAACATGCGCGTCAGCTGGTGAAGATTCTTCGCAGCGTACCGGCCAAGGTGAACCTCATTCCGTTCAATCCTTTTCCCGGTGCGCCTTATGAGTGCTCCAGCCTGGAAACCATTAATGCCTTCCGCGAGGTGATCATGCAGGCGGGGATTATTACCGTTACACGCAAGACCCGCGGTGAGGATATTGCCGCTGCCTGCGGGCAACTGGCAGGGAAAGTGAAAGATCGCACAAGACGTAGTGAGCGCTTTGTAATTAAAGAGGAAAAGATCGCATGATAAGAAGAATCGTGTTGCTGATATCTCTTTTAACATTAGTGCTGCTTGGTGGCTGCAGCAACCCGGTGCGTGAGGGGGTCGACCCTGCCAAAGCCGCTCAGGCCAATGCTGATTTGGGGCTTCGTTACATGATGCAGGGAAATTTTGAATTAGCGATGCAGAAGCTCAATCATGCCCTGACTTTTGACCCTGACCATGTCTCGGCCAACCACTACCTGGGGGAATTGTATCGGCGCCTGGAGCGTTATGATGATGCCGACAAACACTTTCGTCGCGCCCTTTACTACGCTGATGGAGAGGATTCTTCACTGCAGAATAATTACGGCAGTTTTCTCTGCAGTCAGAATCGAATTAGCGCCGGTGTGAAACTGTTTAAAAAAGTCCTGGATAACCCAGTTTATCCACGGCGGGATCAGGTGTACGAAAATCTGGGTTTGTGTTTTGAACGCAAGCCCGATCTTGAACAGGCCGAGAGGTATCTGCGGAAGGGGTTGGAGCTCAATTCAAGGGCGCCTAAGTCGCTACTCGGCATGGCGCGCCTGAGCTTTGCCAAAGAGAATTACCTCTCCGTGCGTGCCTATCTTCAACGTTATTCCGAGGTGGCCCGGCATACACCGGAGAGCCTTTGGCTGGGGATTCGGGTGGAGCGTGTTCTGGGAGACAAGAACGCCCTTGCCAGTTACGGGCTGTCGCTGAAGGGTAATTTTCCCAATGCAGAAGAAACCAAGTTTTATCTGGAATCGCAATAGCGGGGTATCAGCGTGAGTGAGATGACAGAAAACAACGATTTGCCGCAGCAGGCGCAGGAGCCTGAGCAGGAGTTACCCGGCAAGCACATTCGCGAGGCTCGTGAGTCCAGGGGACTAGGCCGTGAGGAAGTCGCTGCACAACTGCGTCTTAACGTGCGTCTGATCACTGCGCTTGAGGAAGATGATTACGATGCCTTGCCGGGGCAAACCTTTATCTCCGGCTACCTGCGCAGCTATGCGCGTTTGCTTGGCATGCCGGAACACTCGTTTGTTGCGCATGTTGCTGCAGCAAACCAGCCACCGCCTCTGGTGTCGGCTTCTGTGAAAAGGAAAGAAATCAGTAGTCGCGATGGTATCGCCCGTCTCGGTACCTATTTGATCATTGGTGTGATGATCGTCTCTGTTGCTATGTGGTGGATGGGTCGACAAGAGGAAATCGAGCCACAAGACAGTTTGTCGACGACAGCCCCTGTCGAATCGCAAGGTGAATTACCGGTGGATGTTGCCGAAGTTGGAGAGGAGCTGTCAGTGGTCCTGCCCGGAAACACCGTCGAAACGGAAGAGACGGAAACATCACAGACGCAAGCGCAGGAGCCACCGTCATCGAATGTGGTGCTTGGAGATGAGCTAACTGTCGACGAGGAGGCAAGCGAGGATGTGATGCCTGCTTCTCAGGACACCCCTGCTCCAACCGTTATCGCGAAACGTATCACCCCCCCGCCACTAACCGATGCGATACCTCAGTCAAAGCTTGAGTTGCATTATGATGAAGATAGCTGGACTGAGGTCAAAGACAATGCGGGACGTCAACTTCTCTATCGCCTGATCAAGGCCGACGAAAGGTTGGTGCTCAGAGGGGAGGCGCCTTTTCATGTGTTCCTTGGCTATGCGCCGGGTGTCTCGGTCTATTACAATGACGAGCTTTTTGATCACTCTCCCTTTCAGCGCAGGGATGTAGCCCGATTCCGCCTCGGCAGGGCGGAGCACAATCACCCCGGATCCAGGTAGCTTTTACTATGCATCAAGGCAGTCCAATAGTGCGTCGCAAGACGCGCCAGATCATGGTGGGTAATGTCCCGGTAGGCGGCGATGCGCCAATTACGGTACAAAGTATGACCAATACGGAGACGACGGATGTGGCTGCGACAGTGGCGCAGATCCGTGCGCTGGAGAAGGCCGGTGCGGATATCGTACGCGTCTCCGTACCGTCGCTGGATGCCGCTGAGGCCTTCGGTAAGATCCGGACTCAGGTGGCGGTACCACTGGTCTCCGATATCCACTTCGACTATCGCATTGCATTACGTGTATTGGAACTCGGGGTGGATTGCCTGCGTATCAACCCCGGCAATATCGGCAAGGCGGATAGGGTGCGTACTCTTGTCGATGCGGCCCGAGATAAGGGCGTGCCGATACGAATCGGCGTCAATGCAGGCTCTCTTGAGAAGGACTTGCAGAAAAAATACGGAGAGCCGACTGCAGAGGCGCTGGTTGAGTCGGCTATGCGCCATATCGATATCCTGGACAAGCTCGATTTTCAGGACTTTAAGATCAGTCTCAAGGCCTCCGAGATCTTCATGACCGTGGCGGCCTACCGCAAACTGGCCGGCCAGATCGAGCAACCGCTTCACCTTGGCATCACCGAGGCGGGGGGCTTTCGCTCCGGCACGGTGAAATCCGCCATCGGACTGGGTATGTTGCTGGCCGATGGTATCGGTGACACCATTCGTGTCTCGCTGGCCGCCGATCCTGTGCAGGAGATCAAGGTCGGTTTCGATATTCTCAAGAGCCTGCATCTGCGCAGCAAGGGGATCAACCTTATTGCCTGTCCCTCCTGTTCGCGACAGAACTTTGATGTCATCTCCACGGTCAATGCCCTTGAGGAGCGGCTTGAGGACATTCTTGAACCGCTTGATGTGGCCGTTATCGGCTGTGTAGTCAACGGTCCCGGTGAGGCGCGTGAGGCTGACATCGGACTGACCGGAGGCCAGCCAAACCTGATTTATCTAGGTGGCAAGCCAGACCATAAGCTCGATAACGAGAATCTTGTCGACGAATTGGAAAAGAATATTCGCGCCGAACTGGCGCGGCGTGAAAACGAAAAAAAATGAAGATAAAGGACGCCGGGAACGCGAAGGCTGCAAAGGGTAAGTTCCATGGAGTATCTTTGCGATCCTTGCGTCATTACGCTCCTTGCGTTTAAGACTTTTTAGTGGAGATAGCATTTTGAGCATGAACATTCAGGCCATCCGTGGGATGAACGATATCCTGCCGGATGAGACTCCCGAGTGGCGTCACCTGGAAGATGTGGTGCGGCAGTTGCTGGATTCTTATGGTTACCATGAAATTCGCATGCCCATTGTGGAGAAGACCGAGCTGTTCAAGCGTTCCATCGGTGAGGTCACTGACATTGTCGAAAAGGAAATGTACACC
>JBFEYJ010000140.1:0-7630 GCA_041562215.1 Thiohalomonadaceae bacterium | reverse complement strand
TCGGTATTCAGTTCGTTCGGGCGGAGCGAGAGTTCTGTTCCGGACTCGGTGTTGCGGCGGATATGGTGGGTAATGGCGTGCGTGATCGGCATGGTGTTTCCAGTGATAAAACGGGATTTCGTGGAGTGAGAACATTATATCGGGGAATCGGCACGGAGCACACGAAACACTCGGTATACCGTTCTACGAGGTGATGTGAAAGTGCCGTGTTGCTTGGGATAGCGTGTGGCGAAATTCGGGGAAACGCGCCTCTGCTTCATTCCACTTCAAACGGGCTTGGTGGCCGGAAATCTCCGGGCAGTACACGTCCGCGTCTGTTGTGTCCATAAAAAAGCCCGAACCTAGGTTCGGGCTTTTTATCAGGGACACGAGGGCAGACTTACTTGTTAGCCTTGCGCTCGTTGGTTTCCTTGATGACCGCTTCGGCCACGTTAGCCGGGCAGGGTGCGTAGTGCGAGAACTCCATGGAGAACTGGTCACGACCGGAGGTCATGGTACGCAGGTCGCCGATGTAGCCGAACATTTCGCTCAGCGGGCACTGCGCCTTGATGCGTACGCCGGTGGCACCGGAGTCCTGACCCTGGATCATGCCGCGGCGGCGGTTCAGGTCGCCGATGACGTCACCCACGTGATCGTCGGGGGTGAAGACGTCAACCTTCATGATCGGCTCGAGCAGTTGCGGTCCGGCCTTGGCTATGGACTGGCGGAAGGCGGCCTTGGCTGCAATCTCGTAGGCGATGGCAGAGGAGTCGACCGCGTGGAAGCCACCGTCGACCAGATTGATGTGAACGTCCAGAACCGGGAAGCCGGCCAGCACGCCCTCGCTCATCATGCCTCGGAAGCCCTTCTCGACCGCGGGCCAGAATTCGCGTGGCACGTTACCGCCGGTAACGGTGGACTCGAAGGTGTAGCCGCTGTTTACTTCACCCGGCTCGATGATGTAGTCGATCTTGGCGAACTGACCGGAACCACCGGACTGTTTCTTGTGGGTGTAGCTGTCTTCGACACGCTGGGTGATCGACTCGCGGTAGGCCACCTGCGGCTTGCCGACGTTGACATCGATGCCGTGGGTGCGCTTAAGGATGTCGATCTTGATGTCCAGGTGCAGCTCACCCATGCCCTTGAGGATGGTCTCGCCACTCTCCTCGTCGGTCTCGACGCGGAATGACGGGTCTTCAGCCACCATCTTGTTGATAGCGATACCTAGCTTCTCGGCACCGCCCTTGTCCTTCGGCGCGACGGCGATGGAGATCACCGGCTCGGGGAAGACCATCGGCTCGAGAGTGGCCGGGTTCTTCACATCACACAGGGTGTGACCGGTCTGGGTGTTCTTCATACCGATAAAGGCGACGATGTCACCGGCCTGGGCAGAGTCAAGTTCGATACGCTCGTCGGCGTGCATCTCCACGATACGGCCAATACGTTCAGTCTTGCCGGTGAAGGTATTGAGGACGGTGTCACCCTTGGCAACCTTACCGGAGTAAATGCGGGTAAAGGTCAGGGCGCCGAAGCGGTCGTCCATGATCTTGAACGCCAGAGCGCGCAGCGGCTTGTCGGCGTCAACGATGGCGAAGTTACCGGTCTCGTTACCTTCCAGATCGACTTCAGGCTGCGGGTCGACCTCGGTCGGGCTCGGCAGGTAGTCGACCACGGCGTCCAGCACCAGCTGGATACCCTTGTTCTTGAACGCAGAGCCACAGTAAGTGGGGAAGAAGTCGAGGGCAATGGTGCCCTTGCGGATGCAGCGCTTGATGTCTTCGACGGAGGGCTCTTCGCCTTCCAGGTAGGCTTCCATCAGGTCGTCATCCTGCTCAACGGCGGTCTCGATCAGGGCCTCACGGTACTCGGCGGCCTTCTCTACCATGTCGGCAGGGATATCGGTGACTTCGTAGTTCTCGGGCAGACCGGAGTCGTCCCAGATGTAGGCCTTCTGGCTCAGTACGTCGACCACGCCCTTGAAGTTTTCCTCGATGCCGATCGGCAGGGTCATCACCAGCGGACGGGCTGCAAGAACATCTTCAACCTGCTTGACCACGCGGTAGAAATCGGCCCCCATGCGGTCGAGCTTGTTAACGAAGATAACACGGGCAACTTCGGATTCGTTGGCATAGCGCCAGTTGGTTTCGGACTGGGGCTCAACACCGCCGGAGCCGCAGAATACGCCGACGCCGCCGTCGAGGACCTTCAGGGAGCGGTACACCTCGATGGTGAAGTCCACGTGTCCGGGGGTGTCGATGATGTTGAAGCGGTGATCCTTCCAGAAACAGGAGGTGGCAGCGGACTGGATGGTAATACCGCGCTCGCGCTCCTGGTCCATGAAGTCAGTGGTGGCCTCACCATCGTGTACCTCACCGGTCTTGTGTACCTTGCCGGTGAGCTTGAGGATGCGCTCGGTGGTGGTGGTCTTACCGGCGTCCACGTGGGCGAAGATGCCGATATTACGGTAGAGAGTTAAGTCAGTCATAGTAGTACTCAGTTCATGTGTAAAAAGTGTCCGGCGACAACCATTCGCGTTTCGCAGGATGCCCGTGTTGTGAGGCTAGAGAGCCTCTTCCACAACGCTGGCGCCTTTGACCTGTGCCGGGGAGGTCGGCTCGCCATGGCCCAAACCCGAAGAATCACGACGTAAAGCCTTGTGGCAGCTCAAAGCAATGTGTCGGGTCGAATTTGCCCCAACTCTCACCTGTCCACCTTGGAAAAGCGCGCTATTTTACCCAAAAACGCCGACGAGATCTTGATAATTTGTAGTGAAAAGCGAGGGCATGGCCATTTTTTTTAGAAATAGTTCCAAAAATGTCTGTCGTTGGGGGTTGTTGACCCCTAATCGGGGTAGCAAGACTCCTTCGGCACGAGTGAATTCTGGGGGAGAGGTTTTGTTTGTCCTTTCTGTCGATGCAGCGGTAACCGATTGCCGCAAATGCGTAATCCGTCGCAAGAATCTGGTTATCTTTCGCTATAATCCGCCAATGGACAGTAACTCCGGGTTTTTTAGTACCCCCATGGGTTAGGTCGGGGGCAAATAAGTGAGCGAGGGATAGAGATGTCACGATTAGATATTGGCCGGATTTTCCACCGTCACAATGAGCATGACGTTCAGCAAGCGGAGAAGGAGGGGGACGTTCCTGCGGTAGAACGGGTTAAACCGGCTGCCGGTATCACGGTTTTGATTGTCGATGACTCACAAACGATACATCTCGTCTTAAGTCGCCAACTTTCCGGAATGGGCTTCGAGTGTCTCTCGGCCTATGACGGGGAGAGCGCCGTCCAGATGACCCGTGAACACAAACCAGCCCTGGTCTTGATGGATGTGGTGATGCCGGTTCTTAACGGCTTCCAGGCGACGCGCGAGCTCCGCAAGGATCCCGACCCGGAGGTGGCAAACATCCCGGTTATCATCATGAGCGCCAACGCTCAGCCCACCGAAGAGCTCTGGAGTGTCAAGATCAAGGCCAACGCCTTCATCGCCAAGCCGTTCAGTGACGATGAGCTTTATTCCCTCATGGAGCCGTTGATCCGCCCTCATGCCTCGGCTGCCGGTTAGGTAAATCCCCCACTCGTCCCTGGCTCGGGTTAATCTAATGATCCGATAGCCCGAATCCCTAGTGAGTTATTCCCCTGATCTCCCTCGGTCGGAGTGAACTTGAACCATCCTGTGGAATGGGCAGTGAAGGTGCTCAGGCTTTGTCCGTCGGGCAGACAACGCCTGTACGGTTTTCGGCCAGACTATCTTGGCTCTCCTTTTCCCGCCAGAGTATCTACTATCCCGCGACTCCCCTGGTCGAATCATTCGCCTATGGCTTTGCCTTTCCCACCTCAAGTCCTGGAAGGAAGAGCGGATTTGCGGTTGCTTCATTGCTTACCCTAACACCGGTAAATCGCTCAATTTCCTCTAACCGCACGGGAACTGGAGCAGTTGCCGGCCTGAGCAGGATTTCATTGTAAAACAAGAGCAGATGGGGAAGGGAACCGTTCATCTTTTCTCCCAAGTGAAGGAGGTGGGATCCCGGAGGCAAGAGAGTCGATTCCTCGATTGTGATTACTGCCTGGCACTCAAGCCCTGAAGCCGCCGATGTACTCAGGCCTGCTGCCAGTCATTGGGATATAATGAAAGTGGGCGGTACAAATGCGAATAATTATAATTACGAGTTGTCACCGTCCTTTTCCATTCTTAGACCTATAAAGGACGGGCGATACATATGGTGAGAAATCTGTTGTTGTTCATCGGCTTGTTGTTGCAGACCGCTGTGTGGGGTGCAGAAAACAGCACCGATATATCTGTCTGGCTAACATCGTCGCTTTATGGGAATGATAATGCTGTTGCGGCACTTAAAAAGGTTGAAATCTATCGTAGCAAGGAAAGTTACAGAATCTATGTACGGAATCAGTTCGGCTTTGACTGTGAATTAACGTTCGATTCCATAGGGAATCCCGCCTCTCTGGCCAACTGCGTATCTAGAGAAAAAGCCTCCCCGGTATGCAACCCCAACATGCCTGATTCCCCTTGTGCCGTATCGCACAACTGTTTTCGTCAACCAAACGAAACAAACCCTGCCTGCTTTTATCAGTGGAGAGTGAGTGAATCTGTCGTTCCTCTTGGGTGTATGAAAACAAAGAGTGAGCATATATGTAAAGGGCAATACACATTAACAGATACCCGAGGCTATTCTGATCCCTCTGAATTTACTATCGCAAGGCATCTGAAGTAATACTTAGTATGTTTCAGTCTACAGCGACGTGGAAAGTGGGCTGTCGGTTGACGCACTGTCATGGCATGGTGGTTGACTTGGGATGTGTAGTAATAAAGACGGTGTAGAAAAGTCACTGATAATTATTGCGTGCAGTACCTCAGATTCGCTTTGATCACTTTTCCTGCCTCAGCTTGGTTGTGATCCGCTGTAAATAATACCTCGAACTGGTGTCTGTCGTTGGGTAAGCTGTTGTGTATATGCTCATGGTCTCTCTCATTCTTGCCGAAAAGATAAGTTATGATGCTGTTGGTGCTTGCCTCTTATGGCGAATCAATGAGTATCCGTGGAGTATTTTTTTTGATTAAAAGGTGAAAATGATGTAGGAATTCCTTCTTGCACTTGTCTGGTTTTTAGTGATGACGCTTTGGGTTGTTGGGATTTATTCTCTAATAATAACTAAAAAATTTTTATTATGGATATTGACCGTTTTATAGATGCGCTTAATGCTTCAGGTGGTTTACGGGATATAAGGGATGTTGGGGTTGAACTGGTGGAATCGGTTGGCGGCGATTATTTTTTGTATGCCGGTATCGGTCAAACCCCGATATCTTCACCGGAGGTGACAATCATTGGCAACTACCCTGAAGAATGGCTGCATCGCTACCAAGAGAAGGATTACGCAAGAATTGACCCAACAGTGTGGCATGCTACTCAGAGTGTGACTCCGCTATACTGGTGTGATATTGGTAAGGAAGACTCCGTCACTTATGATTTTTTTCAGGACGCCTATGCCCATGGCATCGTTTCAGGAGTCACTATTCCGCTCCACTCCGGTGTTGGCTACTCTGCAATTCTGACGTTTGTCTCCTCCAACGATGATCCATCGGTGTACGACGCCTTCCATTCTGAGATTTCCAATCTTCTCCTGTTCGGGTATCACATGCACAAAAATGTAATGCGGTGCATTAATGTGCCATCTCAATCGGTTAAGCAAGAGTTGTTATCTGAACTCGAGAGAAACTGCTTGTTATGGGCTGCGGAAGGAAAAACAGCTTGGGAGATAAGTGAAATATTGTCGTTAAAGGAAAGAACGGTAGTGTTTCATCTTAATAACGCGGTAAAAAAGCTAGGCGCTACTAATCGACAGCATGCTATTGCCTATGCCATTGCGCTTGGGGAGGTTAGATCAAATATCGTGACGATGGTGGACAAATATATTTTCAAGTAGTTTTAGATTCCTCCTTAATTCTCATTTGTTATTTTATTGCTGCAACAATCTCCCTGTCTGTGTCAAGTGTCAAATTTGACACTTTCCTTATGTCGTGTGAGCTGAGATATTTCATCGCGTAAGCATGTCAGCGGTAACGAAGGGAATCGGTAAGGTATTCAGGGTGCTTGCCATTTCAATGGCAGGACTTTATGCCACCGCAGAACAGAACTCTGGCATGTGGCGTGCCAATAATGGAATTGCCAGTAGTGGTAAGTTGTGCTCATGGAAGGAGGTTGTTGCCGATAAGTCCACCTAGCCCCGTTCTGATGGGAGAGGATGAGGACATCCATAACGTTCCATCATTCTTCAGGTGGACTCACCGGTTTTTTTGTGTGCGTGTGGAAAATACAAGTGCATGCATAACATCCCCCCCAAATGAGGTGGCCCGTTTGGGGCGCAGACAGTCCGTGTTGCCTATGGCAAAGTGATACGGCATTTAAAAGGGAAAACGCAGAGTTAGTCATAGCTGTTCCGCAGGATATACGGGAGAGGATGGTCAACACAGGTTAGAGTTCGCTGGCGTTATCCGTTCACTGCAGCTGGGCGCAGGGTAGGTTGATAATAAAGATTAAATAAAAGGGAAGAATCAATGAATACACAAACTTCATGGAGAACCTTTTTTAAAGGGTTATTGGCGGCGCTCGGTGCAGTGACACTATTGAGCGGGTGTAGCGGAGGTGGCGGCAGTGGGGCCGATGCACCTTCCCCAACAATTAAGTATACCGTCAGGACGGATGCCGGTGTCGGCGGGAGCATTGGCGCCGGCCAGAGCGTTAATGAGGGTGATAAGGCAAGTTTCACCATCACCCTTGATGAAGGCTATAGCATCGAGAGTATCACCGGCTGTGGCGGTGGCAGTTTTGACGGGAACACCAATACCTACACAACTATCCCTGTCACCGGCGACTGCACTGTCAGCGCCACCTTCTTTGCCGGTGCCGCTACCACCCTGCATCCCATTATTGCCAGTTCTGGAACGGCCGAAGGCGGCCGTGTAGAGGGCGGTGGCGTCTACAGCAGTGGCATCGACGTCACTCTCGTTGCCACAGCCGATCCCGGCTACCACTTCGTGAACTGGAGCGAAAGTGGTGTCGAAGTCGAAACCAGCGCGAGCTACACTTTCAGCGCAACGCAGGACCTTATTCTGGTCGCGAACTTCGAGATCAACAGTTACCCCATCAACACCAACGCGGGCATTGGAGGCTCCATCACCGCTACCAGCACCAGCGTCAACCACGGTGAGGAGGCGACTGTCACCATCAGTCCTGATGAGGGTTTCGAGATCGAAAGTATCACCGGTTGCGGTGGTGGCAGCTTCGACGCAAGCACCAGCACCTACACTACGTTTCCGGTTACTGAATACTGCACCATCAGCGCTACCTTTGCCGCCGGTACCGCCACCAGCCTTCACACGGTTCTTCCCACTACGGCAACGGTCGAAGGTGGCAGCGTCGAGGGCGGTGGTATCTACAGCACGGGTAGCAGCGTTACGCTCAGCGCCATCGCTAGCAATGGCTATCACTTTGTAAACTGGTGTGAAAACGGCACTGAAGTCTCGTCAAGCGCCGAATATACCTTCAGCGCTATGGCTGACTACACGCTGGTCGCCAATTTTGCGATCAACACCTACACCATCGTCGCCAATGCGGGTCCAGGGGGGACGATCGATCCC
>JBFEYJ010000139.1:0-7673 GCA_041562215.1 Thiohalomonadaceae bacterium | reverse complement strand
CACCACTACGAAGTTCATCTCTCGATAGGGCCGCGCGTAATATTGATAAAATCAGCTATCCCTGAACCGGCGCCGACTATCAGGCTGCTTGATTGGGGGCGAAGCGGTACCGTCTATCAGGTAGGCGATGTGGATACACTCTATTATCTTGTTCGTTCGCGTCAGCGTGATAGAAGATTGCCTTCGGTTGAGAGAACGCTTTACCCATTCCACGCCATCAAAGGTATCGAACTGAGCGAGGCCCAGTACATGACGATTGCCTGCGAAATGTCCCTTACCGGAGAATGCGATGAGTATTTGAAGGAAGACGCTCCCGGACTGAATGAACAACAGCGGTCTTACTTACGAGAGGCTAGGACAAAGACTTCTATGTCCCGGTGAAAATCGGCAAAGGGTAAGCGGCGAAGGTCTCGGGGGCATATCGAGCAGATGCACCAGGCCGCACGGAAGATGTGCCGTGCCTTTATCAAGGGCTTCAGTGAGAGAAGGCGCTTTATCTCAAGCCCTCTGGCTAACCCGTAGCCTTTACCCTCTCAAATCACCTTTCAGCGCAGGCTCAACGGGCGGTTATTGTCCTCTCCCTGAATAAACCCACCACAGACCATCCGAGCGTTTGATGCGCCTGACCCAGAGCCGGCCTGGTAATTGATAGCTTCACCGTGCCTGGCACTGACGATGTAGTGATAGCAACTCCCGGTGAACAAGGACATGTGAATTGGAACGGTTGCGCCTTGATAATGATTGGGAGTGCTGGTGCTGATGAGTTGGCCGTTATTAGCGTATGATGTATGTTGTTCAGAGTTATCTCATTTCCCTTAACAATTGAGTCGATAAAATTACCGTGATATACAGGCGTCTTTTTAGTGTCGGTTTCGTTCTCGCTGTTTTTTCCTTGGCTATCCTCGGGTTTGTTACTCAGCCATTCGCCTCTTCAACACAGTCGATTCCTCCTGTAGTGAACGCGATGACACTTAAGGCCCATGTCAAATTCCTGTCTATTGACCTCTATCCACGCAGCTTTGAACAGTTACGGAATATCGAGCGTGCTGCTGATTACATTCACAAAGAATTGATCGCCATTGGTGCTGACGTCTCAGTTCAGCAAGTCCCGGTCCAGGAATCCACATACAAGAATATTATCGCCCGCTTCGGGCCGGAAACGGGTCCGCTTCTGGTGATCGGCGCCCATTATGACTCCCATGGTGATGCAGGTGAAGGGGCGAAAACGCCTTTGGGTTATCTGCCGGAAACCCATACACCAGGTGCTGACGATAATGCCAGCGGTGTAGCAGGCTTGATCGAACTTGCACGCCTGCTTCAGCAACACCCTCCATCTCGACCGGTTGAACTCGTCGCCTATACGCTTGAAGAGCCGCCGCACTTTCGCACTGACTACATGGGAAGCGCGTTGCATGCGCGTTCACTTGTAACCTCAGGTCGCGAGGTAGAGCTCATGTTGTCGCTGGAGATGATTGGTTTCTATAGTGATGAGGAAGAAAGTCAGCGCTACCCTGTTCCGGGTATGGGAGCTTTTTATCCGGATCAGGGTAATTTTATTGCTTTGGTGGGAAGACTGGCGGATTTCAAAGCGACCCGTAGGGCGAAAGCCATTATGAGCGGTGCAACTGATCTTCCTGTGTACTCCATTAATGCACCTGGTATTGTCCCTGGAGTCGACTTTTCCGATCACATTAACTTCTGGAGCAATGGGTATTCTGCACTGATGGTCACGGATACGTCATTCTATCGTAATCCCTATTACCACCGTGCAGGCGATACCTATGAAAAACTGGATTACCAGCGAATGGCCAAGGTTGTCCAGTCTGTCTATGCCATTACCCGGCATTATTAATTAATGATATTCAAGGATTTTTTTAACGACTATTGAAGACCGGACGATGATACTGTTCGATTCGTTGCATATCTGAATCCAGCTTAAATCGCGGTCTGGAATGCATGATATTTGCACTGCCCGGAATTCCCCGGGATCCCCCGATTCATGCGTCGTATGTTCTCCTGCTCTACCGGTCGTGGTTATTGGCGGCACTCTTAATCGACCGGTACGGTGCGGTTTCTGGCCCACTCACGTAACGCGCTGATACGCTCTGCCATGACGACCGAGAGGGGGCGAGTCTGGTCGATCTCGGCGAGCAGGTGCGTAGTGGTTACGGGCTCATCGAACGCCTGTGCCGAATATCGCGCAGCGACCACTGCCTGTTCCAGTTCGGCGCCCGAGTAGCCCTCGCTCACCTGTGCGGCTTGTTCCAAATCGAGCGTTGCCGCATCGACACCGCGTTTTTTCAAATGAGCCTGCAAAATTTCCATCCGTGCAGCGTGAGAAGGGAGATCCACGAAAAAGATCTCATCCAGTCGACCCTTGCGGATGAGCTCAGGGGGCAGCATCTCGATATTGTTCGCTGTTGCCACGACAAACACACGCGAGGCTCGTTCCGCCATCCATGTCAGCAGAGTGCCAAGCACACGCTGTGAGGTGCCATTGTCACTTTCGTTGTTGGAGATCCCTTTTTCTATCTCGTCGATCCATAGCACGCATGGGGCCATAACATCCGCCGCTTTCAGTGATTCACGAACGTTCTTCTCAGTCTCGCCGATATACTTATTGTATAGCGCACCAAGGTCGAAGCGCAGCAGGGGGACCTGCCAAACGCCGGCGATCGCCTTGGCGGCGAGACTCTTGCCGCCCCCCTGGACGCCCACCATCAATATCCCCTTCGGTACATCGATGTCAGGGCCTTCCAGGGAGAGAAAAGGTTTTTTTCGGGTTTCAAGCCAGCTCTTCAGCCTGCCGAACCCGCCCACCTCGGAGAACGATGCCGTATCATATTCGAATGATAATATCCCGCTCTGTCCCACCAGTTCGTATTTCGCCTCCATCACCCCGGTGAGATCGCTTTGGGTAATGGCGCCATCATTGTAGATGGCATTACGGATCAGCCTGGTGGCGTCACTGACCGTAAGGCCGGTGAGATTCCGCGCAAGCAGATCGACGGCATGGGCATCTGCCTTCACCTTCTCGTTGCCGTTCCTCAGCCTCCACAGCTTCGCCTCGTCATGGATCAGTTCCATGATTTTCTTGCTATCCGGCAGTGATAGCTCAAAGCGGGCGCAAAAACGCTTGATCTCGGCCGGGACCTCCAGTGCATGGCTCAGCAGCACGAGCGTGATGCCGTTGTTGTAGAAATCCTGGGCGATCTCCTTTGTCAGGCGCACAATATTGGGTGTGGCCAGGTAAGGGTGGAAGTCAAGCAGGGCAACAACAGTGTTTTTAAACGTATCCTTGACGGAGGAGAGCATCGCCTCCGGCTCGGATGTTGGATTGCTGGTGGTCGAATCGCTATCCTGCAACGTGAGGCCTTCGATGCGCAGTGTCGAACCATTGCCGCGCAGGATATTCTTGAGCCCCTGGGTCACCGTCCAGGTATAGAAACCATTCCCTTTCACCATGACGATGTTTTTCAGTAGCTCAAGGGCGCGCTGCTCTTCATGGGTCTCGATGACGATGATAGGAAAGTGGGAGTCGATCAGAATCTCCAGATTGCGTCGCTCGATCACAAAGTGCTCCAGTATTGTTTCAGTCGAGGCAGTCATTCTACCGTGTAGCGGGTGAACATGGGATGCCCCAAGATGGTTCCTGGCGACTGCTTTCGGTTTGTTCCATGGGATCGCTGTTTACCTGGCGCCAACCGCCTTTGTCGAGGCAGGTGGAGAGGTTGAACGAAGGGGTGAGAGAATAGCCCTCGCCCCTGCGGGTTCAATGCCCGCTGTTTCGAGCTGTACGGGTGGCTAAACTGAGGGCTATTTGTTATTTCATCACCTCTTTTGCTCACCACCGGTTATACTCCCCACACTTCACTACAAGCCGGTGCTTTCATGAAATTATTGATACGCAATCTCGCACGAAAAACGACTGAGCAAGAACTCAGGGAGATGTTCGAGGCTTATGGGCGTGTACAGTCTTGTTCCCTGGTAATGGATGAAAAAACCGGTATTTCGAAGGGCTTCGGTTTTGTCGAGATGCCTAAACCAGGGGAGGCGAAAGCGGCGATGAAGAGCCTCAATGGCCAAGCCGTGGCCGGTAGCATTATTCGCGTTAAAAAGGCCGAAACGCCCCCGGCCAGGAGCAACCGATGAGCGAATTTCGCAATCGGGATCCGTTGCATGGTGTGACGCTCGAGATGATAGTCACCCGGTTGGTAGAGACCTATGGCTGGGAGGAACTGGGGCGTCGCATTAATATCAAGTGCTTCACCAATGATCCCTCCATCGCTTCAAGCCTCAAATTTCTGCGCCGGACTCCATGGGCTCGGCAAAAGGTTGAGGCGCTCTACCTTCAGAGCCGAGAGTAAGTTCACGATTGTTTCTGGCTTATGGGTATTTCAAGCGAACTGATGTGCCACCGAGTGGAGGCCACATTCAGTCATGGCTTTGGAACGAAACCTGATATTCCTGTTCTCCCCCCCCAAGTTTTTTGACGACCCGTCCACGATAGTAGGCCCCTCTCTGGTCCTTACCACTGGTGCTGACTTTGTGGAGCAGGGGCCTCTCGACTATTAGCTAACCTCTGGGGAGATTCCTAGAGGTTCACTGATGGCAGTTGATGGCCCCGAAAGGGCTGTCGCATTTGCTACATATTGTCGCGGCAAGGTATCGAAGCCGCCTTGTCAGGTTCCTGTCACAATACCCTAACTATATGAATTATTGATGAAATACCGCTTTCTTTGATGCTGGCATAGTGCTTGCTCTCACCCTAGGTAACAGGTAACACACTCTACCCAAGGGAGCGCAACAGATGATCATGATGACGGACAAGGCGGCCAAGGCCGCAACACTCTTTATCAAGGGCTCCGACACTCCGACCGGCGGTCTGCGGATCGCGATTACCGGCGGCGGCTGCTCCGGTTACACCTACAACCTCTCCATCGAAGCCGAAGCGAATGGCGATGACACCGTGGTTGAGCACGGCAAGATCAAAGTGTTCCTCGACCCGGCTAGTGCGCCGCTACTCGATGGTGTCACCATCGACTTTGCCGAGAGTCTTGACGGTTCCGGTTTCACCTTCATTAATCCAAATGCCTCAGCCTCTTGCGGCTGCGGTAAATCCTTTTCTGCATAACGGCTGGGGGTGAGATATGTGGGAATACTCTGAAAAGGTCAAGGAACACTTCTTCAACCCGCAAAATGCCGGCGCAGTGGATAGTGCCAACGGCATCGGCGAGGTTGGATCCATCTCCTGTGGTGATGCACTTCGGCTGACTCTCAAGGTTGACCCGGATACCGACGTCATTCTCGATGCCGGTTTCCAGACTTTTGGATGCGGATCCGCTATCGCCTCATCCTCGGCACTGACCGAGATGGTCAAGGGCATGACGTTGGATGAGGCGCTGAAGGTCACCAATCAGGATATTGCTGAATTCCTCGACGGTCTGCCGCCGGAGAAAATGCACTGTTCGGTGATGGGGCGTGAGGCGCTGGAAGCGGCTATCGCCAACTATCGCGGAGAGGTCTGGAGCGACGACCATGAGGAAGGGGCGCTCATCTGCAAGTGCTTCGCCGTGGACGCCGTGATGATCGAGAAGGCGATCCGTGAAAACGGCCTGACTACTGTCGAGGATGTCACCAACTACACCAAGGCCGGTGGCGGCTGCTCCTCTTGCCATGAGGGTATTGAGGAGATCCTGGATAGCGTGTTGGCGGAGGTGGCCGAAAGCGACAGCCCGGCAATTGCTGCCGTAGCCGAACCGGTTGCCCCAGTCGCCACGACGGCAAGCGGCGGCATGACCAACCTGCAGCGTATGCGCCGCATCGAGGAGATCCTTGAAGAGATCCGTCCGATGCTGCAGCGCGACCACGGCGATGTGGAGTTGGTCGACATCGATGGCAAGACCGTTTATGTCAACATGATCGGCGCCTGCTCCGGTTGCCAGATGGCCTCGCTGACCCTCAACGGTATCCAGCAGAAACTGATGGAGGAGTTGGGCGAGTTCATCAAGGTGGTGCCCGCCAGCCAGATGCCTAAATCGGCAATGGGAGCGTAAACAGATGGCTGATATCTATCTCGATAATAACGCCACCACCCGGGTCGACCCGGAAGTGGTCGAGGCGATGCTGCCGTATTTCTCCGAACAGTTCGGCAACCCTTCATCACTTCACAGCTTCGGTGACCAGGTTGGCCGCGCGATCCGTGATGCCCGTCGACAGGTACAGGGGCTGCTCGGTGCTGAGCACGACTCCGAGGTGGTTTTCACCTCCTGCGGCACAGAATCCGACAGCACCGCGATTCTCTCTGCGCTTAAAGCGCAGCCCACCCGCAAAGAGATCATTACTACGGTGGTTGAACATCCGGCAGTACTGACTCTGTGCGAGTTTTTGGAGAAGGACGGTTACACCGTGCACCGGCTAAAAGTAGACGAGAAGGGGCGTCTGGATCTGAACGCATACCTTGCGCTGCTTTCCGACAAGGTGGCTATCGTCTCGGTGATGTGGGCCAATAATGAAACCGGCACCATTTTCCCTGTCGTGGAAATGGCCGAGATGGCCAATGCCGCCGGAGTGATGTTCCACACCGATGCGGTGCAGGCGGTCGGAAAGATCCCGTTAAACCTCAAGAGCACCAAGATCGACATGCTGTCGCTCTCCGGTCACAAGCTGCATGCCCCCAAGGGAATAGGTGTGCTCTACCTGCGCCGTGGCACCCGTTTTCGTCCGCTGCTGCGCGGCGGTCATCAGGAGCGCGGCCGTCGCGCAGGCACCGAGAACAGCGCCGCTATCGTCGCGCTGGGCAAGGCCGCCGAACAGGCACAGCAGCACATGGAAGAGGAGAATACACGAGTCAAGGCGATGCGCGACAGGCTGGAGCAGGGGATCCTTGCTGCCGTGCCCAATGCATTTGTCACCGGCGATACGGTTAATCGCCTGCCTAACACCGCCAATATCGCCTTTGAATACATTGAAGGGGAGGGCATATTGCTGATGCTCAACAAGGCCGGTATCGCTGCCTCGTCGGGATCCGCCTGCACCTCCGGCTCGCTCGAGCCCTCACATGTAATGAAGGCGATGGGCATCCCTTACACCGCCGCTCACGGCACGGTGCGATTCTCCCTTTCCCGCTACAACTCGATGGATGAGATTGAGCGGGTGATCGCCGCTATCCCCCCTATCGTCGAGAAGCTCCGCCGCCTCTCTCCGTACTGGGGCGAGAACGGGCCGGTTGAGGATCCGGAGCAGGCCTTTGTGCCGAAGTACGCATGAGGTGAGTCATGACAGGGCGACGCATCATCATAGACGACACCACTTTGCGTGACGGCGAGCAAACAGCGGGAGTTGCATTCACGATTGAAGAGAAGTGCGCTATTGCCAATGCCCTTGACACGCTTGGAGTACAGGAGCTGGAGATCGGCATCCCCGCCATGGGCGTGGAGGAACGCGAGGATATTCGCGCTCTGGCATCGCTCGAACTCAGGGCCGAACTGCTGGTGTGGTGCCGGATGCGGGATGATGACCTGAATGCCTGCGTCGGTCTTGGCGTGAATCGGGTGGATCTCTCCATGCCTGTCTCGGATCAGCAGTTGCAGAAAAAACTGGGTAAGGATCGTAAATGGGCACTGGACGCAATTTACCGTTACGTCAGCAGGGCGCGCGATATGGGGCTGGTT
>JBFEYJ010000138.1:0-7690 GCA_041562215.1 Thiohalomonadaceae bacterium | reverse complement strand
CGACTTCGCCGAACTACTGCTGCGCGCCCATGAGCTGCTGCGCGACAAGCCCGAGGTGCTGGCGCACTATCGCAAGCGCTTCCGCCACATTCTGGTCGATGAGTTTCAGGACACCAATGCCATCCAGTACGCCTGGCTGCGTCTGCTGGCGGGCGACAGCGGCGAGATGTTCGTGGTTGGTGATGATGACCAGTCCATCTACGGCTGGCGCGGCGCCAAAATAGAGAACATTCACAAATACCAGAAAGAACTGGCCGACGTGCACCTGATCCGCCTGGAGCAGAACTACCGCTCCACCGGGACCATCCTCAGCGCCGCCAACGTACTCATCGCCAACAACACCGATCGTCTCGGAAAAGAGCTGTGGACCGATGGCGAAGAGGGCGAGGCGATAAAACTCTACACCGCCTTTAACGAACTGGACGAAGCCCGTTTCGTGGTCGAGCAGATCGCCGACTGGGTACGACTGGGCAACCGCCGTGACGAGGCAGCGATCCTTTACCGCTCCAACGCCCAGTCTCGGGTATTGGAAGAGGCGCTGATGTACGCACAGATGCCCTATCGGATCTATGGCGGTTTGCGCTTTTTCGAGCGGGCAGAGATCAAGGATGCGCTGGCCTACCTGAAAATGCTGCTTAACCGCGGTGATGACCCTTCGTTCGAGCGCGTGGTCAATACCCCCACCCGCGGCATCGGCAACCGCACCGTCGAGGCGATACGCGAGCGGGCACGGGCCAAAGAGATCTCCATGTGGCAATCAGCCGGCGAGATTGTGACAGAGAAGGCCTTGCCGGCACGCGCCACCAATGCCGTTGCCGCCTTTCTCGAACTCATCGAGCGATTAGGCCGCGAGGCCGAGGGGCAGCCGCTGGACGAGCGGGTCGAACATGTGATCCAGCACAGCGGTCTTATCGAACACTTCAACAAGGAAAAAGGCGAGAAGGGGCGCGCCCGGGTGGAGAACCTTGAGGAACTGGTTTCCGCCGCACGCCAGTTCGAGTACGACGATGAAGAAGGCCTGGACGACCTCTCCGCCTTCCTCGCCCATGCCGCACTGGAAGCGGGCGAAGGCCAGGCCGATGCCTATGAGGATGCGGTGCAGCTGATGACTCTGCACACCGCCAAGGGCCTGGAGTTTCCGCTGGTGTTCATGGTGGGAATGGAGGAAGGACTCTTCCCGCACCAGCTTTCCATCGACGAGGCCGGACGTCTGGAGGAAGAGCGGCGGCTGGCCTATGTCGGCATGACCCGAGCGATGAAGCAGCTCTACATCACTCACGCCGAGGTACGCCGTCTCTACGGAGACGAGAAATACACCCGTCCCTCACGCTTTATCAGCGAAATTCCCGCTGAATACCTGGAAGAGGTGCGCATGCGCGGCGGGGTAAGCCAGCCGGTGTTCCGCCGGGAACCCTCTTATGGCGGGATCGACCAACCCGGTGAGACCGGCCTGCAGCTCGGCCAGCAGGTAATGCACCCCAAATTCGGCCTCGGCACAGTACTTAACTGCGAGGGCAGCGGTGCCCAGGCGCGAGTGCAGGTCAATTTCGACGAGGTCGGCAGCAAATGGCTGGTGCTGGCCTACGCCAAGTTGCAGGCGGTATAAAAGAGAGATTCAACGCTGTGGCAACAGGTGGTGTTTCTGAACACGTAACACCCAACAGCATCATCGTTCGTACGGTGAGTCTGGGATAAATGTCGCCTTGTCTGTGCCTTCTTCGCTGGGTAGGATGGAGCGATTCGAGAAAAGCATACTAAGAAGGGGAGCCGTATGAAGCGTCGTGAGTTTATTACCAGGGTTGGAATCGGCAGTCTTGCCGGCGCCGGATTGCTCGCCGGGTGCGATAAGGAGAAAGCATCGCCATCCGCGACAGCCACCGTGGAAAAACAACAGAAATTCCAATGGAAGATGGTCACCACCTGGCCTAAAAATTTCCCCGGCCTCGGCACCGGCGCCAACCACCTGGCCGAACTCATTACCGAAATGTCCGGCGGCCGACTCGAAGTCAAAGTGTATGGTGCAGGTGAACTGGTGCCCGCCTTCGAGATCTTCGATGCGGTCTCCCGCGGCACGGCCGAGATGGGCCATGGCGCTTCCTACTACTGGAAGGGAAAGAGCGAAGCAGCGCAGTTCTTCTCCGCCGTGCCTTTCGGCCTTACCGCGCAGGAGATGAACGCCTGGCTCTACCACGGTGGTGGCATGGAACTTTGGCGTGAAGTCTACGAGCCGTTTGGCCTGGTGCCGACCGCCGCACTCAACACCGGGGTGCAGATGGGCGGCTGGTTCAACAAGGAGATCAACTCCCTGGAGGATCTCAAGGGGTTGAAAATGCGCATCCCCGGTCTTGGCGGCGAAGTACTCCAACGGCTCGGCGGTACCCCGGTCAGTTTGCCCGGCGGCGAGATCTTCCCTTCGCTCAAGTCAGGCGCTATCGATGCCACCGAGTGGGTCGGCCCTTACAATGACCTCGCCTTCGGATTGCACAAAGCAGCCAAATATTATTACTACCCGGGCTGGCACGAGCCGGGCACCACACTGGAGTGCTTTATCAACAAAAAGGCCTTCGAGTCACTGCCTGCCGACCTCCAATCCATCGTTCTCAATGCCAGCAAGGTAGCCAACCTGGAAGGATTGTCGGAACTGACCGCACGCAACAACGAAGCGTTGCAGAGCCTGGTCACCAAACATCGTGTCGAATTACGCAAATTCCCGGACGATGTACTATCGCAGCTGAAGAAAGTCTCAGACGAAGTAGTCGCCGAAATCGCCGAAAAGGATGCGATATCGAAGAAAGTTTACGAATCGTACAAGCGCTTCCGCGACCAGGTTATTCAGTGGCACGATGTTTCAGAACGTGCCTACTTGAACGCCCGCGCTGGTGTTTAAATTATAAAATAAAATGCACGAAAAATACGGTGGTCGCCGGCCGTTCGGCGGCTTCCCTAGCCCGCTTTCTCCCAATAACCATCGCACCAAACAGTGCCTCAAGCGGACACCACAGGAAGGTTATCGGGAGACACGGGGAGATGTTGTCGAGGTCGGAGAGGAAAAGCTTCCCAAGGCGTTGGCTAGGCAGTCATGACCGACCGACCTCCCACGACGAGCTGCCATCAATGCCCGTCATCCCACCTCAAGCCTGATGCATCCGCGGCTTTACGTTTCAATCACTAGCCCCCTTCGTGGTATAACGAGAAAAACGAAACGAGTGAATGCATGCTGTTCGACAACGACTCCACCGAGAAACTTACCCTCTCCCGGCTTGACCCGAGCCACCCGCTTTCCGCCTACTCACGGCATGGCTTCGAACTCGACGGTGCCGAATGGCCATCAGTTGAGCACTATTACCAGGCGATGAAATTCGATGACGAGGACTACCGCGAGGAGATTCGCAACACCGCCCATCCCGCCGACGCCACCAAACTGGGCAAAAGCAAGAAACACGGCTACCGCAAGGACTGGAGCAACCTCAAGAAAACCTACATGACCCGCGGCATCTATATCAAATGCAAAACACACCCGGTGGTGGCCGAGGCACTTCTCGCCACCGGCAAGAGGCAAATCCTCGAAACCAGCCAGTACGACTACTACTGGGGCTGCGGTCGCGACATGCGCGGGGAGAATGTCTATGGAAAGGTGTTGATGAGTGTAAGGGAGCAATTGCGAAAAGAGGAAGAATAGGCCTGCCGGCGGCGTATCAGCCTTGCTTATTCTCAAGGTAACCATGGTGCTCAAGTACGCCAAAAACAGGGAGAGATCCGGTACCAGCACCTCACACGGTCGTTTCCCTTCGGCTCACGCATCGACGGTCGTCAACTACCCAAACTTCGGTAACCGGCACGCACCCCGGTTCACCCTCTCTCCTGCGTAAGGAAACTGCTCAGGCGGGATTCTTTACCCTTGCAGGCGACACCGCCTGGCCGTATTCAAAGAGGGGGTACACTCCCCCCCCAACGCCCTTAACGGAGTCGCCACGGGCAACGTCTTTGCCATCTTCATTCAAGATGCCTTTGTCCGTAACGATACAGGGACCATATCAGGACAGCCCCTCATCACACTTCCAACCGCTGCTGAGCGACTCCTGCAGCTTTACCGCTCTCGGTTTCAGGCGCGATGGTCAGCATTTAAAACGCCTCGCGGAATCCGACGAAATCCGTATAGCTAACAGAACCCGCCGATATTCTATGCGAGGCGCTCGCATGCCGCTCAAGGCTCGATAATCAGCGCATATTCCTGGCGGTGCAGAACCTCCATCCGACTCTGATCGATAAGCTGCAGATCGCGTATCTCAAAAGGAGCGGAAAGACCGGCAGCGGCCAGCAGTGCTTTATCGAACACCAAGTCCAATTCACTATCACCAAGATCCAGCCAGGCGGCGCTGTCGGCCACCATGATCGGTTCCATCGATCCTTTTTCACCGGAACCATACAGCGTGCCTCGCAACTGGTAGCGCCCGGCACTGCCCACGTTGACACTCAAGCTGGCGCGGAGATCCCCATCCTCCGGCACATCTACACTCACGCCACCCGCAAGACGAGCCTGGGGAACGGCGTAACCGAATGCCGTTTTCACGTTTCGGCGAACGGTGATTCCCCCTTCCTGCATTCCGCGGACATCGGCGTTGATTTCCCACAAACCGGGTATCGCGTCAGCGCCTTGTTTCAAAGGCATCTGGACAATAAATGCACCATTCTTCTTGCGCTGGAAACTGACAGGTAAAGTTTCTCCGCCTGGAGATCGCACATAACCGGTGATCTGCGCTACCTGCAAAACGGAGTCGCCACTAACATCGTGTAGACCCGTTTCGACCGAAAGTTCCTGTCCATAGAGGTAAATGTCCCTTGCTGCATGCATCCGTAAAACGAGGTCACTCTCGCTCTCCTGAACATGCACGTGATAGCTGTGCCGGTCACCGGTCAATCCGGACGCGCGGAGCACGAATCGGCCTTTACCCAGCTCAGGGGAAACGCGGAATGCCGAGGTACCCGGTGGGAACGGGGTTCCGGAAGCCGCCAGACGTTCAGCATCAACGACCAGATCCATGCCCTCCGTGCCGTGGAACACTCTACCCCGGCTATCTATCAGCTCCAGCTGGTTTGGATCGAATGCCGGACTATCCCCTAGCGGTGAGAGCTTAACCACGGCGCCCGGGGCACTGGTGTCGATATCCAGCCCCTTGCCGAGTTCACCCGCTGAGGCACGGAACCAATAACCGCGGCTCTCGCTCTCATGCGGCACAGGCTTCGAGCCCTTGTCCGCCGCCCAACTAAAGTGAATGGTCTCCTGGGCGGTATTTCCGATCGGTGCCGCAAGCGCTGCCGGCGCCAGCGCCTCTACCGTCACGTCTCCATGCTGCGGTGGAGCCAACCGGGTCTGCGCACCCCAGGCAGCGGTGCTGCTTGCCAGGAAAGCCGTTACCCACAGGTATTTCGCCATTTGTGTAATGATAGAATCCATAATCGTCTGCTCCCTTAAATATCGTTACGCAAAATGACATCCAGCCCGAAGCACGGACGGCGACTTTGATTGTGGCTCAAGGGTTCGGAACCGTTCATTCGGCTCGTGTCATAGAACCAGACACTTCCTGCACCTGCCTGCGAACTGCAATCGAGGAAACCATCGGAACAGCTGGCCAACCACGCCTGGGTTACTTCAAGTCCCACGTTTTCAAGATATCCACCGCAGTAGCTATCGGGATCCCAAACAGCTGTTTCCACATCGCTCCCGACAATAGTCCAGAATCCTTTAGGCAGGGAGGGACGGGAGGCGGTGCCGTATAACCAACTGTTGTTGTAGTAAGCCATCCAGGATGTCTGCTGCTGGCGTACGGCATCACTTTCATAGCCCAGAAGCCACCCTACCGCCTGCTCAAACACCGTCCCCGAAATTACCGCATCAGCCAGTGGTGTACCCAGGCTGGAAGGCGCCAATGCGTTAACCCAGCGCGTCGCATTGATGATTTGCGGGTAGCGGCTATCCCATGTCGGGTTCGAGAGTATCCAACGCATGACATTACCGCCATTGGAATGGGTGATAACAACCAGATCGGTGATATTGCGGTTATCGATAAACTGCACCAATTGGCCGGCCAGACAGCCGGCCGCGGCACTATCCCACATGTATTGTTCGAAATCACAATTAATTACCGCGTAGTTATTTCCGTCCGGCAGACCTGCGCGAACGGAGTTAACAAATTCGCCAGTCCAGTAATCGTTATAAGCATCAGTCTGATGTCCCGTGCCATGCACGAATGCCACGCCAGTCGCGGCATGTCCATTCACAAGCACGAGGAAACCTAAGAGAAAAACTACCCATCGAAACATATGGAGCTCCTTGCTGTTTTTTTTGATTTTCTTTCTGTATCCCGAGAGTCGATGTTAAAGCGGTATAACCATGAAAACAAGGCGGGATAACTCCGTTCACCACATTTACCGTTTCAGCCAAGTAAGCACTACCTTTCCATTCAACCTCGTCTATGTCCGGTCGGTTCATCTTTTATTGACATAACGCCACTGAACACCCTCGCACTTTTTTGTGGCGGATGAGTTAGCCTGGTTAGACCTCAACTTCAACCCTGTCACCATGACTTGGAGGAGTTGAGGTCACAATAAAAACAACATCATATTTGGTTTCATTTTTTAGTTGATGAGGAACCCCGGCAGGGATATGCAGCCCTTCTCCGGCATTCACTATGTTCTCGATTCCATCGACTTCAAGAGTTGCAGTTCCATTGAGGATATAAAAAAACTGCTCCGCTTTTTCATGGAGGTGCCTGATTTCAAAACGACCTGCTGGAACTCGTTCTTTAATGACACTTAAAGAATCACTTTTTAAGAGGTGCCAGCCATCACAGTCACCACCCCAAACATAGTGTTCTGAGTTATTTTCTGATCTTTTCATTTTTTCCTTTGGTATAACGCTTTGCTACGGCGATCGAATTTATCGAATTATTAGCCTTCATTTTTTAGTGCATCAAGAAACTCAAGGGCATCTTTTGCCCTTTGATTATCAGGATATTCACTAAGAAGCCTTTCATTTGCCACACGATACATTTTTGTATCTTTCTTCATTGAGTATGTTGCCGCAATGTTCATCAAGGCCATTTCCCGATACGACCATACTGATGATGACATGAACATTATGCTGCTGTACTCATCAAGCCATTTGTTTTTTGAGAAAAAAGTAAAGCTATTCTCGAACTCTACTATGGCTGTATCAAACTCCCTCTTTGATAACGCAGTCATACCACGCCGGTGAGCAGCTGCGACAAAATATCTTATTAGATAGGTATATGTAAAAAATATGCTCAAGCTAGTGACTAGTGCCACAGTGACACTGTCGTACGGGAGCCCTGTCATAGCGGCAAAAGCAAGCACTGCTGTGACAATAATCTGTGGGATTGACTTTGCCCACGATGAGTAGATTGACACTGGCTGTTTCATAGGTTGTTTTATTATCCTAACTATATATATCCATCATGTGTAACATGATAATTTACGTCATTACTCACTTATATCACCCAACGCATCTTCGCAATGGACTGTTGTACTTGTTTTTTTCTAACATCAACAGGCAATATTACAGCCTATTGAAAGAAAAGGAATAATATTTGTAATATTTGGGGTCAGATCAAAAACTATCGCCCTTTTGCGATTTCACCTTTGGCCCTCGCCTCAACGGCCTCACCCGTCG
>JBFEYJ010000137.1:0-7708 GCA_041562215.1 Thiohalomonadaceae bacterium | reverse complement strand
TCGCTACCAGCCGAGGAACAACTGGAATCTCATTATGGGCCGTATGCAGACCAAGTTCGAGCTGGAGGGTGTCGCCAAGAAATCACTCAGCCGCAACGACTCACCCAACACCGAGATCACCTGGACAGACGGTGTTTACGCCCGTTACAACGACAGCAGTGGCTGGAACTCCCATATCATCCTGCAACGCAGCGAGGACGAGGGTCCGACCACAGTGCGCCGCAGCCCGCTGGCCTTCACCAAACCATTAAGCCACATCACCTATTATGCCGGGATGGATAAAAAAGACACACAAGGCCGCTACTTACAGCGAGGCTTGGACATTACCGTCATCCAGGATGCGTTACGGACCGATGGGACTGCCTCAGGCCGTATCGATGACTACATGGGCATCACCGGACGTATCGCATTGCAATGGCCCCAGACCGGCGGTATGCGGTTCATCTGGGCAGGCGAAGCCGGCTTCGCACCCACTACCCCCACCAACGCCGCCCTGGCTCTACCGGGCGGGGGCGATAGCGACGGCTTCGCCTTCCAGACCTCGGTTAACTTCGTCGATATCGCCCCGAGGCATAGTGTCGGTGTGGTTTATGGGCAGGTGGAAGGAGGCTGGTTGCTTTCCCCTGACTTCAGCAACAATCAGGAACTGCTGGAGGCACGCTACCAGTGGCGTCTGTCCACGACGCAGACACTTGAAGCGCGTGTCCGCGAAAGGCGCGACCTGGAGGAGCTCATCACGGCGACGCAAAAGCGCGTAGACGATGACTTCTACATCCGCTACACGCAGCGATTCTGATCCCGTTCAGGGTAGGGAATAATTCAAAATAATTGGGGCCCTCCGGTAGGGCCCCCCGGCTATTCGTTTCTCATTGGCTCTTCGCAGCCATCGCGTCGTGGGCGCATGCCGGGAAACACGGACTTATCCTTCTGTGCATGCCGGAAAAAACCTCCCAGCCCCAGCCGATTCAGCTGGAAATACATAAAGCAGCCCACACACCACCCTGCATACGAAATTCCCGTGAACACAATCAGAACGCCGACCACGACCCAGCCAGCGGTCGGGTATCCATACTCAATCAGTCCAAGAGCGAGCATCACGGTTATGGCGCCTACCAGCTGGCCAAACTTGTGAGGCTGAATATTATCGAGTCGATAATCAGACTTCATAAGGCACAACGGCTGAACTACCCAGCGGTAAAGAAGCGTGAAGGGACTTATCCCCCGCAAACTCCCCGATAGCAAAAACACTACCCCCAGCAGCCATAACGGCAGCGTATCCTGCATAGCCAGGGCAACACCCGATATGCCGATAGTCAACAGCTGACCCATTTTAATCTCGGCGTGATCAACGTAGTCCGTCATGGCTTCTCTCTTCTTGTTTGTTGAAGTCAACACACCCTAAACTATTCAATCACGTATCGATACGACAACAAATGCATAGTAACAATACATAAATGATTAACCTGAACTGGAATGGACTGCGCTTTTTTATCGCCGCCGCGGAAAACGGCAGCCTGACAGCCGCCGCAACCGTACTTGGCTCGAATCAACCGACTGTCGGAAGGCATATCGATGCCCTTGAGGTGGAGCTTGGAGTCAAGCTTTTTCAACGCTCGGTCAAGGGGCTCACGCTCACCGAAGAGGGTGCCAGGCTTCTTGGACACTGTCAGGATATCCAGTCAGCCGTCACAAGGATCGAGACAACCATAAGTGGTAAAGAGGTGATTAGTGGAACGGTCCGAATCGCGTTGCCGGAAGGTCTATGTCTTGAGGTGCTAACCCCGCTGTTGCCACAATTCTATCTCAAATACCCGGACATCAAGCTGAACCTGAATATCTCCTCGAATACCGCGAACATGACACGGGGCGAGGCGGATATCGCGGTACGTCTGTTCCGCCCCCGAGAGGCAAGCCTGGTGATCAGGCACCTCGGTGAAATGAGTATGGGGCTCTATGCCTCTCACACCTACCTCGACACCTTCGGATATCCCTCACAGGCTGGAGAGCTGGCACAGCATCGCGTAATTGCCTACGGCGATCAGCTCGCCACGCTGCCCGAAAACCAGTGGCTCATTGAACACTCGTCACCAACATCACCGGTGCTATCCAGTGACAGCACGAACGCCCGACTCAAGGCAACGATTGCCGGTGTCGGGATCTCGATCCAGCCGCACATGTTCGCCAGGACAAACCCGCAGCTGGCGCCACTGCTCCACGATCTCTCGCTGCCGGGTCATGAGATGTTTCTGGTCTGTCACAAAGACTTACGCCGGATCGCACGAATACGAGCGGTAGTGAACTTCATCGCATCAAGCCTGACAACGCCCCCCCTATAAATCACTTCCTTCCCCAATGTGTCAAAACAGCCGTGCTCACCATCGTCATTTCGGATCAGGGATTCAAGTCTCTTGTTTATACAGTCCATCAGACTTTGATTCGGATTTCCTGCAGCAGCGATCCATCGTATTTTTGGATGATTCCCCTACGCCGCCCCCTCGAGAGAAAACACATACTATTGTTGTTTTAGCGGCAGGCACCGGTTAATAGTGCCCCCCTGTAAAGAAATCACCCTGAAAAGTGCAAGCATCCCATTTCTATCCCCTCTTGCGAACGAAGCCCCCCCGTGCGCTGATTTGAGCCTCCAAACCCTCGCCTTTTCCATGAAGCATCATATAATTAGCACTCCGAGCCCGCTCACGTCGCTGCTTCATCGTGCAGTTGCGGGGTATTTCCCTGCTCGCCATCACAGGGACGGGTTGGGTCTACATATTTGCTACCACGCAAAGGAATGCCTCTAATTACACAAGTAATAATCCGTTCGGTGCCATTTCCGCTTCTGTTTCTGCTGGTAGCCTGGCTGAGCACCTATCCGTTTTATGACTATGACTCGCCCATCGTACGAGGCCCCGTACTGCTGAGCGATCCCCTAGCTGAGCTACGACCGAACGTAGCGGCGCAACAGGCTGCATCCTACCAAGCGCATGGTGATCAACCCACAATCGCTATCATGACGCGCTGATACTGGTGGGTGGCCGAGGTGGAGAACACCACCGAAGAGGAACATTGGGTGGTCCATGTAGGCAACACCGCCACTCACCGGGCGCAACTGTTCGTCTTCGATGGAAAGACACAGCTCCATCAGACCGAGGCGGATCTGTTGGCCAAGGCACGCGAGGGATTTCCCGACTACACCATCGGCCATCACTTCCCGATCGATTTTCCCCAAGGCAGCCATCGCACCGTCGTCCTCCGTCTGGAGACCGAGGTGGCTCACAAGGGCCTCATCTTCATCAAGTCCGCCACAGTGGCCCATGCCGAAGCCCGCTTTCACATGGTGGCCATCTGGACCGGCGCCGGTGCCATTGCCGCCCTCATCTTCTACAACCTGTTTCTGGGTAACAGTCTCCGGCTCTGGAATTACTTATTCTATGTTGGCCATGCTGCTCTATCTCCTGACCGCGTTGGGAATGGTAGGAGCCGCTCTTCCCATCCTGGAACGTTACCTGCTCCTCAACATCCCCGGGATTGTCATCGGCGTGTTATGCGGGGCGATATTCATCTACACATTTCTCGATCTACCAAGCCTCTCCCCCCGGCTGGCCCGTCTCTATCGGCTCTTCATCGTGGCTATGCTGGTGTCACCGCTGCTCTTCCTTGTGCTGGAGCTGCATCAGGTCCTTACCGTGGTTCGCTCCAGCCATCTGGCTCTTACCCTGCTGGTCACCGAGCTACTCTCACGGCAGCTACCGAAAAAACAGGGGGCACTTTACATCCTGATTGGCTGGGGCGGTATGGTGGCGATGACTGCCAAAGGAATTCTCGGCGAGGTAGGGTTGGTAGAGCTCTCCATCGACGCCGGCATCTGGGCACTGTGGGGTGTTCTGTTCGAGATGTTTTTCCTCTCGCTGGCCTTGGCCGACAGGGTACGCCGACTCAGTCGCGAGAATGAGGCGGCACAGGCGGCCAATGCGGCCAATCAGCTCGCAGAATGATGCGGGCCACCTCGGTACCGGTGTGACGGCGACTCCAGTTCGGGGCGAAAGCCTTCATCTCGATGTTCATCAGCAGCTTGCCCTTGAACTCCTAGCACCTCCTCCAGCAACGGAATACGCCCCTCCGTGGGATAGGTGACCAATTTTCCGCCCCCCATATCGAGTTTGTGGATCCGCAGACGCGACACCTCGTCCCAGGTCACCTCCGTAATGCGACCTTTCACCCCCGTGAGCCGTTCGGTTTCCTCATCATGGAACACGACTATCTTGCCGTCACGCGTCATGAAGACATTGAACTCCACGCCATCGATACCCAGCTCTAAAGCCCTGCGAAACCCTGCGATGGTATTTTCCTGATGCAATAAAGGAACACCGCGATGGCCCAGGATTAGCGGGGACTGCTTATCTGCAAAGAAAGGACTGATTTGGTGTGAAGCGGGTTGCCTCTGATGCGAAACCCCGTGGCCGCCGGTTCGTGGTGATACATGGGCCTGACCAGGAAATTCCGCAACGACACCGTCATACATCTCGGTACTTTCCCGATAGATGCGGTGATCTGAAAAGACCTTCAAGATACCATATCGTTATCCAGCGTGCCGACCTTTCGGGTTTGTACAACACCATACGTATCGAATAACCGGCGTTCAAATCACGATCGGTGTAATAGTTCATTTACCTGACTCTCTCACACACGGAACGCCCTGCTTTGTAGGCAGTGTACGCCACGAGAACGGAGCTGGTGGTGCTGAGGTAGAGTCACAGTCTCGCCCCCCACACTGTGGCAACATTGCCAATGGCACAGCCGGTTAATGTACTTAACAATCAGTAGCAGACCATGGCAGTGGAGTACTCGCCGCACAAACATCTCTTAAGTCTTAAGCTGACGTGCTTTATTCAGGGTGCACTTTATACTTTTCTCCAGCATCTGAGTGCGGCAATTGATTTTATTCTCAGAAACTGTTTTAGACGATACGCCAGTATCGAATATTGTCCACACGGTCTCCGGGGCATGAGGAGATTGCCATACCTCAATCAAGGCCGTTAGCACGTAGAACTCCTGGCATAAGCAGTTGTGTTCTGTTTCATCGCCAAAAAAGGACCGGAACCTGGACAGTCCTCGCCAAGACACTAAGGAAGTCTTAGTAGCCAAGAGCGCAAATTACTAAGAGTCTCTTAGCTCGTCAATAGCAAAGAATAATTGGAGAGCTTATGAGTTCCAATCCAGTGGCTAAACGGATAGCAGAGGCCAGACAGAAAGCCGGCATATCTCAGAAAGAACTGGGTATTCGGGCAGGCATCGATGAATTTTCGGCGAGTCCACGAATCAACCAATATGAGAAAGGGAAACATACGCCGGATTACACGACGCTAGTTCAACTGGGGAAGGTTTTAAATACACCGGTGCCTTACTTCTACTGTGAAGATGACCTGTTGAGTGAGATGATTCTCTGCTTCAGTACCTTACAACGCCAAGAACAACAAAAGGTGATCAAATTACTAAATAGCGACAATTGAATGTAAGTACTCACTTAAGCCTGTAGTGAGGCGAGAGCCTGCGCGGATCGAGTTTGCTGGCTCCTGCCAGCACGGCCTCCTGTTCACAACAGACACTCCCTCGATCACTTGAGGGCGGGTGGCTCACAGCCGTTGAGGAGAGAAAACGAGGTCCGGACGTTCATCTTTGTCGGGGGAGTTCAAATTCATCAGGAACTGACCCGGTGATACAAGAGATGCTCGTTGGCATACCTCAGCTGATTCTGGCTATTAACTAATGGGTCCACTTGGGAGGTACTCAGTAACGACCCGCTGTTCATAACGGGTTGGCAGAGCAGAAACAGGTAGGGCAGCAACCCGTTTAACTCGTCTCAACCACGGCGGATGTGCCCGTCTCATGCCCTTGCTCATGTTTCGTCCCATGAGCCCGATAGACAAGCCAAAGTGTCGACAAGGCGATCGCTTCCCAGATCAGAACCCAGACAATCTCCGGTATACCTGTCAGGGTTGCAAGCGTGTCTCCGTCCCCCAAACTCCGCCCATCAATTAAACTCAGCGGGGTACGTGCAGCACTTAGCATCACATATACAGCGATAAAACGGATAGCCAGCTGAGACAGGCGATAACGACCAGCGGCATAAGCGGCAATGACCAACCCGAGAATCATCGCCACAATAAACAGACTAATCAAATCACGAACCCAGAAGACAGTAACACCAACCACCAGAATCCCCAAACTTGCAACCAGAGTTCGGGCCATCCACGGGTTTGCAACGCCGACCACCATATACAGTAAAGCACCCCACATCACTGCACCGGCATAACCCGAAAAACTCACCAGGAAATGCACACCTCCCACTGTGTAGCACAATCCCGAACCCATCAGGTGCAGCTCAATGCGAGCTATGCTCCCTCCGGTCAATAGCGCCATCAAGCCATGTGAGATCTCATGGAAAAAAGTCTCGAACCACTCAAGAGGCCAGCTCAGGATAGGAATATAGGAGGTAATCAAGGCCAAAGCCATCAGCATGAGAAAGGTGAGCTTCGACAGTTTATTGTTATCGTTCATAGTCCATAATCTCGAAATCGTCATGCGGGGAGAGAGGAAGATTAACGCATAATGATCCTCATTACGACGGGAGGTGCGTATCCATCGAACAGCAGGGTTGCGTAACTGAGGGAAGAGCAGGGGAACGAGTCAGCTTGATATACCATCATGTCAGCCGACACCGGTGCGTTTGAAATGTTCAGATCCGTGAAGAAGATTGGGTCTGAACTAAGACACCTTAACCAAACCGGCTTTTAGAGATTTTTTCGCGTAGCACCAGGGTCATCCCTTACAGAACCTAATTTATCTATAGATAGGCAAGATCAGACCCCGAGTGCATGGTTTCCAATTATCTAATTATTCCTTTTCCGCATAGACAAAGTCGACCAAACTACATTCATTGACGCCTTGACGCCCTTCTTCCTCGTCAACCAAATTAAGCTTGGTTCGTGCCATCATGATTCCCATTTTCGCCTCTTGCCAGACAAAGTGGTTTTTACCCTTCTCGGCATTGACGTCAACGCTGTGTTCATTTTCAGCATGAGAAGTAATGGTGTGCTTTCCTGGTTCGACAATCAGTCGCACATAGTTATTTGCACGTGTGATGGCAACTTGACTTCCGTCGAGGTCGATCTCCATTGCAACAGCTCCTCCAAGGAACTCATTACGATAGACATAGATACTCGATTTTCCCTCGGGCACGATGAACTGTTTTGCCTCGGTATCTTGGGCCTTACTGGCCATCGGAACAGTGGCACAACCTGACAGGGTAACAATCGCCAATGTGACGAGTATGAGAAGGGCTTTTCTTATTTTCATCTGACACTCCTTTTTGATTAATCTATTGCCGTAGGTCCAAATACAAAAACACCATCAAAATTGTCCTGTAATGTGAATCCCCCAGCTCGCTGCATTAACATCAAAATTCGTATTGTTAACGGTATATGTGAGGTCGGTGTACCGGATCCCCCATATCAGGCCAGTCTCCGTAATGTAGTCAAGCTGATATACCGCACCCAGTGCATTCTCGAATGATACTTCTGCAGGTGCGAGGTCTCCGCTTGCGTGAAGCTTTGGATTGAGATGGTAGGTAATACCGGCGCCAAGCCTGAATTTACCCGGCGTGTATTGCACGATTGTCTCAAGAGGAAACCGGGTAAGGTCGGCATCACCG
>JBFEYJ010000136.1:0-7723 GCA_041562215.1 Thiohalomonadaceae bacterium | reverse complement strand
TCGCCAACATGGATGATGTACGTCCGTGGGTGTCGATGGAAGGTTCCGACTCCTCCAGCCTCGATAACATGCTTGAGGCAATGATGTCCGGGGGCATCGATATCTTCCGAGCGATGCGTGTTCTGATCCCGCCGGCCTGGCAGAATGTAGGGGACATGGATCCGGACCTGCGCGCCTTTTACGAGTATAACTCCATGCATATGGAGCCGTGGGACGGCCCCGCCGGGATCGTCCTGACGGATGGCCGTTATGCCGCCTGTACCCTCGACCGTAATGGCCTGCGTCCGGCGCGCTATGTCATCACCAGGCCTGGCGGCGGCGCCATGGCCGATGGGGATTACAGCGACTGCGTGATTACGCTGGCTTCCGAGATCGGCGTCTATGATTACGACAATGCCGATGTGATCAGCAAGGGCCGACTCAAGCCCGGCCAGATGCTGGCCGCCGACACGCTGACCGGCAAGCTGATATTGCCGCAGGATATCGATGACCACCTGAAGAAGGCGCAGCCTTATAAGGAGTGGATGAAAAACTCCCTCCACCTAAAGTCGGTGATCGAGGGTGATCCTCTGTGCACCAGTCCGATGGAAAAGTGCGAGCTGGACACTTATCAAAAACTATTCCAGATCTCCTTCGAAGAACGGGATCAGGTGTTGCGCATACTGGCCGAAGGCGGCCAGGAAGCCATCGGTTCGATGGGGGACGACGCACCCTTCCCGGTGATGTCGCACAGGGTTCGTTCGGTCTACGACAACTTCCGCCAACAGTTCGCCCAGGTGACCAATCCGCCGATCGATCCGATCCGCGAGCAAGTGGTAATGTCCCTGGAGACCCTGTTCGGCAGAGAGAAGAACCTGTTCGAAGAGACCGCCGATCACGCCAAGCGTCTGATTGCCGACTCGCCGGTTCTATCTGAGGGCAAATTCACCCAGTTGCTCAATCACGACGGGGGCGATTTTGCTCACGAGGTGCTCGACCTTAACTATCCTCTCGATTTCGGGCTGAAAAACGCTATTGAGGATATCGCTAACAGAGCCGTTGCCGCAGTGAAAAACGGTAAGGTGATCCTGGTCCTTTCCGATCGGGCCATCAGCAAGGATCGCATACCGGTACACGCTGCATTGGCAACCGGTGCGGTACATCATCGTCTGATTGCCGAGGGTGAGCGTTGCAACGCCAACATTGTGGTACAGACCGCTACCGCACGTGACCCACACCACTTTGCCGTGCTGCTCGGTTATGGCGCAACCGCGATCTACCCTTATCTGGCCTACGAGGCCATTAACGATTTGGTTCGCAGCGGCGAGATCACCGAGCAGGACACTATCAAGCTCGGCGAAAAATATCGCGGCGGAATCAACAAGGGACTCTACAAGGTGATGTCCAAGATGGGCATCTCTTCGGTCGCCTCTTACCGCGGTTCGCAGCTGTTTGAGATCGTCGGTCTTGGCGAAGAAGTGGTTAATCTCTGTTTCCGTGACACCACCTCACGTGTCAAGGGCGTCGAGTTCTCCGACCTGGAAGACGATGTTCTGCAACTGGTCAAGTTCGCCTGGAATCCGCGCAAGGCACTGGAACAGGGCGGTTTGCTCAAGTTCGTTCACGGTGGAGAACAGCACGCTTATAACCCCGACGTGGTCAAGGCGATCCACCAGGCGGTCAACAGTGGCGACTGGGATGATTACCAGGCTTTTGCGGCACTGGTTAACGACCGTCCGCCGATGGTGCTGCGTGATCTGCTGAAGCTGCGTGAGGATATCGAGCCGATCGCCATCGATGAGGTTGAACCGGACACCGAGCTGTTCAAGCGTTTCGATACCGCTGCGATGTCCCTGGGAGCACTATCGCCCGAGGCACACGAAGCGCTCGCCATTGCCATGAACCGCCTTGGCGGTCGCTCCAACTCCGGTGAAGGCGGTGAGGATCCGAAGCGTTACGTCGATAAGACTCGCTTCTCCAAGATCAAGCAGATCGCCTCAGGCCGCTTCGGCGTTACGCCGGGTTATCTGGTCAATGCCGAGGTGCTGCAGATCAAGGTGGCCCAGGGCGCCAAGCCAGGTGAGGGTGGCCAGCTTCCCGGCCACAAGGTCAACGACATGATCGCCCGCCTGCGCTTTACACGTCCTGGTGTGCCGCTCATTTCGCCTCCACCGCACCACGACATCTACTCTATCGAGGATCTGGCACAGCTTATCTTCGACCTCAAGCAGGTCAACCCGGATGCGCTGGTGTCGGTGAAGCTGGTGGCCGAACCCGGTGTCGGTACAATTGCTGCGGGTGTGGCCAAGGCCTATGCCGACCTCATCACCATCTCCGGTTATGACGGCGGCACCGCTGCTTCGCCAATCGCCTCGGTAAAGTATGCCGGCTCCCCATGGGAACTGGGCCTGTCCGAAACCCATCAGGTACTGCGCATGAACGACCTGCGCGGCAAGGTTCGGGTGCAGGCCGATGGTGGTCTGAAAACCGGTCTGGATGTCATCAAGGCGGCGATCCTCGGTGCTGAGGCGTTTGGTTTCGGTACCATGCCGATGGTTGTGCTGGGCTGCAAATACCTACGGATTTGCCACCTCAACAACTGCGCCACCGGCGTGGCTACGCAGCATGAAGTGCTGCGCGCCAAGCATTACAAGGGAAAGCCTGAGCTGGTAGAGACATACTTCCGTTTCGTCGCCCGCGAGGTACGCGAATGGTTGGCCAAGCTGGGCGTTCGTAAGCTCGAGGATCTGATCGGTCGTACTGACCTGCTGGAGATCCTGCCAGGCGAGACTGCACGGCAGCAGAAGCTCGACCTTCGGCCGATCATCGACAGTTCCCTTGCCCCTGCAGATGCCCCTCAGCGCTGTATCGAGCCGCGTAACGTTCCCTTCGATGAAGCGAAACTGGCTGAGCAGATGGTCTCTGATACCGTATCCGCCATCGAAAAGAAGGCGGGTGGTGAGTTTAATTATGAGTTGAAGAATATCAACCGTTCGATTGGAGCCCGCGTTTCCGGCGAGATCGCCAAGCGTTGGGACACACTCGGCATGGAAGATGCGCCCATCACCCTGCGTCTCACCGGCACCGCCGGACAGTCCTTTGGCGTGTGGAATGCCGGCGGCCTGCATATGTACCTCGAAGGCGATGCCAACGATTATGTTGGCAAGGGTATGGCCGGCGGGAAACTGGTCATTCGTCCGCCTGCCGATAGCCGCTACGCGACCAACGAAAACGCCATCATGGGTAACACTTGCCTGTATGGTGCTACCGGTGGCAAGTTGTTTGCCGCGGGCATGGCCGGTGAGCGTTTCGGTGTGCGCAACTCAGGCGCCCATGCGGTGATCGAAGGGGCCGGTGACCACTGCGGTGAGTACATGACCGGCGGGGTGATAACGGTACTCGGTGCTACCGGGATCAACTTTGGTGCGGGCATGACCGGTGGCTTTGCCTTCGTTCTCGATGAGGAGAACAAATTTGCTGATCGTTGCAATGTCGATGTGGACATCCACCGAGTCAACACAGAAGCGACCGAAGCGCACCGCAACTTCCTGCGAGCCTCGCTGGCCGAGTATGTCGCCGAAACCGGTTCAGACCACGGCAAGAAGATCCTCGATAACTTCGAGGACTATCTTGGCAAGTTCTGGCTGGTCAAGCCCAAGGCCGCCGAGCTGGAGACCCTGCTTGAGGTGATGTTGGAGCGCGCTGCCTGAGCATGAAAGCGAACCGCTAAGGACGTGAAGAGGCACAAAGAATATGAAAGGTTTTTTAACTTTGCGTACCTTTGCGTCCTTTGCGGTAAACAGCCTTTTCATTGATGGTGATAAACCGTGAGTAAAAAGAACGCATTACAGTTTCTCGATATTCCCCGGAAGAACCCGGATAAGAAGCCCGTCGATATCCGTATCAAAGAATACGCGGAGATCTATGGCGATTTCGACAGCGAAACCGCTGCCTATCAGTCGGGTCGTTGCCTGCACTGCGGCAACCCCTATTGCGAGTGGAAATGTCCGGTACATAACTACATTCCCAATTGGCTGCAGTTGATCACCGAAGGGAACTGGCAAGAGGCGGTAGAGCTCTCCCATCAGACCAACTCCCTGCCCGAGGTGACCGGTCGTGTCTGCCCGCAGGAGCGCCTGTGTGAGGGTGCCTGTACGTTAAACGACGGGCTCGGCGCGGTGACCATCGGTACAGTCGAGTACTACATCTCCGAGACCGCGTTTGATAACGGCTGGAAACCGGACCTCTCAGCGGTCACTGACAGCGGCAAGCGGGTTGCGGTGGTTGGCGCCGGTCCGGCCGGACTCTCCTGCGCGGATGTACTGGCGCGCAACGGGGTCAAGGTCACCGTTTACGATCGCCATCCCGAGATCGGGGGCCTGTTGACCTTCGGCATCCCCGAGTTCAAGCTGGAAAAGTCGGTGATAAAACGCCGTCGCAAGATCTTCGAAGGCATGGGCATTGAGTTTGTGCTCAATACCGAGATTGGCAAGGATCTGCCGTTTGACAAGCTGCTGGCTGATTACGATGCCGTTTTTCTCGGCATGGGTACCTACAACTACATGAGTGGCGGTATCCCTGGCGAAGACATGCCAGGTGTCTATGCCGCGCTCGATTTTCTCATCTCCAATGTCAACCACTGTCACGGTTATGAAAAGTCGGTCGACGACTATATCAGCATGGAAGGACTGAACGTGGTGGTGCTTGGTGGTGGTGATACCGCGATGGACTGCACCCGTACTTCTATTCGCCAGAAGGCCGGCTCCGTCACCTGTGCTTACCGTCGTGACGAGGCAAATATGCCCGGCTCGAAAAAAGAGGTACAGAATGCCAGGGAAGAGGGGGTCGAGTTCCTGTTCAACCGTCAGCCGGTGGAGATTGTCGGTAACGGCAAGGTCGAGGGGATCAAGGTGGTGACCACCGCCCTGGGCGAGCCCGACGAGCGTGGGCGCCGCCGCCCTGAGCCAGTGCCCGGTTCCGAGGAGGTGATCCCGGCTGATCGCGTAATCATCGCCTATGGTTTTCGTCCCAGTCCGGCAGAGTGGTTCAGCAATCACAATATCACGCTGGATGATCGTGGGCGGGTCACGGCCCCGGCCAACGGAGAGTATAAGTACCAGACCACTAACGAGAAGATCTTTGCCGGTGGTGACATGGTTCGCGGCTCCGACCTCGTCGTCACCGCCATCTGGGAAGGCCGCCAGGCAGCCGAGGGAATCCTGGATTATTTAAAGGTATAAAGAAGTTAACCGCTAAGTACACCAACTAACGCAAAGATGAAATATATCTGCTGTCTTTCGCGCTACTTTGTAGACTTGGCGGTTATCCTCATTAGACACAGCGGATAGTGTAACCACCGCGCGTAATGTGACGTGGTCAAGAACAGTTAATTAGCGGTGAATAGATGTCTGAATTAAAGAACGATCGCTTCCTTAGAGCTCTGTTAAAAGAGCCTGTTGATGTCACCCCGGTTTGGATGATGCGTCAGGCGGGGCGCTACCTGCCTGAATACCGGTCGACCCGCGCAAAGGCCGGTAGTTTCATGCAACTATGCATGAACCCTGAGCTGGCCTGTGAGGTGACGATGCAGCCGCTGGAGCGTTATCCTTTAGATGCCGCGATCCTCTTCTCCGATATCCTTACCGTGCCCGATGCGATGGGCCTGAAGCTACGCTTCGCCGAGGGGGAAGGCCCAATATTCGACAAGCCCGTCCGTACCGAGGCGGATGTCAATGCTCTGCCTGTGCCTGATCCGGAAGGGGAGCTGAAGTATGTGATGGATGCGGTGCGCACCATCCGCCGCGAGCTAGACGGTCGGGTACCGCTAATTGGTTTTGCAGGCAGCCCCTGGACTCTGGCGACCTATATGGTTGAGGGTAGCTCCTCCAAGGAGTACGCAAAGGTAAAGGGGATGTTGTTCGACCGTCCCGATCTGATGCACAAGTTGCTTGATACCACTGCCCGGTCGGTTACCGCCTACCTGAATGCCCAGATCGATGCCGGTGCACAGGCGATCCAGATCTTCGATACCTGGGGGGGCATGCTCACACCGCGTGATTATAAGGAATTTTCCCTGCGATATATGCAGCAGATCGTTGCCGGTCTAAAGCGCGAAGCTGAGGGTCGCAAGGTACCGGTGATTTTGTTCACCAAGGGGGGCGGTCAGTGGCTGGAAGCCATGGCGGAAATCGGTGCCGATGCGCTCGGTATGGATTGGACCACCGATATGGGTGATGCGCGTGCCCGTGTTGGAGACAAAGTGGCGCTGCAGGGGAACATGGATCCGACAGTGCTGTACGCTTCCCCGGAGCGTATTCGCCAGGAAGTGGCGACCGTTCTTGAGAGTTACGGCCCTGGAACCGGTCATGTCTTCAACCTCGGTCACGGCATCCACCAGCATGTGGATCCGGAAAATGCCGGCGCTTTCATTGAGGCGGTGCATTCCTTGAGTCCGCAGTATCACCGTTAAAAGGATATTCACCAAGTAAAGCCTATAGGTGTGTACATCGGCTAGTCAGTCCTTACTGCGACTGGCCGGCATGGACTCGATAGTAAAAAAACCGGCACTAATGATCGTTCCAGACAGTAATGAGAATTAAAAAAGGCGGTGAGCGTAATCACCGCCTGCTTTCCCTTCCCTCGCATTAAGTTCTAATCTGCGACCGATATCATATCCCGTCCGTGTATCTTTGCCGTGTAGAGCTCCTGGTCGACTCGGCTGAGCAGGTCATGAGCAGTTTCACCTGGATTGCGCAGGGCGCCACCTATACTGGTGGTGAAAATGATCTCTTCACCGTCCTTACTGGTATGAATCTTGTAACGATGGCAGGCCTTTCGGATACGCTCGCCCAGCTCCTTCGCCTCGCTAATTCCACAGCCGGGAAGAATCGCCAGAAACTCTTCGCCCCCATAACGTCCGACCACACTATTTTCATTGCAATGTTTTTTCAGGATCTCGCCGAAGGCTTGCAGCACGGTGTCTCCTGCATGGTGTCCATAGTTGTCGTTGATGCGTTTGAAAAGATCGAGATCGAACAGGAGTATGGCCAGCGGAGCATCGCTGTATTCCACCTCCTGGGTTAGCTTTGTGGTGAGAACGCGACGGTTAACCAGGCCGGTCAGTGCGTCACGGGTAGCCTCGCGATATAGGCGCATCAAGATGTGTAGTTGGGTCATCACTACCCATAGCGTGACGACGGCCAGCAACAGAAGAAGCCAGAGTTCGCCAAGCACCGGAATGGTGAGAAAGTTTCCCTCAAGCAGTTTGGAGGAGATAAAAAAGGCGATGATCAGGCCGGTATATCCGAGCCCCTCCAGCAGGGTCAGTGGCACGATAGTTAACAGCGCCATCATCAGAAACGGCAGAAAGGAGTATCCAAGCAGTATGGCATGCTCGGATTCAAGCTCTCTGAGCAGGAGATGGCTGGTCAGGTAGAACACGCTCGGCACCAGTAGAAACAGGAAAATTCGAATCCGTGCCGCCTGCAGCATATTGCAGTGCGTCCCCCAGCGACTGAGAAAAATAAGAGCGGTGGAAAAAAGCAGACGCAGTGTGACCATGTAGTCGAATGTTGGACTGCTCATGACCAGATAGTCTATTGGTATCCACAGCGGTGCGAGCAGCGCGAACACGATGGCCAGGGTGCGGATACGGAGTGATATATATTCAGCCCGCGAGGTGTTGAAGTCTTGGGAATGATAGCGGATTGAGAGAATGTCCTGAGGATTCACCCGCTGAGTCATT
>JBFEYJ010000135.1:0-7798 GCA_041562215.1 Thiohalomonadaceae bacterium | reverse complement strand
GGCAGCGACCTGCCACAGCAATTCCACGACCTTTTCTTTCTGTGCCGGAGAAAAATGTTCCTTCAGCAATGAAGTGAACTGGTAATAGTCGATAGCCTCCTTCACCTCGGCCTCAGCCAGACCGTAAAGCGCCTCCACCTCCTCGGGTGAGAGATCGAACTTGCTGCGCAAAGCACCGGTTATCGCCTCTCTCTCCGCCTCGTCAATCGTGTCATCCTGGCGACTCATCTCCACCAACAGCGCTGCTGTCGCCAGGCGCAGGGCATGCTCGGCATCGGCACTGCCCTGCTCAGCCGGCGCCATGATCCTGCGTTCAACAAACTCTTTGATTGCTTTAATCATTAAACCACCACATGTTGATTCAGGCCCCCGCGACGAGCTAAAAAATCCGTTCCACAGACAACGAGGACCCAAGTGAAATATTCCCGCGCTTCAGGAGCCTCGCTGACACAACCAGTGAGAACATGAACTTACGCTAAAACCGCGCACACTTTCAATGCTATAGCCCCCCTACCACCATTATCGGCTGTCGCAGGATGCTTCCTCATGGAAACAAAAAATGCGCGATCCAGAAAGACCTTGACGCACCGGCAAAAGCCGATAGAATACGCCGCTTCCCAGACATTAGTTGGGAACTGCGGAGCGGTAGTTCAGTTGGTTAGAATACCGGCCTGTCACGCCGGGGGTCGCGGGTTCGAGTCCCGTCCGCTCCGCCACTCTTCCCAAAAGGCTCGCCTCATGGCGGGCCTTTTTCTTTTCTTGCCCCGTATATTTCACTCACCTGCCACACATAAGACTCCGCTGGAATCGAATCCACAGCACACCTAGCTTTTGACTATAATTAAACACTTATTCTTCATAAGGTTTGACAAGGCAGGACCTTATATCTATCACTATAAATACAGGAACTTACCAAGAAGTTACGGCATAACAATAACAACGCTGCCACTGACCCTGTGTCATGGCAACACAGGGAGGAGAACACGCCATGATCAACGGTAATTTGTCGTACGACGAACGACGCTACCAGATCAGTCGCTTTTATGCTATCCCACTAGATTACATACCCCAGATTGCAGTGATCGGAGTGATGCTCATCGCCGTGTCGGTCCTCCTCGGCCGGTATCAAGGGATCCTGATGCTCCCGACTTTTCTTCCCGGACTAACGGCTATGGATACTCATGTGGCCATCGGTTTACTTTTTTGCGGCACGTCCCTGTGGCTGCTTCAGCCAAAAGAGATCACACCGCTGCGCAGGCGTGCCGGGCAGACGATGGCCCTATTCTGCCTTCTTCCCGCATTCCTAAGCGTCGCTGATACCCAACTCATTCCCGCAAGCGGCCTGGACTGGCTTCTGCCGTTGTTTACCCTGGATTCCAACGTCACCGGTGAGTCCCCCCATCGCCATATCGCTTTCACCATGGCCGGTCTCGCGCTGTTCCTGCTGGGCTTCAACAGAACAGGATTGCTGAGCATCATACAATGGCTGGCCGTTCTCACACTGACAATGCTCATCGTGATCATGTTCAGCTACCTCTACAGCCTGACGGGGTATTACAGTTACACCACTATCAATGGCATGGCATTGTCAACCGCGCTTAGCCTGACCTTTCTAACAAATGGTATTTTATTCGCACGACCCCATGAGGGCATCATGCGGTTAATCACCAGCGCCGCGGCCGGCGGGGTCATCATGCGCCGACTGCTCCCGATTGTGGTCGTCGCACCGCTAATGATTGGCTGGCTGATGTTGGCAGGGCAACGATTCGGCTTGGTTACCCCCTATTTCGGTCTGGCCATGCACGAGGTTATGACTACCCTGCTGATCACCGTATTCATTATTCACATTGCAATCAGCCTCAACCGCGAAGAGAAACTGCGGCACTGCGCAGAAGCTGGAGCGAAAAAGCACCAATCCGACCTTGCCCACCTGGTGCGCATCACTACCATGGGAGAAATGGTCACCAGTATCGCCCACGAACTAAAACAACCGCTGACAGCCATCAGCCTATATTCGGCCAACTGCAAGGAAATGCTCTCAGCAACACACGCACCGGTCGATCAACTGACCCGGCAACTGGATGAAATTCAGATCCAATCGCTTCGCGCCGCAGAGATCATTCACAGCACACTTGAGTTCGCAAGAAAAAAAGAGCTGCATGCCGCAAGCGTGCAGCTTAACGAGCTCATCACTGAAATCAAAAATTTCCTCGAAGCGGAAGCCAGAAACGGTGACGTACAACTGGTGCTTGAACTGGCCCCAAAGCTACCCACCATCGAAGGCGATGCCATTCAACTCAGGCAGGTTTTGCTCAACATCATTCACAATGCCATAGAGTCCATGCAAGCGAAGGTGAATAAACCCAAACTGGTGACCGTTCAGACCAGTCTGACGGCGGCCGGCGAGATCCGCACCATCATCGCCGACAACGGCCCAGGCATGGATGCTAAGACCCTCAGTCATATATTCGAATCTTTTTTCACCACGAAAGGCGATGCCGGCATCGGCATGGGTCTGTCCATATCCCGCTCGATTATCGAGGCTCATGGCGGCCTGCTATGGGCTACATCAATCCCCGGCCAGGGCTCCACCTTCACATTTACCTTGCCTCGGGAAGGGTTGAAAGATCAAGGTAGAGGTTGAGCCGACTCTCACGGTACATGGTCACACATTGTTCAACACCACCAGCGGGCTACGCTGCACAACCCGTCGTGTTCCCCAATATCCCGCCGCACCAATCAGCACGGCGCCGATCAGCGGCAGCAGGGCCCACAGCGGCCATTTGATGCTGTAAGCGAGATGGAACACCTGCTTGTAGAGAATAAAAGCAATCAGTTCAGCCCCAGCCGCAGCGAGCACCCCGGCCAGCGCGCCAAGCAAGGCGTACTCGGCCAGATGGCCTGCGCGCAACTGACTACGGCTGGCGCCAAGGGTCCGCAGTAAGGCGCCCTCGTACAGCCGCTCATCGAGGCTGGCCTGCAACGCGGCATACAGCACGGCAAATCCGGCCAGCAACACAAAGACCAGCACATACTCCACCGCCAGGGTAACCTGTGCCAAGATGCGTCGTACCTGCTCCATGATCCGATCGAGATCAATCACAGTGACCGCAGGAAACTCACGGACCATCTGTGCTAACTCCCCCTTCTCCTGCATCGGCAAATAGAAGCTCGTCATGTAAGTGGCTGGAAAGGGATCGAGCACACCGGGCGGGAAAATCATGAAGAAGTTGGGACGGAAAGAGTCCCATTGCACAGAGCGCAGGCTCACCACCCTGGCCGTGATCTCCCCAGTACCAAAGGTGAAAGTCAGCTCATCACCCAGCTCAACCTTCAACCGCTCAGCCACCCCGCTCTCCACCGAAACCACCGTCTGCCCCGCCTCACCCGGAAGCCACCAGCGACCGGCAACAAGGGTATTGTCACCCGGCAGGCTATCACTCCAGGTCAGGTTGAGTTCACGGTGCACAGCGCCGGCACGCTCATCATCCGGACTAACCCTTTCGTCCAGCCGTTCGCCATTGACGCGGGCAAGGCGTCCGCGCACCATCGGATAGAGTTCTGCACCATCGATGCCACGTGCTTGCATAAAACCACGGAAAGCCTCGACATTGTCGGGTAACACATTGACCACGAAATGGTTTGGCGCATCCTCGGGCAACTGTGTCTGCCAGGTGGAAAGCAGATCGCCTCGCACCAGAGCGATCAACGCCATCGCCATCAGGGTCAGACCGAAACCGAGGATCTGGCTGATACTCAGCATGGGGCGGCGCCACAGGTTATTGAGGCCGTAGCGCCAGGCCACGCCCACCCCGCGATGCAGGCCGCGACTTGCCCGCAACAGCCCGAGCGCAAACATGCCGAGCAGCAGTAGAGCCACAGCGGCACCGCCCAGTACACTCAGGGTGAGCATGGCACTGCCGGTATAGCGCCACATCAGGAATGCCATCGCCGCTATCGCCACCCCATAGACCAGCCAACCTCGCAGTGGCATCGGCGCCAACTCACGTCGCAGCACTCGCAGCGCAGGCACCTCACGCAGGCGCAGCACCGGTGGCAAGGCAAAACCGGCGAGCACCGTGATCCCGGTAAGGAAGCCCATCAAAACAGGCATCAGTCCGGGGGCCGGCAGTGTGGCAGGTAACAACTCCCTGAGCAGGTAAAACAGGCCGAACTGCACCAGGTAACCCAGCACCACGCCGACAACCCCGCCAACAAGACCGAGCCACAACAGCTGAGGCAGGAACAGGGCGAGGATGTCCCGCTGACCGGCACCGAGACAGCGCAGCACCGCTGCAACATCAAAATGACGCTCGGAGTAGCGTCTCGCCCCCATGGCGATCGCCACCCCCGCCAGAAGCACCGCGATCAGACTGGCCAGGCCCAGATACTGCTCGGCCCGATCCAGCGCAGCACCGACACTTGGCCGCCCCTCGCGCACATCAATCAAACGATGGCTCGGCTCCAGCTGCGGCACCAGCCATTTCTTATAGCGCTGTACTGCCTGCTCTTCTCCGGCAAAATAATATTGATAGGTCACACGACTGCCTGGACGGAGAATATCAGCGCGCGGCACATCGTCATGATTGATCAGCACCCTCGGCGCGAGACTGACAAGATTACCCCCGCCACCGGGCTCAAAGGTGAGCACACGCTCTACAGTGAGACTAAGACTGCCTAGCTCCAGGGTTTCGCCAATATCGATCTCCAGCAGCGGCAACAAACGCGCCTCGACCCAGACCTTGCCCTCTCCCGGAATGGCATCCGTAGTGCGCTCCTCTCCGAATGGAGTATCAGCAATACGCAGGCCGCCACGCAGAGGATAGTCGTCCTGCACCGCTTTTATCCCGGCCAGTTGCAGGTGCTCGCCACTGACCACTACGCTGGGAAACGCCAACACCTCGGCAGACTCAAGTCCCTCACTTTCGGCCTGTCTGAGCCACGTGGTGTCCAGAGGTCGTGGGCTCTGTAACATCAGATCCCCGCCGAGCAGTTCCGAGGACTGACTCAGCATGGCCCGTTGCAGACGATCGGTAAAAAAGCTGATCGCTGTGGTGGCTGTCACGGCGATGATCAGGGCCGACAGCAGGATCCGCAGCTCGCCGGCCCGCCAGTCACGCCGTAGCAGACGCCCCGCCAGACGAAGGTGCGTGATATCAGGCTTCATCCGCCACCACCCGCCCGCCGTCGAGACGGATCTGCCGCTGGCAGCGCCCGGCCAGTTTCTCATCATGAGTTACCAGGATAAGGGTTGTACCCTGCTCGGCGTTCAACTCGAACAGCAGCTCATTGATCCGGCTGCCGGTAAGCGCATCGAGGTTACCGGTCGGCTCATCGGCAAACAGCACTGCCGGTGACATGGCAAAGGCACGAGCGATAGCCACCCGCTGCTGTTCACCACCGGAGAGCTGTCTGGGATAGTGACTGAGGCGCGTCTGCAACCCCACCCGCTCAAGTAACTGGCTCGCCTGTTGCCCGGCACTGGCGATCCCTGCCAGCTCCAGCGGCAACATGACGTTTTCCAGCGCGGTAAGGCTGGGCAGGAGCTGGAAAGACTGGAACACAAAGCCGACCTTGGCTCCTCGCAGACGGGCGCGGCCATCCTCATCCAGATCATTGAGACATTCACCCGCCAGATGGATACGCCCGGCCGTGGGAAGATCCAACCCCGCCAGCAGTCCCAGCAGGGTCGATTTGCCGGAGCCAGAGACGCCGACCACCGCGACACTTTCCCCAGCCTGGATATCGAAAGTGACTCCCTCCAAAATGGTAAGATTTCCCGTCGTGGTCTCGACTTGCTTGCCGACCCCTTCGGCGGAGACAATGTTCCTTATTTCCGGGTGATTACTCATGCGTGCACTTCTCGTCTTTTTGGTTATGTTCTGTTTCACCCTACCGGTCAACGCCGCCGGCACACTGCTGGTGTTCGGCGACAGCCTGAGCGCCGGTTATGGGATGGGTGCCGGCCAGGGCTGGGTCGATTTGCTGCAACAGCGACTGCAGGAGCTTAAATTTCCCTGCACGGTAACCAATGCCAGCATCAGCGGCGACACCAGTGCCGGCGGGCTGGCGCGGATTAAGGCAGCCCTGGAGCAACACCAGCCCGACATCATGCTGCTGGAGCTCGGCGCCAATGACGGCCTGCGAGGTCTCTCACTCAGCGCGATGAAGAGTAACCTTAGCACCATAATCGAACAGGCCAAAGAGGCCGGAGCGAAGGTGCTGCTCATTGGCATGCAGATGCCGCCGAACTACGGCGTCCGCTATACCGAACAATTCCATCGTATCTATGCTGAACTGGCCCATGAAAAGCAGGTACCACTGGTGCCATTTTTAATGGAGAGTGTTGCGTTGGAGCCTTCACTCATGCAACCGGATAATTTCCATCCCAATGCGCAGGCGCAACCGCTGCTGTTGGAGACCGTATGGCCCCACCTGCAACCGCTGCTGAAGGGTGTTGAAAAACGCTAGGGAAGGGAACCAAAGCACCAAAACCGTGCATTTCACGCCACAATTGTGCGCAATACCCACCACCACTCCCAGTTAACGACAACAAAGTCATCATTTCACTGCTGGCCTGCATCTTGCTCTCATTTATTCCACAACCATGAGGGAGGAATAATAGTGTCCGAAGCAAGCCACCCGGAAAAAATTGACCGCGACTATATCCGCCTATTGCAAATGATGCGCCGCTTCGTCAAAGAGGAGTTCGGTGTCTCAATCCACATAAGCCAGGACGATGCAATCGCCCAGTTGTTACGCTACGCCGCCGACTCGCAAAACCATGTACTAAAAGAGATGGCGCTGGAGCTGACAGAGATGACCCGGCAAGCACCGGAACCTGAGGAGGTCCAGGAAAAAGTCGCCGAGGAAGAACTTTCACGTTACTACCGGGGAGCTGCAATCATCGATGATGAGCCTGCCGCGCAAGCCAACAAGCCGAAAGAGAAACCGCGGCCTACGCGCGTTTATCGCGGCCGGGTTATCAACAGCTGACCAAGATGCAGTCGCAGGTCGGGCATTGGCGAACCCTTGCCAATGGAGCTCGACTCTGGCTAAAAACTTGTCACCTTGAACCTCACTACGCAGTGCTGGGTCACAACTTATTCGGTTAGAAGAGTGACATCTGTCGTTCATTCCCGGGGGGAGGGGTAAACAGGTCACAGACCAGCGGAGGCGCGCCGGCGAATCCGAGACGCCTCTCGGCAAGGTGAAAACGCTGGCGAATCAAATCAGCAAAAACTCCGGTGCCGACCATGCGCTGGGAGAAATCCGCATCGTAGGCCTTGCCGCCACGACTGTCATAAATGCGCTGCATCACATGCGCCGCCTTCAAGGGTTCGTGCTGTTCCAGCCACTGGGTGAAGAGCTCCTTTACCTCATGGGGCAGGCGCAACAAAACGTAGGCCGCGCTGTGGGCACCAGCTTCCCTGGCCGCCTCCAACAACCGCTCCATCTCGCTGTCATTGAGTACAGGAATGATTGGGGCAAGGAACGCCATCACCGGCACCCCGGCCTCGGCCAACCGGCGGATGGTCTGCAATCGGCGTTGCGGGGCGGCGGCACGCGGCTCGAGTCGACGCGATAAGTCCCTGTCCAGCGTGGTGAGGGAAATCGCCACATGCACCAGATCGCGCTCGGCCATCGACGCGAGAATATCGAGATCTCGCTCAATCAGTGCCGATTTGGTGACGATGGCAATGGGGTGGTTCGCCTCATTCAGCACCTCCAGGCACTGGCGGGTAATGCCAAGCTTTTTCTCCACCGGCTGGTAGGCATCGGTATTAATGCCGACGGC
>JBFEYJ010000134.1:0-7809 GCA_041562215.1 Thiohalomonadaceae bacterium | reverse complement strand
TTTATTTCCAGTGTCCCGATTGAAACCTTTCCATGACAAATATCTCCTTATTGTCTTCGCTGTTTGTCTTTGCGAGCGAAGCGAAGCAATCTCAAGCCGTCCCACTGCAGTTGGCAACCTGCCTAGTCACTGCCGTTCCTCGCAACGACAGACTTGTTTATTTCCAGTGTCCCGATTGAAACCTTTCCATGACAAAAACCTCCTCTCCATGCTCGAATGCCATTATTGAAGTTTACCTTTTGCGTCTTTTACATCCTTTGCATTAATTTTCTTTTATTCTTGCTGTTCGGCCAGGTAGAGCTCAGCAAGCCTGAGGTCCTGAGGACGGGTGATCTTAATGTTATCGCCCTGCCCCTCAACCATCTTCGGCGCCTTGCCCGCCAGTTCCATCGCTGAGGACTCATCGGTGACAAGCTGATGATTCTTCAGCGCACTGTCGAGCGCCTCATACAGTTCACCGAGACGAAACATCTGTGGGGTCAATGCGCGCCACAGGTGATCGCGTGACACTGTTTCGATCACTGCATCATCCGCTGAAGTACGTTTCATGGTGTCGGCCACCGGCTGTCCAAGCAGGCCGCCGACTGCATGGTCACTTAACGCATGGATAAGGTGATCGATATCCTCCCGGCGAAGGCAGGGGCGTGCCGCATCATGCACCAATACCCAGTCTTCTTCAGCGGCCTGCCCACGCAGTACCTGCAATGCATTCATCACCGAGTGGCAACGCTCTTTACCACCCGGCGCCGTTACAAGCTTAGGGTGCGTGATAGCCAACTCCTGCCAGTAGGGGTCGCCATCAGTCAGCACCACCACCACACCACTGATGTGTGGGTGATCGAGAAAACGGACCAGCGTATGCTCTAACACCGTCCTGCCGTGCAACGCAAGATACTGCTTCGGTCGGTCAGCCTGCATCCGCTTGCCGACCCCTGCCGCGGGAATCACTGCCCAATATTTAGGTTTATTCGTCATGAATGATTATTCGAACATTTTCACCGTAAAAAACGCAAGGGAAAAGCGTTTACCGGCCACGAACAGAAGGACTTAACCAGCCCCTGTTTGTCATTGCGAGCTAAGCGAAGCAATCTCAGGTCGTGCCACTGTAGCTGTCAGATTGCTTCGTCCACCGTTCATCGCAAAGACAGGCTTGTTTACTCGGTGAGGGTGTGGACGTTATAGCCGATTCTCTTGCAATGACTTCTGGGTAAATATTTCACCGCAAAGAACGCAAAGGAAAATCCAATAAGGGCGATATAATTAGCAAGCCGTTACTCATCACGATTATTACTGTGAATCTGTACTTGAACAGGAATCCATCCCGGTCCGCAGGTTATGACTGACCTGCCTATAACTCATACAACCCTTGCTGCCTTTGCACTGAAATTTTTTATTCTTCAACTACCTGAAAAAAGGTCTCATCCTTCTTGATCATGCCAAGATCCGAGCGGGCGCGCTCTTCGATCGCCTCCAGGCCCTGCTTGAGGTCGATCACCTCCGCCTCAAGGGCTCGATTTCGCTCGGTCAGCTGTTTGTTCTCCACCTTCTGCTCTTCGACCTTGGTGTTAAGCTGCCACAGGCGCAATAACCCGCCATTGCCGAACCACAGGGTGTACTGCAGTACCAGCAGCAGGCTAAACAGGATGGTGGCAATCCATTTCATGATTTAAAAGTAAACAGGCCCGGTCCGCCTGCTGGCTGACCGGGCCTGTTTCGCAACGATGGCGAGTTACTCCCCTTTCAGGTTGTAAAATGCCTCACGCCCTGGGAACCGGGCTTTCTCTCCCAGTGCCTCAGCAATACGTATCAGGCGATTGTACTTGGCCACACGGTCCGAGCGGGACATGGAGCCGGTCTTGATCTGACCGGCATTGGTGGCCACGGCCAAGTCGGCGATGGTGGTATCCTCGGTTTCACCTGAGCGATGGGAAACCACTGCGGTGTAGCCGGCATCCTTGGCCATCTGGATCGCTTCCAGTGTCTCGGTTAGGGTACCGATCTGATTGACTTTGATCAGAATGGAGTTGGCAATGCCCTTGTCGATGCCCTCTTTCAGGATTGCAGGATTGGTGACGAAGAGATCGTCGCCCACCAGCTGGACCTTCTTGCCTAGTCGCTCGGTCAGCAGTTTCCAGCCGTCCCAGTCACTCTCGTCCATGCCATCCTCAATGGAAATGATCGGGTACTTCTCAACCCAGTCCGCCAGTAAATCGACAAACTCGGCAGCGGTCATCTCCTTGCCCTCGGAGGCCAGGACATATTTGCCATCCTTGTAGAATTCAGAGCTGGCGGCATCGATAGCAATCATAATGTCTTCGCCAGCCTTGTAGCCCGCCTTGTCGATGGCCTCGAGGATCACCTGGATCGCTTCTTCGTTGGAGGAGAGGTCGGGAGCGAAGCCACCTTCGTCGCCAACCGCGGTATTCATTCCCTTGGCACTCAGCACCTTCTTCAGCGCGTGAAACACCTCGGCGCCATAGCGGATTGCCTCATTGATGTTAGGCGCACCCACCGGCACGATCATGAACTCCTGCAGGTCGACACTGTTGTCGGCATGCTCACCACCATTAATGATATTCATCATCGGCAGAGGCAGGGAGAATTCTTTGCTCTTACCCACCGCCAGGTAACGGTAGAGCGGCATCTCATGAGCCGCCGCCGCGGCTTTGGCGGTGGCGAGGGAAACGGCGAGGATGGCGTTGGCACCCAGCTCATTCTTGTTCGGGGTCCCGTCCAGTTCGATCATTGCCTGGTCGATAGCCTTCTGATCGCTGGCATCCATCCCAATCAGCGCCTTGGCAATACGGCCGTTAACGTTGGCCACTGCATCAAGCACACCCTTGCCGCCAAAGCGCTCAGCATCGTTATCGCGCAGCTCGATGGCCTCACGGGAACCGGTGGAGGCACCGGAGGGGACTGCAGCGCGGCCGATGGCGCCGCCTGCCAGGATCACATCGGCCTCAACCGTCGGGTTACCGCGGGAGTCGATAATTTCACGGGCACGTACGTTTACGATCTGGGTCTTGTTGTCGCTCATTGAAGTTCCACTATCCACATTTTTGTTGATTAACTACAGACAAAAGAGCGCAAGGGAAAAGAGATCAGGGATATCAGGCACATAGTATCTTGCCACCCCTTGTCACCGTTCTCTCGCATTTATTCCTGTTCGATAAAGCCCTGTGTTTTGACCACCTGATCCAGCGCCTGGAGGGTGGCAAGCAGTGGCTTGAGGCGTCCCAACGGCCACATGTTGGGGCCGTCTGAGAGACCTTTATCCGGATCCGGGTGGGTCTCCATGAACAGCCCGGCGATGCCGCTGGCTACTGCGGCTCGGGCCAACACCGGCACGAACTCGCGCTGACCGCCTGAAGCACCACCCAGGCCACCCGGCTGTTGCACGGAATGAGTGGCGTCAAATACCACCGGACACCCGGTGTTCCGCATCACGGCCAGGCCACGCATATCGCTGATCAGCGTATTATAGCCAAACGAAACGCCGCGCTCGCAGACCATGATCTGCTCATTACCAACGGCACGGGCCTTTTCCACGACATTCAGCATATCCCACGGGGCAAGAAACTGTCCCTTTTTGATATTCACCGGGCGCCCCTGGCGTGCGACCTCCTGGATGAAATTCGTCTGGCGACAGAGGAATGCCGGGGTCTGCAACACATCCACCACGGAGGCGACCTCGCCCAACGGGGTATCCTCGTGGATATCGGTGAGTACCGGCACACCGTACTGTTTCTTGACCTTCTCCAGGATAGCCAGGCCCTTCTCCAGCCCCGGACCGCGGAAACTGTCTCCGGAGGTGCGGTTAGCCTTGTCAAAGGAAGACTTGAAGATAAAGGGGATACCAAGCTCATTACAGATGGATTGCAACTCGCCGGCGGTATCGAGTACGAGCTGTTCGCTTTCGATAACGCAGGGGCCGGCAATCAGAAACAGGGGCTGGTCGAGTCCGACCTCAAAACCACATAGATGCATTAGAACAGGTCCGGGGGGTCAATTGATTCGCGCAATGATCGCGCAGGAGTGTTATCGCACAACGGGTTTCCCGGCACAGCGACACAATGGTCTTGATAGCCGATGAGGGAACGCCACCTTTGCGCATCGGAGGTATGCAAGGGTCTGAGCAACACCGGAAACATCCGAGCTACACCCCGGCCTGTTTGCGCGCGGCGGCGACAAATCCACTGAACAGCGGGTGACCGTCACGCGGTGTGGAGGTGAATTCCGGGTGAAACTGGCAGGCCACGAACCAGGGGTGGTCCGGCAACTCCACCACCTCGACCAGGCTCTTGTCCTCGGACAGACCGGCGAACACCAGTCCCGCTTCGCTCAGGCGCTCACGGTAATTGTTGTTGAACTCGTAACGGTGGCGATGACGCTCGACGATGGTCTCCTTACCGTAGAGTTCACGTACCCTGGTACCCTCGATCAGGTGACAGGGCTGCCCGCCGAGGCGCATAGTACCGCCGAGGTCCGACTCCGCTGAGCGCTTCTCCACCTTGCCCTCGGGATTGACCCATTCAGTGATCAGGGCAATGACCGGGTGTGGAGCCTGTGGCTTGAATTCTGTGCTGTGCGCGTCGGCCAGACCGGCCACGTCGCGGGCGTATTCGATCACGGCGACCTGCATACCAAGGCAGATCCCGAGATACGGCACCCGGTTCTCCCGTGCATAACGCACCGTGGCGATCTTGCCCTCTACCCCACGTTCACCGAAACCGCCGGGAACAAGAATGGCATCCATCCCCTTGAGGCGATCAGTGCCACTCTTCTCGATATCTTCAGAATCGATGTAGACGATCTTTACTTTGGTGCGAGTCTGGATCCCGGCGTGGATCAGTGACTCCGAGAGCGACTTGTAGGCCTCAGTCAGATCGACGTACTTGCCGACCATGGCGATGGTCACTTCACCGGTGGGATTCTGCAATGCGTCGATGACACCCTCCCACTCGGAGAGATCTGCGGGTTTGGCATCGATGCGCATCTTCTCCACCACGATATCGTCGAGGCCCTGCTTGTGCAGTTCCAGCGGGATCTTGTAAATGGTATCCACATCGACGCAGGAGATAACGGCCCGCTCCTCGACATTGGTAAACAGGGCGATCTTACGCTTTTCGTCCTCCGGCACCGGGCGGTCAGCTCGGCACACCAGGATATCGGGCTGAATACCGATGGAGCGGAGTTCCTTCACGGAGTGTTGGGTCGGCTTGGTTTTGAGCTCACCGGCGGTAGGAATATAGGGTAACAGCGTCAGGTGCATGAACAACACGTTGTCGTGTCCCAGCTCTACGCCCATCTGGCGGATCGCCTCGAGGAAAGGCAGCGACTCGATGTCACCCACGGTTCCACCGATCTCCACCATCGCCACATCGTAGCCTTCAGCACCGGCCTTGACTGATTTTTTAATCTCGTCGGTGATATGTGGAATGACCTGCACCGTGCCGCCGAGATAATCACCACGACGCTCCTTACGGATCACATTTTCGTAAATGCGGCCGGTGGTGAAATTATTCCGCTGAGTCATTCTGGTACGGACAAAGCGCTCGTAATGCCCCAGGTCAAGATCGGTCTCCGCACCGTCCTCGGTCACGAACACCTCACCGTGCTGGAAAGGGCTCATAGTGCCGGGGTCGACGTTGATATAGGGGTCGAGCTTGAGCATGGTGATAGAGAGGCCGCGGGCTTCTAGAATGGCCGCAAGGGAGGCCGAAGCGATGCCCTTACCCAGAGAAGAAACAACACCGCCCGTAATAAAGATGTACTTCGTCATGAAAACGTCTGGATTCTGAGGTCAAGGGAAATGGTTAGCGCTTCAGTACGCTACGCCGTCAGCGCTGAGTACTTGGCAATTGTCCTTGTTTTGCCAATCTTTTTCAATGACCAGTATTGCGGCAACAGAATTTTACGCGTGCCGATGACCGATCCGCCGCCCCTTCGGGTGAGGAGCGGCATGGAAAACAGTCGATAGCCGGCTCACACACACTCCTTCCCCGTCAGGGGGCAGACTAGCTTCGACGTGCGAGACTGGCGGCATCGCCACCGTACGGCAGCCCCCTTACCAGTCGAAAACAACGCCCTCCTCTTCGGGTGCAGCGGCGACATCGGCGGCACTGCACAGCCCCGGCACCTGCGCCAGTTTTCCATCCAGATAAATCAAGGGCCGGCGGCGGCGTTCCCACGGCGGCACACCAGCCTCCTGATAGAGTTTTTTCAGTTCATGAGTACCTGCCCTGCCGACGGGCTGCAGCCGTTCCCCGCCCACGCGCCAGCGAATAGTGCAGGTTCCTGCCCGCAGCCTGTGCAAACAGATCCCCTCCCCCGGCACCAGCCTCATCCGCAGCACACCCAGGCCATGGGGTAAGCGTTCTTCACTCCCTCTGCTCCACAGCAGTTCCGGGAGGGATTCGGGCAAGGGGAAAAGCGGCGATAGCAGGTAAAGACGATCGCGATAACGGCGCACCTCGGCGCCAGGCCAGGCGACCAGGGGCATGGCGTCCACTGAGGCGGAAAGCACTTCATCAAGAATACGGTGCAGGTGGCGGTGATCGGGCAGCGGGAGGCTCCGTTGGCGGATGGCATAGCGCAACAGGTTGCGACAGCGTTCCGGCGACAGCTTCTTCAGCGCTTCTACAGACAGGGTAGCCTGTTCCCGCTCGGCATGCGCCAGGTCTTGCAACGCCAGGTCATCGAGCAGCGCGGCACTCTCGGCAAAATGGCCGGCGCTTCGTACCAGTACCTCGCGGATACCTATGCGCCGCTCGGCCAGTTGAGGCAACAGGGTGTGGCGCAGATAGTTACGCTCCAGACCGGTATCGAAGTTGCTCGGGTCCTCGATCCATACCAGCCCCTTCTCCTCCGCATAACATCTGAGCGCTTCGCGAGATTGCGACAACAAGGGACGGGCAATAAAGCCCCCCCCTAAATGCCGCGATCTTGGCATCGCCGCAAGACCGTGGACACCGCCACCGCGCAACAACTGCAACAGCAGAGTCTCGGCCTGATCATCTCGGTGTTGCGCCGTGAGCAGTATCTCACCCTCCCCCAGCACCTCCTCGAATACCCGATAGCGGGCATGGCGCGCCGCCGCCTCCAGTCCGTGTTCTGCCTGGTGTTCAACGGTTACCTTGCGCAGCAAAAACGGCATGCCAAGACGAGTACAAAATGCGCCGCACTGCTCAGACCACTCGACGGAATGCGCGGAAAGTCCGTGGTCGACATGAATGGCGGAAATATCAACGTCAAGCTCATCGCGCAAACTGGCCATGAGATGCAGAAGCACAGTGGAATCGAGTCCGCCGCTGAAAGCGACCCGGTAGCGACTCGCAGGCGGCAAGTTCTGCAGGGCATGGAGGAGATGTTGCCGGAGGGATTGCGGCATGGTTAAAGGCTCAAACCCGAAAAAAGATCTCAACGCAAAGGTTTATGGCCCAGGATGCTGAAAATAACCTGATGTCAGCAAACAACTGCCACAGGGTCATCCTTTGCGTTGAAGTTTTTCCTACTTAACCTCGAAATTGCCGAAGGACATCAACCGCTGGTATCGCTGCGTCAACAACTGGTCGAGGTCGAGACGGCTGAGTTCATCGACCTTATCCACAAGCGCTTTCTTGACGTTGGCGGTCATCGCCTCGACATCGCGGTGGGCGCCGCCGAGCGGCTCAGGGATGATGTGGTCGATGAGGCCGAGCTCTTTGAGGCGCCCGGAGGTGATACCGAGGGCCTCGGCTGCATCGGAGGCTTTCTCGGCGCTCTTCCACAGGATGGAGGCACAGCCCTCGGGTGATATCACCGAGTAGG
>JBFEYJ010000133.1:0-7810 GCA_041562215.1 Thiohalomonadaceae bacterium | reverse complement strand
CAACCCGGTAGTGACCTTGTGCGCGATTTCACTACCAGCAGCGGTTCGAGCGACGGTTATGCCAGTCTCGAAGGCAGTTCGGTCTACAACGATCCCCACAACGACATCACCTACGACCTGGCGGAATGTGAGGCCAATGGTGGCAAAATTATCACCCCACTCATCGGCTGCCTGAACGGCTTTTTCTGCGGACAGGTGGACGAACCCGCCAAGCTTTGCGGTGCCCAGCTTTATGTAGATCCCATCTCCGCGTCCGGCTTTGAGGGTGAGACAGTCAGCGCCTGGGGCAATGTGGGAGTCATGGCCGGCATTAACCCGAACGCCCTGACAGTATCTGTGTCCGGCAGTCCTTTAAGACCCACTACCACCAGTTTCCAGTTGCGTCCGGGAGAGGCCGAAGGCTTCTACGCAACGGCCACCTGCTCGTCGACAGGCGTAATTCGCGGCACCATCACTGCCAGTGCAGGTAGTGAAAACCAGGAGACAAGGGAAAACCTCCTCACTTGCAAATGTGATAGCAGCAAGAAGGATTGTGATCGAACATGGGCATCCCCGCACCTAATTACCGCCGATGGCCTGGCCTATGACTACATCGCCAGCGGAGACTATATTCTTCAGCAGGTGGTTGATGACACAGGGGAGCCCGTTTACGGCCTGGAGGTGCAGGCAAGATATCTGCCGGGATACGATGTCTCCTGGCCCCAGGCCGCCGCGATGCAAGTGGGTGACGATGTGGTGGAGGTTTATACCGGCCACTTCTCTCCTCCAGGCTCAGAGTTTGCCGGGTATCAGAATATTCTTTATGTCAAGGTCAATGGCCAGTTGCAAGGCCCCCCTCACCAATGGCACGCCATAAAGAATGATTCGCGAATTATTGAACTCCCCTCGGGAGGCTTGATCTTCTTCGAAGATTTCGTCGGACGAAATGGCGGCCAAACCTGGGATCCCCGTGCCTTGACTGTGGTGTGGCCGTCGGGCATAGGGCTGGATGGCTATGGTGTCGAACTTTCAACACCATATTATGAAGGCTACCACGTCCAAGAATCTTCCATCCTTGCGCAGTTGGAGATCCAGCTGATCCGCCCGTCCACCCACACCGGGCATGAACGTGGCATGCTGGGCAATAACGACGGTGATCCCTCCAACGACTTCATGCGCCGTAACGGCGAGGTGCTGGGCCAGGACACGGCCATGAGCTGGACTGCACTGTACGGCCTGTTTGGCGGCGACTGGCTGGTTAAGCCGCACGAATGTCTGTTCAGTGACGGCTGTCTGACCAAGCCGGACTTTCCTACCAGCGCCGCTGTGCTTACCCCGGAACAGCGAGCGCTGGGAGAGTCGGCCTGCGCCAATCTCATCGGTTACTACAAGGAGGCGTGCGTTCACGACGTTGGCTTATCCGGCAGCATCGAGTTGGTTCAGGGATATTACGCCAACTCCGATGATCTCAATTGGATGGCTACCCAGCTGCAAACACCGGGTGTGGAGCTGCCGGTCTACATGCTGTCCAGGGGTAGTCGCGAAGCTCTGCTTGAAGGCACGGCAGTAAACTCCGCCTATCTCCGTCGAGTGTTCGTCACTCATCTCATGGGAGAAGGCAAGTTTCTGCTGAGCCTGCGTCCGCCGCGTGGAGCTAGTGCTGCTTTCTCCTCCGGTCAACCTGGCGCGTTGAACCAGCATCTGACCGGCGAGGGCGATTTGTCCACCAGCGTCGATGTCCACTGCGATCAGCCCGATCCAGATTGGGCTGAACTGGGCGAGGCCTGGGCGCGGGATGGTGCGATCCAGCTCTGGGTTCTGGATCCGCTTTCCGGTTTTGCCAGCCGGATGGTGGATGAGATCCCCCTGGTTTGTACGCCTGTGGATGCACAAGTTTTGGCGGCGGGTGACCGTCACACTGTTGCGCTTGATGCTACGGGGCAAATGTGGGCTTGGGGGGAGAACAACTACGGTCAGCTTGGAGATGGCACAACCAAGAATCATTCCACCCCGGGCACTGTCGCCGACTTGAGCGCCCTGCAGGGGGCCATGGTGGTCTCAGTGGAGGCAGGAACTAATCACAACCTCGCTCTGGACATTGCTGGAAGACTTTGGGCTTGGGGAGCCAATAACTACGGACAGCTTGGCGATGGTAGCGTCACGAGTCATGTCACCACCCCAGCGGCAGTCGATTTGAGCGCCCTGCAGGGGGCCTCGGTGGCCTCAGTGGCGGCAGGAGCTAATCATAACCTCGTTCTGGACGATGCGGGAAGGCTCTGGGCGTGGGGGGAGGGCGCCTCTGGTCAGCTTGGCGACGGTGCCACGGTAAATCATACCACTCCGTCCCTGGTGGATTTGAGCGCCCTGCAGGGGGCCGCGGTGGTCTCGGTGGCGGCAGGTTCTAATCACAGCCTTGCTCTGGACGATGCTGGAAGGCTCTGGGCGTGGGGAGCCAACTACTTCGGTCAGCTTGGCGACGGTACCTCATCGACACGTACGACACCGGTAAAGATAGACCTGAGTGTCCTGCACCGTGTTATCTCCGTGACTGCAGGGAGAGAGCATACCGTCGTCTTGGATGAGGTGGGTGGATTGTGGGCTTGGGGGGGCAATGCCTACGGTCAACTGGGTGACGGCACAACCATAAACCGTTCCACACCGGCACCGGTAGACCTGAGCGCCCTGGATGGTGCCGAGGTGGTCTCCGTGGCAGCTGGCACCTATCATACTTTCGCACTCGATGAGGTCGGACGGTTGTGGGCCTGGGGGGGCAATGCCTACGGTCAACTGGGTGACGGCACAAACATAAACCGTTCCACTCCGGTGTTGGTGGCAGCGCTGGATGGCGGTTTTTATGAGGTTTCGGCCGGTGACCTCCCCGCAACTGTGAACATTACGGAAGGGTATACTACTGAGCTTGGCACGCTAAATGTTAAAAGCTGGTATCTCAGCGATTTGACTTTGCAAGTGTCGGATGCGGATTTCAGTCTGGGAGTTCGTGGCGAGACCAGCGCAGTAGCCCCCTTTGGCGAGAGTGCTCATACCCTATATTTGCACTGTGATGCGCCAGGTCGCCAGGTAAAGAGCTACCGGCTGTTGGATAACACAGGCAACCTTGCATACAGTGGCGAGATTGAGGTGAACTGCCTAGCGAATATCCGGCAAAGTATCTCGCTTGACGGGGATGGTGGGCTGATGCTTGGGCTTATCAACGCTGGAAAGTCGGATGCCTGGTTGCGCTTTACCCCGTCGGAGGGGGGCGCACTCTCTGGCATGGCCAGTTGGGAAGGTAGCCTGGCACAGCTTGATCGGCAGTCACTCTCGCTGACGGGAATGGCTTGTCCGTTCGGTGGCGTATTTGAAGTGGGGGTTCTGGACTACCTTGACAACGAAGGACGGGTCTATGCTCAGAAAATGGTGAAGATATCAGGTACGATATGCAGTGCCAATCTGGCGGTGGGTTCTATTCATTCTCTTGCCCTTACCGAGACAGGTCGCTTGTGGGGATGGGGGGATAACAGCGCCGGTCAGTTAGGCGATGGAACAACCACTGACCACTCCACACCCGTAGCTGTGGACCGTGGCGACATTGAGGGTGCCAAGGTAATCTCCGTGTTTGCTTGGGGTGAGAGTACACTCGCCCTGGACGAGGCGGGGAACTTGTGGGCCTGGGGGAGCAATGCCTACGGTCAGTTGGGTGACGGCACTACCACGAGCCGTTCTAAGCCTGTCGCTGTTGACTTGAGCAACCTGGAGGGTGCTGGAGTGCTCTCTGTTGCGTCTGGTGGCGGCAGGGTTTTCGCTGTGGATGACGTGGGCCGTCTCTGGGGCTGGGGTAATAATGTCGGAGGCTACCTTGGCGATGGAACTGATATAAATCGTTACGTTCCCGTAGCGGTGGACCTGAGCGCTCTGGAGGGGACCGGGGTGGTCTCCGTCGCAACTAGTTTTGGTCATTCGTACGCTGTGGATGAGCTGGGCCGGCTATGGGCCTGGGGAAGCAACTTCAGGGGTCAAGTGGGCGATGGCACTAACGTTTACCGTCCAACCCCGGTGGCGGTGGACCTGAGTGCTCTGAAGGGTGCCAGGGTGGTCTCCGTAACAGCAGGCCAATACCACACGCTCGCTCTGGACGAGGAGGGGCAGTTATGGGCTTGGGGAGACAACGCCTACGGCCAGCTTGGCGATGGTACTAGGGAAGATCGTAACGTTCCGGTGGCGGTGGACCTGAGGGCTTTGGGAGGCGCCAGGGTGACTGCGGTGGCGGCTGAGGGTTACTATCGCAGTCTCGCCCTGGATGAATGGGGACGGTTGTGGGCCTGGGGGCGGATGGGATCCTCCCAGTTTTACCTTACACCGGAAAAGATGGACCTGAGCGCCCTGGAGGGGGCCGCAGTAATCTCCGTGGCAGTAAGTAAGAATCACACGCTCGCACTGGACGAGGCAGGTCGTCTCTGGGCCTGGGGAGTGAACCTGGATGGTCAACTTGGCGATGGCAGTACAACAAATCGTTCTGCTCCTGTCTTGGTAGGTGCTCTAAACGGCGGAGCTATAGCGGTTTCGGCCACAAACATGCCCACAACTGCGACCATAACATCAGGATCTAATGTCGAGCTCGGGACGCTAAGTGTGACGAGCGAGCGCCTCGGAGAGATCCTGCTGGTGCCGGATGCAGGCTTCAGACTGGGCGCCCCGGGTCAGACCAGCGTGACAGCACACTTTGGCGAGAGTGCCCATACCTTATATGCACGCTGCGACACGCCAGGCGTTCGCCAGGTCATGAACTACTCACTGGTCGATGATGCGGGTACCCTGGTGAACGCCGGCGAGGTGGAGATCACCTGTCTGGCGAACATTCGGCAAAGTACCTTCTCTAACGGTGATGGCGGATTGACACTTGCGTTCACCAATGAGGGGGTGCCGGATGCCTGGCTGCATTTCACCCCAGCGGAGGGTGTTACCCTCTCCGGAATGACGAGCTGGGAAGGCAGCTTGGTGCAGTCAGGCCGGCAGACGCTCTCGCTGGGGGGCATCGGTTGTCCTCTCAATGGCATACGTGAGTTGGGTACACTGGAATTCCTGGACAGTCAGGGACAGATCTATGGCCAGAAAACGGTGCACACCTCGGGCGCAACTTGTGGTAGCAGCCTGGCGGCGGGTTCTTCTTATTCCATCACGCTGACTGAGACCGGCGGGATATGGGCTTTTGGAGCTAATTCCAGAGGACAGCTAGGCGACGGCACCACTGTGAACAGAAACACCCCCGTGGTGGTGAACCTGAGTGCTCTCCAGGGTACTCCTGTCGCCTCCGTGACGGCAGGCGGCATGCATACGCTGGCCCTTGACGAGGGGGATCGGCTGTGGGCCTGGGGGGATAACTACTACGGTCAACTGGGTGATGGCACCACCACGAACCATACCACTCCGGTTAGCGTGGACTTGACGGCATTGGAGGGGGCCAGGGTCGTTTCTGTAGCGGCTGGAAGTACACACACGCTTGCCCTGGATGAACGCGGCAGATTGTGGGCCTGGGGAGGGAACGCTGCCGGCCAACTGGGTGATGGTACTACTACGAACCGCTCTATGCCGGTGATGGTAGACCTGAGTTCTTTGGAGGACGCCGGGGTGGTCCACATGGTGGCGGGTTCAGGTCATTCTCTTGCCTTGGACAATGTCGGCCGGCTCTGGGCCTGGGGGAATGGCAGCTCCGGTCAACTGGGTAATGCCACCATCACGAAGAGCCCTACTCCGGTGGTGGTAGACCTGAATCCCCTGGATGGTGCCGAGGTGATCAGTATTGTGGCAGGTAGCACCCACACATTAGCTCTGGATGAGATGGGCCGTTTATGGGCCTGGGGAGAGAATGGTCTGGGCCAGCTTGGCGATGGTACTCAGATAGACCGTTACGTCCCGGTGGCGGTGGATCTGAGTGTTCTTGACGGTGTCAAGGTGGTCTCCATGGTGGCAAGTAGAGAACACACTCTCGCTCTGGATCAAGAGGGGCGGCTGTGGGCCTGGGGAAGCAACATCTCCGGTATGCTGGGCGATGGAAGCACTCCAAAAATCAGTACTACTCCGGTCGCTGTGAAACTAAGTGCTCTGGAGGGCCGCAATGTGGTCTCGGTGGCGGTGAGTAATGCTCATAGCAGTGACGTCAGCAAAGGTCACAGCCTTGTCCTGGATGAGGAGGGTCGGTTGTGGGCTTGGGGAGACAATAGCTTCGGTGAGCTCGGCGAAGGCAGCACCACAAGTCGTATCACCCCAGTGTTGGTGAGTGCATTGAATAGCGACGTTATAGAGGTTTTGCCCAGCGGCGTTATAGAGGTTTTGCCCAGCGGTGTGCCCGCAACTGCGACGATAGTGGCAGGACAGTTTACTGAGCTCGGTTCGCTGAGCGTGATGAGCGAACGCCTTGGCGATACAACTCTGCAGTTGATTGGTGCGGTCTTTAGTCTGGGGAGCCCCGGCGAGACCAGAGTGGTAGTGCCATTTGGCGAGAGTACTCACAGCCTATACGCATTCTGTAACACCCCTGGAGACCGCAAGGTCTTTGATTATCAGTTGCTTGATGATACAGGCTACTCACTCTACACCGGACAGGTGGATATTACATGCCAGGCGGACATTGGCCAATTAGGACTTCCGAATTTGATTTACTTTGTCGATTACTAGTGAAAGTGTGCCCCTGATGCCTGGCTGCCTTCATCCCGGCTACGAGGCTTACCCTCTATGAGATGGCCAGTTGCCTTGCCCTGGATGAGACGGGTCGGTTGTGGACATGGGGGTACAATTAATTTCTACGCCAACCGGGTGATGGCATCACAACGGTAATCGGGAGCACTACCCCTGTGCTTGTGGATGCCACCGTACTGAATGGTGTTCCATGGGGGCCTTGAGGGTGTTTGTCTTTTGCTTGCACTGGGTAGTCTGTTTGCTTGAATGAGCTGTTGTCGGTGTTCCTTTTCCTGTCCAGTCGGTCGTCATGTTTTGAAGAGAGATCATGATAAATAATGAAATCAAGGAGTCGCTTGCACGCCGGGTAAAGGTGCTTCGAAGCGTGGTGATCGGCATTACCATCATTCTGATGTTAGCAGTGGGTATTTATTTGTTTATTGATAATTCCAAGCTTACAGCATCAACTAAACAGGTGAATACTCCACCTGCTGACTCTCCATCGAACGGCGAACGGGCGCAACAGCAAATGGCCCTTGCATTGGCACAACGCAGGGGGCGCTGTCGTGCTCTTGAGTATCACTTGAAGGGCATGGCCCAAGCGAAGAATGAGAGTGATGTTGCGGCAAAAATCAAAATACTGGGAGTGTTGGCAGGTGAGATGATGAACGGTTATCCAATGGAAGCGTTGAACGATCCGACATCGCGTGCCCTGCCTGTGGTCAATACACCAGAGGGACAACGCGGGCTGAATGAAGCCCGTGATGCTTTTCGAGCGACTTTGCGCAGTGTGAGAGGAATGGATGGCAAAGAGGCTGCAGCAAAACTTTCTGAAAGTTGTATGGTTTGCCATACGAATTTCATGCGCGAAGGTGGCGAGAACCTTTCATTGCTTGGCGGGAGCCCTTCAGTGCACTAAGTGGCAGTCTCTTAGTAATTAAACTTTGGCGAGTTTGCTGAAAATAAAAATGGTTTTGATTGATGAAATCCACTTCACTGATTTTGATTACCTTAATGACGTTGGTGATAAGTGCCTGCGGCGGTTCATCCACGGATGCATCAAACCCTGAACAGACCGATGTTTGCCTGAATTATCCTGGTGAGCAAACTCTCATTGAAATCACGGCCAAGGGCTTTGTGGACAATGGTGCGGGCGATT
>JBFEYJ010000132.1:0-7868 GCA_041562215.1 Thiohalomonadaceae bacterium | reverse complement strand
TTTGACTGCTCTCAATCTTACGCCACGACTCACTGTAAGTGTTGATGGTCAGCCACTTCCTGCGGTGGCGGCACGCGCCCTCGGCCATGTCGTTGTACGCCAACAGCTCTCTCAACCCAGCGAGTGTGAGATAAAGTTTTTTGATCTGTCCGATGTGTTACCGGTGTCACCGGGCAGCACACTGCAGCTTACTATCGAAGGAGAATATCTGCCTTTGTTCGATGGCGAGATAACCGCCATGCAGCGTCGATACGGACCGGATCGTGGCCGTGTACTGGAGATGAGGGCGCAGGACCAGCTCCATCGTCTGGGCAAGCGCCAGCCGGTACGGACTCATGTTCAGCTGACTTTGCCGGAGCTGGCGCGCACCTTGGTGGCTGACCTCGGATTGCAGGTACGTGCCGGTAGCGATGGTCCTTTGTGGCGGCAGTGGATCCAGTATCGTCAGTCAGATCTGCAACTACTGCAGCAGGTTGCTGAGCGTTGTGGACTCTATTTCACTCTGCGCGGCAGTGAGTTGTTGCTACTGACGCTGGAAGGAGACGGTGAGGCGGTCGAACTGAGATTCGGGCATGAATTATTAGAAGCAAACGCCAGGTTCGACAGCGACTATGTTTGCCGTTCCGTTGATGCACTGGCGTGGGATCCATGGCGTGCTGAATTACAACCGGGGAGTGCCTCCGGGGCACGTAGTGGTCGCCAGGCCGGCTCTGTTGTCACGCCCGAACAAGTCGGTGGCGATGGTATCCGTACACTCGCTGCCGTGGCGGCACAGGACGCAGCCCAGGCTGATGCCATGGCCCAGGCGGAATTGGATCGCTGCCGTGCTTCGGAACTGGTGCTGGCCGGTGTTGCCGATGGTAATCCCGCGTTGATGCCCGGTGTGCCAGTGCAACTGAGCGGACTGGATCCAGATAGTAATGGTCGCTACGTGCTCACTACAACGGTGCACCGTCTGGACCGGGTGCGCGGTTATTTGACCGAGTTTGACACCGCCCCCCCTGAGCCTGCACCTCAAGCGGGTGATTCCCAGATCACTTATGGTGAGGTGACGCAGGTGGATGACCCTGAGCGGCTGGGGAGAGTACGCGTGGCGCTGCCTTGTCACGGTGAGGTAGAGAGCGATTGGCTTGAGGTGTTGTTGCCTGCGGCAGGCGCCGGCAAGGGATTGATTGCGCTGCCCGATGTGGGCGATCGGGTGTTGCTTGTTTTTGTTAATGGCGACCCGGCCCAGGCGGTGGTGCTCGGTGGTCTGTATGGTCCAACCGAACCACCGGATCACGGTGGAGTTGAGGATGGCGCGGTAAGGCGCTTTCACTTTCTGACTCCCGGTGGCCAGCTGCTGCGTCTCGACGACGAAGCGAAGAGCGTGCGACTGGAAAGTGACGGTGGCAATTATTTGCAGCTATCACCAAACAGCGTGCGCGCAGGCAACGGCGATGACGGCAGTTACCTGGAGCTGACCGACAAGGGCGCGCGGCTGCACGCGGCCGGGGATTTGGAGATCGACGCGCCAGGGGTCATCGTGATCCGCGGGCAGCGCATCGATTTCGAGAGTGCATGATGTACTGGCTGACGGAGGATGCGGTGTTGGTTTGTGCCCATGAGCTGGGTGTTGTCGGCATCAGCGCGACGCAGGATCTGGTAACCATCAACGGGCGACGGGTGCTGGTAGCGGTTGACCCGGAGTCACGTCCAATTATTGGTTGTCCCAACGTCGGTCCGACCATTAAACCCTGCACCTCTACCCTGCCGGTGGAACAGGGTTATTCAGATCTTATCCGTATCAATGGGCGGCGGGTCTGCCTTGATCCTGTGACCGGCTTGACCGACGGCACGCCACCTGGAACCGTGAAGTATCATGTCCGTGGCGCCGGTCAGGCACTGGTCGAGGAGGTTTAAAGGCGATGGCACGCTTCCAGGCTTGGCGTTTTATCCATCCCCAGTTCGATCAGTCGGAGGCGCAAGCGGGACTGAGCGTTTCCGCTACGGGTGGCATCGCTATGGTTGCTGAGGAGGCGGCGGTTCGCCAGGCTCTGCTCTTGTTGCTGACGACATTGCCTGGAGAGCGGGTGATGCGTCCCGACTACGGCTGTCAGCTGCACCGTCTGGTCTTTGCACCCAATGATGCTACTACACATGGCCTGGCAATCCACTATGTACGTCAGGCGGTGGAGCGGTGGGAGCCGCGCATCGACCTAATCGACATCGATGCGTCAGCAGCTGAGGACCACGTCGGGCGTCTGGATATCGTGCTGCGATACCGGGTACGGCGTACTTTACAACAGGACAGCATGACGCTGAGCGTAATGCTTGCGGATGGAGAACTCTGAATGTCACTACGCGCCCCCAACCTTGATGACCGTACCTTCGACGACCTTGTGGCCGAGGCGTTGCGCATTATCGAGAGTGCTTGCCCGCAATGGACCGATCGCACCCCCAGCGATCCTGGCATGGTGATGATTGATATCTTTGCCCACCTTACCGAGGCAATGCTTTACCGGTTGAATCGCCTCCCTGAAAAGGCCTACATAGAATTCCTGAAACTCATCGGCGTCAAGCTGCACGCGCCTACAGCAGCCTCCGTATCACTGCGTTTCACCATGTCGCGGCAGTCCCCTCATGCCACAATTATTCCACGTGGCACTCGGGTAGCGCTTGCCGGCGGAGGCAAAGAGGCACCGGTGTTTGCCACGCTGACTGATGTCACCATCGAGCCCGGAGCCGACGGGGTTGATGCGGTCGCGGTTCATGCCACGCCGGTGGACGCTGAAATGGCCGGCTATGGCACGGGTCTGCCGGGTCTTTCACTACAGGCACGCCAGACGCCTATCGTCGCCGGTACCGACGAGCGACTGAGGATCGTCGTTGGAGTGGAGTGCGATCCGGCCCAGCTGGGTCCAGACGTTGCCGCCGTCCGCGTCGGAGAGAAAGCTTTTCGTGTTTGGAAAGAGGTGCGGAGCTTTAGTGATCCAGTCACCGACCGTCATGTGTTCGTCGCCGACCGTATCGGCGGTACCATCAGTTTTGCGCCCGCGCTAAGCATGAGTGGTGCCGATGATAATCTGGGTGAACTCAAAGCACTGGCCGAGGTACCGCCCAAGGGGGCGGAGATCCGTCTGTGGTACTACGTGGGTGGCGGTGCGGCCGGCAACGTTATTGCCGGGAGTCTTACACAACTGAAGCAGTCTATTGCCGGTGTGCAGGTGAGCAATCCCCTGGCAGCGACAGGTGGGCGCGATGCGGAAAGCCTTGATAACGCGCTGCAGCGTGGGCCGCAGGAGATCCATACGTTGCACCGCGCGGTGACGGCGCGCGATTTCGAACTGTTAGTCCGGCAGAGCTCGGGGGCCGTGTCGCGCGCACGCGCTTTCACCCGTGCCGCGATCTGGAACCACGCTCAACCCGGTACGGTAGAGATCGTGCTAGTGCCGGAAATACCCACGCAAATGCTTTCCGCCGGACGCGCTGATCTCGAACTGCTGCAGCAACACCAAAGCGGCATTTCCCTTAACCAGATCCAGCAGACCCTCGATCTTCGTCGTCCTCTGGGTACCATCTGTTTGTTGAGCTGGGCCCGCTATAAGAGCGTACAGTTGCGTGCCACTGTGGTTGTTTACCGCGAAGAGGATCCCAAGGCGGTGGAGGCTCGTGTGATGCGCCGCCTCAATGAAACCATTAGTCCGCTTACACCGGGTGCAGGCGGTGAGCCCTGGCCCTTCGGCCATACCCTGACCAACTGGCATCTGTATAAGGTGTTGAGTTCGGAGCCAGGCGTACGCTCGGTGTCGAAACTGACTCTGGTGGTGGATGCGGCGCCTGAGAGCAACGTCAAGGCTCTCGCCATGGATGCTTTCCAGCCCCACACATGGTATGCGGCCGGCGGCGATACGCTGTTCCGCTCGATGAACGACGGTGATGGTTGGGAGCGGCTTCAATCTTTTAATGGTGATGAGATTGTCCTGATCTCGGCCTATCCGCGGGAAGCGGTGTTGCCGACCGGGGCCGGGCAGCGTCTGACCCGTGCCGGTCTACTGGCCGTGGCTACCAACATGGTGGGTGATGAGGATGCCTCGCAACTGCATTTTTCGCATGATTGTGGTGAGAGCTGGGAGATCGGCCCCCGTACGGACTTTCGTATCATCGACATGACCTGGGTGGAACGTCCTGGAGGCGCTGCCCTGCTATTGGCCACTGAAGTTGGCTTATATCAGGTACTGGTTCAGCATGATGCCGTACCTGAGCAATTGGTGGTGGATCCGGATAATCTGGGACTGGGTTTTTACGCTGTTACCGCCTCTACCGACGCGATGGGCGTGACCAGTGTTGCTGTGGCTGCGCGGGGTAAACTGGGGGTCTACCTGTCCCATGACGGTGGCAAGTCGAAATCGTTTAAGTCCATCGGATTGAAAGGTGAAGAGGTGCGGGTACTTGCGATGCAGCGTCGCGGTCTGCGCCGTTATTTGTGGGCCGGTATTGCCGCCGTTGGGGACGATCCGGGAAGAGGCGCGCACCGCTGGCTACTGACGGGCGCCGAGGAGAATCCCGAGGGGTGGATTGCGTTCGACAAGGGTTGGGATGCGAGTAGTTGCCGCGCCCTTGCTTTCGACGACAACCGGGTCTACGCAGCCAGTCGGCGCGGTGGTGTCATGACGCTGGATGTTGACGTGCGTGAACCTCACTGGCAGTCGCCCTCTGTCGCCAACAGCGGATTACCGTTACGTGAGCTGAAAAAATTCGAATCGGTTGATGCTGTTGCCTGTGCCGCGGATGGCGGCCCGCTGATGGCGGTTGGGCCAAAAGGGGTATTGCTCAGCACCGATCTGGGCAAGCATTTCATTTCATGCTCAGGCCGAGAGTTTTCTGATCAGGTTACCTTGCCACCGACCTGGTTGTTCTGTTCCGGCGCGCACGAATTAACCATGGTGAGCGAAGATGAAGCGTGAACAGATCGCTCAACTGCTACCTGAGGTATTTCGTACTACCCTGGAGCCCCGTACGCCCTTGGCGGCACTACTTGAAATTATGGATGCATTGCATTCGCCGACCGAAAAGGTGCTGTCAGATATCGACGAGATATTCGATCCCTATCGTGCGCCCGATGCTTTCGTCCCGATGTTGGCCGCATGGGTCGATCTTGACCGGTTCTTCAGTCAGCGCCGCAGCGGCTCGAACGCAAATGATTTAGTGACATTCTCCTGTGGTATGGGGCGTTTGCGGGAGCTGGTCGCAACGGCCGCTGAACTCTCGCAATGGCGCGGCACAAGCAAAGGCTTGATCCGTTTTCTGGAAGTGGCCACCGGCGATTCGGGCTTTGAGATCGACGAGCAGGCTAGCACCGGGGACGGTGTTCCTCGACCGTTTCATATCAAGATCCGGGCACCGGCGACAACCATGCGCTACAAGGCAGTGATAGAGCAAATTCTGGAACAGGAAAAACCGGCATACGTCACCTATCAACTGGTGTTTATGCCGTAATTATCAATGAAGACATCGGAGGTGAAGGATGAGCAGTATCGTGGAGATAAGCGCCGCAACAGTCAGCGTCGTCTGTGACGCAAACGGGGCTGCGCAGCACGTAGTAAACGTGCACAACATCAGTGGTCGAAAGCTGCGTGTCGGGGCAAGAGCCGTTGTCGATGGCGAGACTAAGGCACAGTGGATAGGGCCGATTGCTGTGCAGGGAAAAGAAGGGCAGCAAGAGTGGGATCTGGATGCCGATCAGACCATACAGTTAACCATTCCCATCACAGCCAATGACGCAGCACAGGGCAAATACACATTTCGTATCGAGGTTTACTCCACCGACGCGCCATCTGAGGATTTCACTACCGGAGATGGTATCGCCTTCGAGGTAGCTGAGCCCAAGCCCGTGTCGACACCAACCGCGAAACCGTTCCCATGGGCGATTGTTATTGCAGCGGTAATAGTCGCCCTGTTGGTGCTGGGTGGGGGCGGTTGGGCTATCTATAACGCCAAGACTAAGACACGTGTGCCGGATCTGAGCGATCTATTACTTGATGACGCGAAGAAGATGATCGTGGCGAATGAGCTCGCAGTCGGCGAGGTGACTTCGAAACATGAGGGCGATAAGCCGAAGAACACGGTTATTGATCAAACGCCCGATGCGGATGAAAAGGTCAAGAAGGGCGAGACGGTTAACCTGGTAATCGAGTCTGGTACGGCAACGGTTACGCCACCGAGGGTACATAAGCAAGGTCGTTTCAATATACGCCAGACCTTCCTGGCTGACCTTGATGCGGGGGTTGAAGGCAGTAATGGAGCCGATTTTTGGTTCGAGGCCGTGACCGCCACCGAGCGTTTTTTGGTACCACGTAACGGTTCGAAGCTCGTACGCATGGGAAATCGCACGCTCAGTTATGGTGATTGTTTAAGAGCTAACTTTGGCACTGCCCGTATTCCGCTGCAGACGTTGCCGGCGGGTACAACCCTATGCGCCAGGACCAACGAAGGGCGTATCTCGGCATTTCGGGTGGAGAACAATGTTGGACCAAGCCCGGGTGTGCTGACTATCAGCTTTACTACTTGGGAGAAGCGGATACAGATTATGCCTATAAGTCCGAGGACATTGCATATTATCAATTGATTGAGATGCGATGAGCGACAGGTATCCGCTGTACTATTTGTGCATCGACGCCTGTCGCTCCTGAAGTTCTGATAACAAGGAATTTGCATGGAACGCCGTAAAGTGGTGATCTTGGTCGTCCTGCTGTTGCTCGTCATACTTTATGTTGTCACACTCGGTTATGGGTTGGCTAAAGGTGATCAACAGCGCTCCTTTGGTTCCGTTACCGACGGTTTTGCATCGGTATTGCAAGGCATGCTCAGCAGTTTCACGCCAAAGCTCGATGGCAACCGCCTGGAGTGCAACAATCAACGCCTCAATACATCGTTCAAGCTGACACAGAGCAGCTCACGTTGTGTGATTGATATGGCCTCGGCAAAGCCGAGCGAAGAAACGTACAGTAAGGGGACGTTGAGTGTCGTGCAGCCGGGCCCAAAGCCTCCAGTGATCTACGTGCGTTCAACAAAGTCGGATACGAAGAGTACTGCCGGCGTTACAATAAATTGTCAGCCTGATTCCTCTGCCCGTGCCCGATCAAGGCTGGAGGTCACCTATATGCCGGACGGTGATGATCCTGATGATATTTGCTGGATCGAGCAAAAGCTCACAGCCTCTGAGCGCAAGCAGGGTAAGAGATTACCCGATGTAGGTATCGTGGTGATGCAAGAGGACCGTCATCCAACATTGACGCTAACTCGAATCTGTAATGGATGCCAAGCCTCAGAGCACACCATTTGGCTGAAGTGGAATTAGCTCTCTGTTTAGCCGGTCAGTGCACGATCGACACGCAAGGCTTTGGTGATGGCCGGTATGGAACCGATGAGTAGCACGAGTGCCCAAATTGCTGCAAGAATTCCGACAACAATCGCAGCGATGTCGTCGGTGATACTTACAAGGGGCCGCGCAAAGTTGTGCGCGAAACTGATAATAATGTTAGCCAGCAATGAGGTCAGCAAAATCAGCACCAGCCCCTTATTTTCGATAAACCTTTGTTGGGCGAGTATCAGTAATACTACGCAAGCCAGCTTAAGACTCATCACTGCACCCAGCGTTGCCTGGGCAGCGCCGACGGGGAAGTGACCGAATGCACCGAGGTAAGCCAGGGTGCCGAAGGGGACGGCAAACAGCAGACTCACCATCATGATCAGCAGGCCGATTGCAATGAAGATGAGCGTTATCGAGACAACGAGTACCACTAAAGATACGATTAAAGTTGCAATGCCCTGTATCCGCCCATGGAGCCGCGGCGGTACGACGAGAGGCAGAGCCATCAATATCAGGG
>JBFEYJ010000131.1:0-7898 GCA_041562215.1 Thiohalomonadaceae bacterium | reverse complement strand
TTTCGAAGGGTAGCGATAGGCGCCCCGAAAGCCGATCATCGGATTCTCTTCCTGTGGTTCGAACTGTTTCCCGCCGATAAGCTGGGCATATTCATTGGACTTGAAGTCCGAGAGCCGCACAATGACCTGCCGTGGATAGAAGGCTGCGGCGATGGTTCCGACACCCTCGGCCAAGCGTTCGACGAAAAACTCTTCGCGGCCGGGGTAGCCGGCGGCAATTTCATCGATGGAGGATTGGGTAGGACTATCGAGCTTGTCATACTCGATAAGCGCACGGGGATGTACCCGAATCGCGTTGTTGATGATGAACTCTAACCGCGCCAGGCCGACTCCGTCTGAAGGGAGGCGAGAGATCTCGAAGGCTTGTTCCGGATTTCCCAGATTGAGCATGATCTTCGTCTTTGGTTTTTCTAGTGCCGACAGGTCTATATTTTCGACCTCAAATTCCTGTTCTCCCTCGTAAACCAGTCCGGTATCCCCCTCGGCACAGGAGACAGTAACGGCCTGACCTGAGTTGATGGTCTGGGTTGTGTCGCCGGTACCGACTACTGCCGGGATACCCAGCTCGCGGGCAATGATAGCTGCATGGCAGGTTCTCCCGCCCCTGTTGGTAACGATGGCCGAGGCGACCTTCATCACCGGCTCCCAGTCCGGGTCGGTCATGTCAGTGATCAACACCTCGCCCGGTTGCAGCTCATGCATCTGAGCGGCCTCGAGGATTACCCGCGTCTTGCCGCTGGCGATTCTCTGTCCCACACTCTTGCCGGTTGCCAGCACCTTGCCGCGGGTCTTGAGACGAAATACCTGGTGCATGGAGGCATCCAGGCCGGCCTGCACTGTCTCCGGGCGGGCCTGGAGGATGTACAATTTGCCTGTGTCACCATCCTTGGCCCACTCGATATCCATCGGCCTGCCGTAATGCTTTTCTATGGCGGCGGCATAGCGGGCCAGTTGCAGTACCTCTTCATCATTAATGGAGAATTTTTGCCGCTCATCACGGCCCACCCGAACGGTGTGGGTAGACATGCCGGCCATCGGATCGGAGGTGTAGATCATCTTTATCGCCTTCTCGCCCAATTGCCTTTTAAGTATTGGCCGTTTGCCCAGCTCCAGAGTGGGCTTGAAGACATAGAACTCATCGGGATTGACGGCTCCCTGGACAACTGTCTCGCCCAGGCCATAGGCCGCGGTAATGAAGACCACGTCGCGAAAACCGGTTTCGGTATCGATGGAGAACATCACACCGGAGGCGCCGACGTCAGCGCGCACCATCTGCTGCACACCGATAGATAGGGCTACATCCATATGGGTAAAGCCCTTGTCCACTCGGTAGGAGATGGCGCGATCGGTAAACAGTGAGGCGAATACCTGTTTGCAGGTTGAGAGCAGGTTGGTGGTGCCGCGGATGTTGAGATAGGTCTCCTGCTGTCCGGCAAAAGATGCGGTGGGAAGGTCCTCGGCGGTGGCCGACGAGCGTACCGCCACATCGGTATTCTCACCATACTCGGCTTCCAGTGCCTTGTAAGCCTCGCGGATCTCGGCGACCATTTGCTGCGGCATGTTGCCGTGCATGATCCACTGGCGGATCCTGGCCCCGGTGACAGCAAGCTGCCGAACATCGCTGGTGTCGAGATCCTCCAGTGCTTCAGCGATGCGCTCATGCAGCTTGTTGTGCTTAATATAGAGGTGGTAGGCTTCCGCGGTAGTGGCAAAACCGTTGGGTACCTCGATGCCTTGGCCTTTTAGCTCGCGGTACATCTCACCGAGGGAGGCATTTTTCCCGCCAACACGCGGCACATCCTCAATTCCCAGTTCCGCGAAAGGTTTGACGTATTGCATCGAGTGGTTCCTCATATTGTTGTTTGATGGCCCGGTGCCAGGGTCGGATTGTTGTGACTATCCTGAAGATAAAGCATAGGCGACAACGTTGGTAGCTGATTCTCAGTCTCTCTCAGGCCGAGCGCTACAATGATGTATTATTTAGCCTATTAATTATTTAAAATTAATTAATCAGGAATATTAATATTTCAGCCTTTGGCTCGGTCGGCCGCCAAACGCAACGAGTGATGTCTATGTCTGCACCCCCTTACTACAAGCAAAACCGTCTTAAGCAGTTGCGTGCATTCTGTTTTGCCGCGCGTACCGGCAGTATCTCGTTGGCGGCTGAGGAGTTGTTTCTCAGCCAGCCGTCTGTCACTTTGCAGATCCAGGCGCTTGAGCGGGAGATGGATATTACCCTGTTCGAACGTCGCGGCCCCAATATCAAACTGACCCCGGAGGGGGAGATTCTCTACCAACTGGCCGATCCCTTGGTAGAGGGGATCGACAAGCTTCAGGAGAGCTTTGGCGCCCATTACGGCAAACTGGAATCAGGTGAGCTGAATATTGCCGCAGGTGAATCGACCATCCTCTACATCCTGCCGGAACCCCTCAAACGTTTCGCCGAGGCTTATCCCCGGATCCGCATCAAGCTGCACAATGTCACCGGTCGTGATGGCCTGGCGATGCTGCGTGCCGATGAAGCGGACTTCGCTGTCGGATCAATGCTGGAGGTCCCGGACGACATTATTTACCGTCCCAGTGTCACTTACGACACGGTGCTCATCACACCACAGGATCACCCGCTTGCCGGGCGTGAGAACCTGCGCCTGGAGGAGATCAGCCCTTATGGCCTCATTCTCCCACCGCGCCACCTCAGCACTTGGGGTACGGTGAAAACGGTTTTTAGTCAGCACAATGTGAGCTTCCAGGTCTCGCTGGAAGCCGGTGGTTGGGAGGTGATCAAAAAATATGTCGAACTGGGGCTGGGGATCTCCATCGTTAGCGATGTCTGTATTACCCCGGAAGACAAGGTAGCGCGAATTCCCCTTGGCCACTACTTTCCCGGCCGCAGTTACGGCATTGTGTTGCGCAAGGGCAAATTCCTTTCCCCCCAGGCCAAGCGCTTTATCGAGATGATGGACCCTGAGTTTTTCGGTGAAGAGGATCTCCTGGATCACAGCGGATAACTGCCGCAGGCTTCAACATAGGGGATGCAACGAATCCGGAGGCTAAATGCTGAGGGGGCCTAATGGATAACTATCCTCTCGATTATCATTGAGTAAGGTCTTTGGAGAACCTATTCTACATTGATGGAGAGGCGGCCTTTCCTCTGCATCTATTGAGCCGGTTAAAAGACCATATCATATATGCCGCTATCGCCTGGACAACCGAATGGGAGGGTCTATGGGCGGCAATTCCGACACAACATTTTGCAATGGCATCATGAGGTGGATGGCGCTTGTCATCGGGCTTGCCGGCCTCTCTCTGACAGCCGGTTGCACCTGCCTTTCGCAACCTCCCCCCGAACCTGACGAGACAGAGAGCAAGGCCGTTGCAATAACGCCTTCCATGTCTGCGCAAGCCCCCCCGTTAGAGGAGCCTGGGCATACCTCTGAGAATGAGAAAAATCGGATTTCAGCGATGCCGTCGGCATCGCAAGAGGGACGGAAAAAAACCTTTTTGAAGACTGTGCAGGACATTTCTGAGACTGAGCCGGAGCCGGCCGCAGTAGCTCCTCAAGTTGAAGCGGAAGCGGCAAACGATACGTTCCCTGATGAAATGGAAGTGAAGGATGAACAGCTGGTTGAGGGGCAGTCCGAGGCACCGTTCCAAAAGCAGGCAGACAAGCCAGACGACAAATCTGTCGAAAAAGAGGCTGAAATGCCGTCAACACCACCGCTGGATCTGGACCTGCTGGAGAAACGCCTCCGCGAGACCCGTGCCATTGGGGTCTTTACCAAGCTGGCATTGAAAAATCAGGTAGATGACCTGCTGGATAAATTCCAGGCCTTTTATCAGGGTCATTCCAGCAAAACCCTTGATCAGCTGAGGCAACCTTATGAAATGCTCATGATGAAAGTGCTGGCTCTCCTGCAGGACAGTGATCCACCGCTGGCGCGCGATATTCTGGACTCACGTGAAGCGATCTGGGAGATGCTTTCAGACCCGGAAAAATTCGCATCCTATTAATTTTGAATTAAGGAGAGGCTGTGTGGGAAAACAAATGAAAAAGTGGTTCTTGAGCCTCTCGACGATGCTATTGCTGGCCGGCCCATCACATGCCCAGGACGATGCAGAGCTGCGCAAGGATCTGACCTCGGTGATCGCATTGTTGGGCTTACCTTGCGGCCAGGTGATCCGGGTCACCCGCCTCGGCGAGAACGACAATATTGCCATGTGTAAGGACGGCAACCGCTACCGGGTCTATATCAATGACGAGGGCAGGGTGGTGGCAAAGAAGCAGTGAGTGGCTGTCGGTAGACATTCACCCTCGAAGACAAATGTTTCGAAGCCTTCAAGCGGGCTTTTACGCATAGAAGAATGGATGCACTGGACTAGACTATATCATCATTGATTAAACCGGGAGGAGCTCAATGGTCGTCTGCACCTGTTCTTTGTGCGCTTCCAACTACGGGGACACAATCACAATTCCCGTAATGATTTACTGTTTTTGACGGGAGATGTGCCATAACCGGGGTGTTCCTGGAGGAGCCCGGGTTCTTTGTCAATCCGACAAACTGCGCGTTTTACGCGAAGGAGGTCACATGAAAAGCTCATCAGAAATCTGTAACACACTCCATGTTGCCATCGAAAGTTGTGATGTGGACAGTATGCTCAGCCTCTATGCGGATAATGCGGAGCTGCGTGTCATTGATCGAGATCACCCGCCCAGCCGGCCGATGGAGTTACACGGCAAGCAGGCTATTGCCGGTTACTTACGTGATGTCTATGGCCGAGAGATGAGACACCAGGTCATTGACGAAGTGGTCGGTAGAAATGGTCTCTCGTTTAGCGAGGATTGCCTGTATCCGGATGGAACGCGGGTATTTGGCAATATTACCCTGGAACTGGAAGATGGCATGATCGTTCGTGAAACCGAGGTGCAGGCATGGGATGAAACCCTGCATTAATCAGTATGTCATGTTATGCGGCGGGGCAGGGAGGCCGTGCCGATACTAATAATAAAATGGCAAAACATCTTGCCGGGAATAGGCCCTCCCGCTGGGTACTCGGTGCTTCTGACGGTTAATTTTGCAGTAAATCACCAGGGTAATAAACCATGAGCCCCTGCTGATCCATGAGACGCGGCCAAAAATTCCGCTTCCAAGTCCGGTAACACCGCAACCGGAGAGTGCAAGTGCGGGGAGGGGGGACGGGGACTCCCCTTAAACTACGCTGGATTAGCCGATGTAGAGGGGATTGATGGAGAGGTTCATCCAGGACGTCTCTCAGTGCTGTGGTTATTGGACGTTGCTGCACGGCTCATCAGCCGGTCGGCCGCCTCCTTTGCAGCGTCATCATAGGGGATGAGTACTAGCTCAACGCCTTCCTGTTCGAACAGTTGCGCCTCAGCGCGGCTGGATGAGGAAACGGCCACCATGCCACGGTAGCCCTGTTCGTGCAGGCCGTGCAGCAACATACGGCTAATGGAGCGATCACGCACAGTGCTGACCACCCACTTGGCCTGTGCAAGGGGGAGGGAGCCGATAAACTCCGGATCCTCGGCATCGCCATAGTGCACGGCGTAGCCCTCCTGATTGTAGCGTCGTACCAGTTCAGGGTCGAAATCGATCGCCAGCAGGCGGCAGCCGCGCTGGTGCAGCTGCTCCGCCACAGCGGCACCGAAGCGACCCAGGCCGATCAGCAGGATATCAACACTTCCCTGGTTTTCGACCGGGCTGTCCAGCTCCCTGTGGGGGACCTCGCGTTCGAATAGCGACAGGTAAGGCGCGAGCCGTTCATAGAGCGGGTGGGAGTAGAGAATCATGTAGGTGGAGGCGCTGATGGTGATTAGCCCCACCAGCGTAATGAGCCCCACGGTATCCTGGTCCAAGTGCCCGAGACTCATCCCGAGAGCCGCCAGGATCAACGAGAACTCGCTGATTTGAGCCACCGTCAGGCCAGCGAGAAAACCGGTGCGCTTGCGGTAGCCCATGTAGCCCATGATCGCCATAACGATGATCGGATTGCCGATCAGCACGAATAGTGAGAAGACAACCGCCGCACCAGCCTGGCCACCGAGTGTGCCGAGATTAAGGGTTGCTCCCAGTTCGATGAAGAAGAACAGCAGCAGAAAGTCTCTCAGACTCACCAGTCTCGCCGCCACCTGTTCCCGGTATTGGGTAGAGGCGATGGAGATCCCGGCGAGGAATGCCCCCACTTCTTTGCTGAAGCCAAGAGCGTCGCCGCTGACGGCGCCGAGTACCGCCCACGCGATAGCGAAGAGCATCAGCAGTTCCACAGAGTAAGCGATGCGATGCAGCAGTCCCGGGAGGATGTAGCGCATCAACAGCGCCACGGTACCGAGCATCAGTGCCCCTTTCAGCAGGATCCGAATCCCCTCTTGCCAGAGGCTCACATCACTTTCTGTTTGGCCGAAGGCGGTCAGGGTGATCATTACCAGCACCACCACGATATCCTGAACGATGAGAAAGCCGACCGCAATGCGCCCGTGCAAAGCGTCGACCTCGCGCTTATCCGAGAGTAGCTTGACGATGATGATGGTGCTGGAGAAGGTCAGCGCCACTGCTACGTAGATCGCGACAACGTGGGGCATCCCCAACAGCAGGGCAATGAGGTAACCCACAACGGAGGTGAAGAGCACCTGTCCCAGGCCGGAGGCGAGGGCAACCGGCCCCACGGTGCGGATAATATGCAGGTCGAGTTTGAGCCCCACCACGAACAACAACAGCGCGATGCCGAGACGGGCGAACAGCTCGATCTCGCTGCTGAGGCTCACCATGCCCAGCCCGGAGGGCCCGATGAGGATCCCCACCGCAATGAAGGCGACGATAAGCGGTTGGCGCAGTAAACGGGCCAGTAGACCACCGACGGTAGCCAGACCGAGGATCACACCGATTTGAAGGAAAACATTTTCAAACATGGTTGCGGCCAGACTCCGATTTTTTATTAATTAACTTTGTCCCCAATTTGCTGGCCGTGACCAGTGTCGTGACGGCATCGTTCACAGTGCACCTCAATTTACTCTAGCAGCCCGCTCCTGGTGTCTCAACCGAGGGCAACAGTGACAATGACAAGGAAGTTAGGGGCGATAAGAAAACAGCGCTGTGATGGATGTCCGGTACAAACCCGGTCCCCGGGTGAACGTTCACCCAAATGAGCATGGAGACTCTGGCCTGACTTATTCACAAAGGGTCCAAAGGGAAAACATTATTGGTGAAATAAACCGCTAGACCCTTAATCACTCTGGGTTAATTAACCAAAATAAGTTGACGTAAATTGCTTTAATTTAACGAAGAAGGGGGCAAAGCTGATAGACCCTGTATTCCTGGTTCAAGGTAGAGTAACAGTTGTGAACAGGGATGTTGTACAGGTACTCGTATTGGCCATTTGCGAATTCTGTGTTGTCTAATCTGTGTTTTAGTAAAAAAGGTCGATAACACAGGAGGGTGAGCCCCACTCCCTTAGGGAGTGGGGCTGGAGTGACGGGAACGGCCTATCTATGCGACGAGGCGAGACTAACTTTCCCGTTTAACGACGTGCCGTATTTTCTCCCACTGCTTCTCATTCGCTTCCAGCGCCTCATGGATCAACTCGGCGATCACCATCGCCGTCACCGAATCAGCATTTTCGGGATAATGCTTCGCCCCCTGCAACACCCACGACAACGCTTCGGCCTTGGTCAGTTTATCGGTGATGAAATCGGACAGGTTGGAGAGTTGCGTTAGTGCAGGAAGTTCGGAATTGTTGCCGTACTCGTCTTCATCCTCACGCACTTGCCAGCGGGTGTTATTGATGAGGGTGAGATAGTCGTTGGGTAGGGGATAAACAAAATTAGATTGTGACATGCTACTTGCTCCTTGTATTACCGGCGTTTTGATGGTGTTTGGCCGGTG
>JBFEYJ010000130.1:0-7934 GCA_041562215.1 Thiohalomonadaceae bacterium | reverse complement strand
TTCTGGGCGGCGGTGATCCAGCTTTCGGGGATGCCGTCGGCTTTGGCCTGGGCGATGATCTTCGGATCGTTGGGGTCGAGGAAAATTCCCATTTGCGCATCGTACAGGCCACGCTCGTCAGCGGCGGCGACCTCACCGATGCGATCCGCATCGTAGAGAATCACACCTTGGTAACGAATGCGTCCGACACAGGACTCGGCGCATACAGTGGGCATACCGGATTCGATGCGCGGATAACAGCCGATACATTTTTCCGCCTTGCCCGACTCCCAGTTGTAGTAGACCTTCTTGTAAGGACAGCCGCTGACACACATGCGCCAGCCGCGGCACTTGTCCTGGTCCACCAGCACGATGCCGTCCTCGTCGCGCTTGTAGATCGAGCCGGAAGGACAGGAGGCAACACAGGCCGGGTTGAGGCAGTGGTTGCACAGTCTGGGCAGGTACATGTGGAAAGTGTTTTCAAACTCCTTGTACATCTGCTTCTGGATGCCGTCGAAGTTTTTATCGATACTGCGTTTGGCGAACTCACCGGCCAGGTCGTCCTCCCAGTTCGGCCCCCAGGTGATCTTCTCCATGGTTTCGCCGGTGATCTGCGATTTGGGTCGTGCCGTGGGGCAGGCCTCGGACAGCGGCGCCTTTTGCAGGCGCTGGTAGTCCATTTCGAACGGCTCATAGTAGTCGTCGATCTCGGGCATGTCGGGATTGGCGAAAATGTTCAGCAGCTTACTGGTGCGGCCGCCGGCCTTGAGCTCAAGTTTGCCGTTCTTCACGACCCAGCCGCCTCTCCACTTTTCCTGATCTTCCCATTGCTTGGGATAACCGATACCGGGTTTGGACTCGACGTTATTGAACCAGGCGTATTCGACACCCTTGCGGCTGGTCCAGACGTTTTTGCAGGTCACCGAACAGGTATGGCAACCGATACACTTGTCCAGGTTCAGCACCATGGCGATTTGTGCGCGGATTTTCATCGTTATCTCCTCAATACACTGTTCAGCGAATTAGTTGTTGATGCCCGGAGGATTCGGCTTGCCCTCGCGTTCCGGTGTCAGCGGACGTTCGAGCCAGTCGATGTCCTGATCCTCGATCTTGTGCACCACCACAAACTCGTCACGCTGCGAGCCCACCGTGCCGTAGTAGTTGAAGGCGTAAGAGAGCTGGGCGTACCCACCTATCATGTGGGTCGGCTTGACCACGACGCGAGTCACCGAGTTGAGGATGCCGCCGCGTTTGCCTGTGGTGTTGGAGCCGGGAACATTGACGTTTTTCTCCTGGGCGTGGTACATGATGGCCATGCCGTTGGGAACACGTTGGCTTACCACCACGCGGGCCATGGTGGCGCCGTTGGCGTTGAGCGCCTCGATCCAGTCGTTGTCTTCCAGGCCAATCGATTTGGCGTCCTCTTCGGAGACCCACACATACGGCCCGCCGCGGAACAGGGTCAGCATGCGCTGGCTGTCCTGGTAGGTGGAGTGGATACCCCACTTGGAGTGCGGCGTGATCCAGTTGAGCAGCAGGTGCGGTTTTTTCTTGATGTTCTCCGGTACGTCCGTGTTCTTCATATCCAGTGCAGGACGGTAGGCGCAGAAACCTTCGCCGAAGTCGAGCATCCATTCGTGGTCCTGGTAGAACTGGGCACGTCCGGTCAGAGTACGGAACGGGATGTGCTCATGGATGTTGGTGTAGCCGGCGTTGTAGCTGACCTCTTCCGATTCGATCCCGGACCAGGTGGGCGCGGTGATGATCTTGCGCGGCTGGGCCTGAATGTCGCGGAAACGGATCTTCTCTTCGTGCCGTCCGGCGTAAAGGTGGCTGTGATCGATACCGGTCTTGCGCGACAGGGCCGTCCAAGACTTGTGGGCCACCTCGCCGTTGGTTTCCGGCGCCATCTGCAGGATGGTGTCGCAGACATAGATGTCCTCTTCCAGTGACGGCATGCCCTTGGAAATACCCTCCACCTTTACGGTGTAGTTAAGGTCCTTGAGTTGCTCGTACTCCTCCTCGGTATTCCATTCGATGCCTTTGACACCGTTGCCGATCTTGGTCAACAGCGGACCGAGAGCGATGTACTTGCGATAGGTGTTGGGGTAGTCACGCTCGACCACCTTGAATAGCGGCATGGTTTTTCCGGGAACAGGCTCGCATTCGCCTCGCTTCCAGTCCTTTACGCCAAAGGGCTGTGCCAGTGCCATCGGTGTGTCGTGCTGCATCGGCAGGGCGACTACATCTTTGCGCGTCCCAAGGTGCACCGCGGCCAGCTCGGAGAAGCGCTCGGCCAGGCCCTTGAAGATTTGCCAGTCGGATTTTGACTCCCAGGCCGGGTCGACCGCCTCGGACAGCGGGTGGACAAAGGGATGCATGTCGGTGGTATTGAGGTCGTTCTTCTCATACCAGGTGGCGGTTGGCAGGACGATGTCGGAGTAGGCGCCGGTGGAGTTCAGGCGGAAGTTGATGTCGACCATCAGATCCAGTTTGGCGGTGGGGGCCTTTTCGCGCCATTTGATCTCCTTGGAGTCGGCCCCTTCGGTGCCTTCGGATAGTACGCCGTTTTGTGCCCCGAGCAGGTGCTTGAGGAAGTACTCGTGCCCCTTGGCCGAACAACCGATGAGGTTTGCACGCCAGACGAAGAGATTGCGCGGATGGCTCTCCGGTGCATCGATATCCTCGCAGGCAAAGGCCAGTTCCCCGCTCTTCAACTGGTTGACCATGTACTGGGAGACTCCCGCCTCATCGGAGGCACCGGCACTCTCGGCATCGGCAACGATATCCAGCGGATTTTTGTTGAAATGCGGCGCGGAGGGCAGCCAGCCCAGGCGCTGTGACACCACGTTGTAGTCGGCCAGCGAGTAGCCCTTGTAGCGTCCCTTGGCGGTGGGGGCGAGCAGGCTGTCGCCGCTCACACGCTCATAGCGCCACTGGTCGGTATGGAAGTACCAATAGGTGGTGGAGTTCATGTGGCGCGGCGGACGGTGCCAGTCGAGCGCGAAGGCCACCGGCGCCCAGCCGGCTTGCGGCCGCAGCTTTTCCTGACCGACATAGTGAGCCCAGCCGCCGCCGGACTGGCCGACACAACCGCAGATGTGCAGCAGGTTCATAATGCCGCGGTAGTTCATGTCGTTGTGGAACCAGTGGTTGATGGCGGCGCCGAGGATCACCATCGACTTGCCGGTTGTCTTGGAGGCATTCTCTGCAAACTCGTGGCCGGTACGGATGAGATCGGCACGCTTGACACCGGTGACCTTCTCGGCCCATGCCGGGGTGTAGGGCACGCTGGCATCGTCATAACCGGTGGCGAGATTGTCGCCGAGTCCGCGGTCGATTCCGTACTGGGCTACCTGCAGGTCGAACACGCTGGCCACATAGGCATCGCCATCGACGGTCTTTATCTTGCGCACGGGAATGTTGCGCATGAGCAGCTCATTTTCCCCGGGAGTGAAGTGCGGGAAGGCAACACTGATCACCTCGTTGCGATCCTTGATGCAGGTGAGTTCCGCTTCGATCTCCGTGTCGGTGACGGCGTTCTTCGGCAGCAGATTCCAGCGGCCCTGTTCGCCCCAGCGGAAGCCGACCGAGCCGTTGGGTACGACGAAGCTCTTCGACTTCGCATCGTAAACGATGGTCTTCCATTCCGGATTGTTCTCCTGGCTTAGCTTGTCGTCGAAGTCGGAGGCGCGCAGGTAACGGTCGGTGACGAAGTGATCGCCGTCCTTGCGCAGCATCACCTGCATCGGGAAGTCGGTGTACTTGCGGGCGTATTCAGTGAAGTAGGGGTCCTGTTTGTCGACATGGAACTCCTTCAACGCCACATGCCCCATGGCAAGGAAGGCGGCTGCGTCGGTGCCCTGTTTGACCGGCATCCAGAGATCGGCAAACTTCACATACTCTGCGTAGTCCGGCGCCATGGAGACCACCTTGGTGCCCTTGTAGCGGGTCTCGATGGCGAAGTGGGCATCAGGGGTACGGGTCATCGGCAGGTTGGCGCCGCAGACGATGATGTAGGTGGAGTTGTACCAGTCCGCCGCTTCCGGTACGTCGGTCTGCTCGCCCCACACCTGCGGCGAAGCGGGCGGGAGGTCGCAGTACCAGTCGTAGAAAGAGCCACAGGCCCCCCCGATGAGGGAGAGGTAGCGGGAGCCCGCGGCATAACTGATCATCGACATCGCCGGGATCGGTGAGAAGCCGAAGATGCGATCGGGTCCGTGTTTCTTGATGGTGTAGACATTGGCAGCGGCGATGATCTCTTTCATCTCATCCCAGTCGCCACGGACGAAGCCGCCGAGACCGCGTACCGCAGTATATTTCTTGCGCTTTTCCGGGTCTTCCTGGATTGCCGCCCAGGCCTCGACAGGGTCCTTGCCGCTTAGACGCTCGGCACGATAGAGTTCCAGCAGACGCCCACGCACCAGCGGGTGTTTGATGCGGTGCGGACTGTAAAGGTACCAGGAAAAACTGGCGCCGCGCTGGCAGCCGCGCGGTTCATGGTTGGGCATGTCGGGTCGAGTGCGCGGGTAATCGGTCTGTTGCATTTCGAAGGCGACCAGGCCGTTCTTGACATGGATTTTCCAGCTACACCCGCCGGTGCAGTTCACGCCGTGGGTGGAGCGGACCACCTTGTCGAAACGCCAGCGGTTGCGATAGGCGTCTTCCCATTGGCGGTCTTCATTGGTCACGATGCCGTGGCCTTTGGAAAACGCTTCCTGGGTCCTGTTGAAGAATTTCAGTCTGTCGAGGAAGTGGCTCATTGCTCAGTCTCCAGCGTACAATTAAAACTTTGGTGCAATTAAAGTGAGTGGATTCACCTGGGGGTTCATCATCGAGTTATGCCTTTGGTGATGGGTGAACCCACTCAATCCTGTCAAAACGTTTTTCCGTTGCTCCCTATCAGGGGTTTTTGATCTCAGCCCTGGGGCTAAGGTAGTACCACCAGTTAAGCAGCAGGCAGACGGTGTAGAAGATGGCGAAGCCGTAGAGTGCGTACTCGGGGGTGGCCATCTTGATCTGCTCACCGAACACCTTGGGAATGATGAAGGCGCCATAGGCGGCCACTGCCGAGGTCCAGCCCAGGGCAGGACCGGCCTGCTCTTTCGGGAACACCATGGCAATGGTGCGGAAGGTGGAACCATTACCGATACCGGTCGCAGCGAAGAGCACCAGGAACAGCAGGAAGAACGGTACGAAATACTCTTCCGGTGTGGCTGACTGGTAGGCCGCCTTGAGGTAGTAGGCCACACCCAGGGCGCTGGCGATCATGACGATGGAAACGATCTGGGTTACCTTGGCGCCACCGACTTTATCGGCGATCCAGCCGCCTATCGGGCGAATCAGCGCACCGATAAACGGACCCATCCAGGCGTACATCAGCGCAGAGGGGCCGTTGGGATTGGCGGTGCCGTGGGTCATGACCCCGTCGACCATGATGTGCTGAAAGCCGAACACCACCTTGATGGCCAGGGCGAAACCGGCGGAGTAACCGATGAAGCTGCCGAAGGTCATGGTGTAGATGATGCTCATCACCCAGGTGTGCTTGTTGCCGAAAATCTTGAACTGGCGCTTCAGGTTCGGCTTGATGTCGCCTGGGATCATCTTCATCAGCATGACGGTGGCAAAGAGGATACCGGCGATGACCGGCCACTTGGCCCAGCCGGGAGCACCCAGACCGGTTGGTGCGGGCAGGATGATATAGAGACCGGCAGCAGCAGTAAGGAAGCCGATGAGAAGCATGCCGGCAATTTTGGACATGGCACCGGCAGGTGAACCGATGTTGGGTGATACCTCATCGGTGCGGATGTTGTTCATGCCGAACCAGCCGGCGAAGGCCAGCGGAATAAGGAACAGTAACCAGACGAAACCGGCGTTGTGGATATAGGTTTCGGTGCCGGCGGGGATCTTGCCGATCAGGGTGCCGGAGGTGTTCTGCAGGATCATCGGCTCACCGCCGAAAATACCGAAGGTCATGACCAGCGGCACCAGGATCTGCATGGTGGTCACACCCGCATTACCCAAACCGGCGTTCAGCCCCAGCGCCAGGCCCTGCATCCGCTTTGGGTAGAAAAAGCTGATGTTGGACATCGAGGAGGCGAAGTTGCCGCCACCGAAGCCTGATAGAAATGCCAGGAGCTGGAACACCCATAACGGCGTGTTCATGTCCTGAAGTGCGATACCGGTACCTATCGCCGGCAGCATCAATAGTGCAGTGGTGAAAAAGATCGTGTTGCGTCCACCGGCGATGCGGATAAAGAAGCTGCTGGGTATGCGCAGCGTCGCCCCGGTCAGACCGGCGATGGCGGCCAGTGTGAAAAGCTCGGCAGGCTTGAATGGAAAGCCCAGGTTGAGCATCTGTACGGTGATAATTCCCCAGTAGAGCCATACGGCGAAGCCGCAGAGCAGACTCGGTATAGAGATCCAAAGGTTACGGGTGGCAACTTTCTTGCCGGTCCGCTCCCAGAACTCCGTGTTTTCTACATCCCATTCTTTTATGTCAGCCATGGTTGCACCCTCTTGAATTGTGCGTGTCTGGTAGATCTTTTCTGTGCTTGAGTGGTGAAGCGGTTATTCCAGTGTGTCCAGAGACACGAATTGTTTGCGTTTGGCACGGTCACGATCGCGTTCGCCCGAATATTGCATCCACATCAGCGACACCAGCGTGACGCCGAACAGGAGCATGAAGGCGGTGGTGGCGACACCGGTCCAGTCGAGCAGTACACCGAACATGATGGGCAGGGTGAAACCACCCATACCGCCGGCCAGGCCGACGATGCCGGACATCACACCGATGTTTTCCGGATACTCATCGGAGAGGTACTTGAACACCGATGCCTTGCCGAAGCCCCAGGCGATCCCGACGACAAACAGCAGCGCGGTGAAGACGTACTCGTTGACACCGATATGCATGGCAACCGGATCGCCTTTAGTGCGGATGATCAGCATGTCGGTCTGTGGGTAGGACATGAAAAACAGGCAGATGAGCGAGGTCCACATCACCCACCAGGTCACCTGGTGTGCACCGAACTTGTCGGAGAGCCAGCCACCGAGTGCGCGGATGATGCCTGAGGGGAGAACAAAGATGGCGGCAAGCAATGCGGCGGTCTGGATATCATGGCCGTAGGTGCCGATGTAGTATTTGGTCATCCACAGCGACAGGGCGACAAAGCCGCCGAACACCAGCGAGTAGTATTGGCAATATTTCCATACCGTCGGGTCCTTGAGTGCGCGCAACTGGTCCCGGATGGTGATGTTAGATTCGACTTTGTGGCTCTCTTCCGAATAGGTGAAGAACCAGAACAGGATCACCACAATGGTCATGGTGATGGCGTAGACCACCGGTACCATCTCCCAGCCCCAGGCGACAACGATGGATGGCGCAACGAACTTGGTTATTGCCGCCCCGGCATTACCGGCACCAAAAATGCCCATGGCAAAGCCCTGTGTCTCCTTGGTGAACCAGCGTGCGGTGTAGGCGATGCCTACGGAGAACGAGGCGCCGGCGATGCCGACAAACAAGCCCAGAATAAGAAATTGCCAATACTCGGTCGCCTTGGAGATAAGAAACAACGGGATGATGATGGAGGTCATCAGCCAGAAGAAGACCGGGCGTCCGCCGAACTTGTCGGTCATCATGCCCAGCGGAAGGCGCAGTAAAGATCCGGTGAGGATGGGGGTAGCGGCGAGCAGGCCAAACTGGGTATCGGATAATGACAATCCGGTTTTAATCGGGATGCCGATAATGGAAAACATGACCCACACGGCGAAGCAGGCGGTGAAGCCTACCGTGTTCATGGTCAGGACCGAGAGCTGTTTTGTGCGATGCGATGGCATTTCTTTTCCTCCCGTGAAGATGGCCGTTAGCGACGGCTTGTGACTGAGTCTATGCAGAGGTAATGCTGGTCACAATGGGGTCTTTTGCACATTTTTCGTGATAAATACCTCCAAGGAGG
>JBFEYJ010000129.1:0-8016 GCA_041562215.1 Thiohalomonadaceae bacterium | reverse complement strand
GGTGCACTCACCATAGGACTGGTCTGTACCGGCCAATTCCCCGGTGTGAATGGAGGTACTGGATACCGCCTTGAAGAGGGTGCGTTTGCCGCTTTTCGGCATGCCCACCAATGCGATGCGCAGGCGGCGATCGCCGCGAAACAGTGGGCCGCGTAGCGGAATAATGGTCTCAACGTGTGATTTGCTCATGTAGAGCTATTGTTCCGTACTGCTGCAGCGGCGACAAGGGGCTTTGCGAGAGAAATGCCGGTGAAACGGATGAAATTCAAAGATAAAGGCTTCAGGGGGAAGGAGGTATCGAGGCTGGATGGGTTCTATTGGAACAACTTTCTTAGCGCGGCAGCTCGCGTTCACCTCCAGGCTGCTCGGGTTGGTGCAGCCCCTGACCGCCACCTCGCCAGGGGCGATCTCCCCGGCTTTCATCCACCTGAACGGGAGATGCCAGCGGGGCGAGTGCCAGCATTATCACCGCCACAAGCCCGACCAGGCTGAGCACCACGCGAAGTTGCAGGAACTCTTTCAGATGACCGCGGAAAAGACCAAGGACAAAGCGCCAGTGCTGCACCAGGTGAAGGGCCAGCACAGCGAAAAAGAACACCGAAATCCAGAAATGTACTTCACTCCATTGATGGCGGGTCATCCCCCACACCTCGCTCCAGCGGCCGCTGCCCGGTGGCAGCATGTAGCGCATAAGAATGCCGCTGCTGGTGAGAAAGAGAAAACCGATGAAAGCCACGACATCGATAAGGGAGATGAGGGTGGAGCGTTTCATATGAGGCCAATGTTAAGTAATCGGTAATAGACAAATTTTGACTTTCAGAAGTCAAAGCGAGAAGAGCAACTGAGCGGCTTTCCATTGAGGAGAATTTCTTCTACCTCGTCTGACTTTCCTTAATAGTGTAGGTGCAGTGTGCTAGTTCTTCATGTGTTTGGCCAGCAGTCGGTCCAGTTCATTGGCGAAGTTGCGCCGGTCGGTCTGGTTGAGCGGTGGCGGGCCACCGGTCTGGATGCCGCTGCTACGCAGGGTGTCCATGAAGTCACGCATCCCCAGTTTCTGACGGATTGTCTCGGGGGTGTAGCGTTCACCTCGTGGATTGATGGCGTGGGCGCCCTTGTCCAGCACCTCGGCGGCGAGCGGGATATCGCCGGTGATGACAACATCACCGGGTTGCACCTGTGAAGCGATGTAATCATCGGCGACATCGAAGCCGTGACCGACCTGTTTGGCGGTGATGTAAGGTGACTTCGGTGTCTGTAGCACCTTGTTTGCCACCAGCGTCATCGAGATCCTCTTGCGCTCGGCGGCGCGAAAAAGGATCTCCTTAATCACAACAGGACAGGCATCGGCATCGACCCAAATGTGCACAGCCTATAGCGCCTCAACCGCGTATTGGGCCACCAGCCGATGTTGCGCACCTGGGGCGATAGTGACGGTATCTTCGGCAGCGTTGGCGGTCTCCACGCAGAGCATGTGCAAATGCCCCTCCGGCCCAAGATCCCCCATTTGTGCTGCCTTTTCCGTCCACGGATTCCATACGACGGTGGAGTGGCTTCCCTGAGTGCGGATCACGATACGGCGTTTCATGACCGGATCACGGATCTCGGTGCTCGCCGGCGCGTTCAGGTAGATGCGATCTACCTCACCGCAAAAGTTCAATGGCCCTCGTTGGGTGAGTCGCTGGAAGCCCTTGGTCTTGTCTAGATAATCACACCCCTGGAGGCCGTTGACCGTCACCTTTCGCACATCCCCGACTTGGAAATAGGTGTGAAGTGCTTCACCAATCACCATCGGCTCATTACCGTGGTTGCCGGTGATCAGCTCATGCTGCAGCGTCTTTCCCACGGTGATGATATTGCGGACCGAACAGGGGTGTGGCCACTGGGCACGGGTCGTTGCGTTCTGAATGAGTTCGAATTCAAGGCGAGTACTGCCGTCAGGTAGGACATGAACTTGATTCAATCGCCACGCGACCGTGCGGGCAAAACCGTGAGCCGGCAGCTTGGGATCCTGCTCGTGCGGTCCAAACCAGGGCCAGCAAACCGGCACACCGCCGCGGATCGACTTGCCAGGCGCTTGTTTTGCCTCCGGGCTCATCCAGATCAATGCCTCTTCGCCTTTCGGCTGAAATGTCATCAGGTGAGCTCCCTGCATGGCGATTGTGGCGTTGGCATGGATGTTATTCACCTTAACGACAACAAAGCCGCTGGGCTGTTCGTGGAAGGAAACCGCGCCTTCGATGGCGAAGCGCTGATTCAGGTTTGCCGATGTGCTCATACAGGAACTCCGGTCAGGTTTGAGTGTCTCGAAAGGAACAGGCTAATCTGTGTTAGGGGATGATGACAAGTTGTCGCGATAGAGCTCTCATTGAGTAGAGCGGTACGGCTCCCCTTCTTCGCTGTGATAAAAGAATTTCAAAATACTTGTGGCAATAAACCAATGGGTAGCCTATAGTAATGACAGCTACAGATATTGTTAATGGCCTTTCCAGCAGTTCCTTCCGGTTACTTCTCGATGCACCTCTTCATTACCTGTACGCAAAACCGATCTATTCATTGTTTCATTAAAGGTAAAATTATCATGGCTACAGGTACTGTAAAGTGGTTTAACGAATCCAAGGGCTTTGGCTTTATTTCCCAGGACGATGGCGGCGCAGACGTGTTTGTACACTTCAGCGCGATCCAGGGCGGCGGTTTCAAGACCCTGGCCGAAGGTCAGCCCGTCAGCTTCAATGTGGAAAATGGCCCCAAAGGTCCGCAGGCAAGCAACGTCGTTGCTGCTTGATGAGATGAGCTGAAACGTGCCCTCGGGCGCGTTTACCGCTCACCATCAAAGACACGGGCCGTGACTTCCACCTCTTTTTCAGAGGGCGCGAAGCCGCGGCCCGTTTCTCATTTTGCTCCCTCGCCGCCTCTCATTATTGGCGGCCACCCGGTGTAGCCTCCATGGCTACAGTCCATCACCACCATTCGGGAACACGTTTATGAAAATGCTCTTCGTCGGTAACATTGCACCCCAAGCTACAGAAGACGATATCAGGGAACTTTTTTCCGAGTACGGCAAAGTACGCAAGCTGGAATTACCTCGTGATATCTTCAGTGGCCGTAACAAGGGTTTTGCATTTATCGGCATGGAAGGCCATGAGGCGCGCGCCGCCATGGCGGCACTGAACGGCAAATTATTTATGGACAGCAATCTGAAAGTTCGCGATGAGAAGCCCGCTGTAAAAGGTAAAGGCCGTCGCCGCTGACAGAAAAAGGAGGGATATACGTTACCCCTCCCAGGTTAATTTATTCGGGAAACTCGAGTCGCTCCGGTTCGTCACCCTCCATCCTGATGATGGCGGATTTGAGTTTGCCTGAGGTGTGGTACTCGTAAGTGTGGGAGAACTCCACCTCCCCATAAACCCGCTTTTCACAGACCAGCATCCTTCCGTCTTCATCATAGTAACCGCAAAAATATGTGTTGCGGTTCTCGGTCTCGTTCTCATCGAGTGGATTGACCAGATTCAACGGCAGTTTTATCCCGCTGTAAGAGACGAAGTAACGTCTGTGATGGTAGGTAGGCATGTTCATGTCTGATTCCGTCTTTGGGAGGTGGAGCAAGCATCCGTGTGAACTTGAGTCGCTTAGAGCGCACCTCGCTCGATGCGGGCTAGGGTGTCATCCGTCTTGGTCAGCGCTTCATCCATGCTGACTTTGTTACCCTTGGGTGCGTAACCCTTGAGATTCTCCCATACGGCATAGACCTTGTCCGCTGAAGACATCTTCTTCAGCTCACGTTTTTCCAGACCCGCCTCGTCCAGCAATTCGTTCCAGGTGATACCTTCCTGCATCGGCACAAGTGCAAAGGTGATCCCTCCGAACTCAACCTGCAGCGGCTCGGTCAGGTCTACCACATAGAGAATCGCCCGCATCTCCGGTGCGAAATCACCTTGGTACTTGGCAACAAAGTCATTGAGTTGCGCAAGCTTGTTCAGTGAGCCGGCCGCCAAGATCAGCTTGTCCTCCCTGGACATCAGCACCACGTGCTCCATCACCACACTTGGCGGTTTACGATTGCCTGATGTGTCGGCGATCTCACCCTCAACCAGAGCCAAGCGCCCTCGAAAGGCGGTAAATCCATTGTCAGTAGCATCTTCAACAAAACTGATATTCAGAAGCAGATTTTCCTTCGCGTAGTTCTTGATAATCACGGTCGTTACCTTCTCTATGAATGATTGAGTCTGCTTTTCGTCGCAGCAAAAACAATGCCATCACTGTGTGATTGATAACTTGCTGATTTAATGAGGATAACTAAACCATCTAAAAGTTTTTTCTGGGGAATAGCGGGTGCTGTCAGCTCGATGTGTAAGAAAGCCGACACAGGAATTACCTGTGTTAGGTGCCGAGGAAAGTTATACGGCGATGAGATTGGGCTTTACCGGATAGTCCGGGATTGTTTAGATCCCATAATGTTTGGAGCAGAGAACTATGATAAGCCTGTTCATGCCAATAGGCATGATGCGGCTCTGTCTCTCACCTTTTATTGTTCCTTTGGATGAAACCGGTAATGTCCGGTGATCTTATACTCAAAGAGCATATCCTCCAGCTTGGGACCGAGGCCTATGTTATGCACGATTAATGGGCGGTTGGATTTGTCCGTTACGCGATCGGAAACGATACCAATATGTGGAAGGTTTCCAGGCAACATCCAGGTCACAAGATCGCCAGGGCGATAATCCTCTCCACTTGACGATATCGGTAAAGCGGCTCCTTGTCGTTCAAGATAGCGCTGCAGGTTAGGAACACGGCGATGATCGATATTTGCATCAGGTCGGCTTAATCCCCAAATCGTCGGATACTGGTCAAAGTTACTCAGCATATCTTCATGAACCAATTGCTGGAGATCGATACCGAGAGAACGGTAGGAGCGGATGACCACATCCGTACAGACGCCGATATTATCGGGAACATCCCCCATGGGATAGGGGATGGAACTATAGCTTCCATCATATCGAACTGAGTGTGATGTGCGTTCCATGGCGGCAGTGACCAGCTGCCGGTCAATCGGTTCGGCCTGGCAGATTTGAAATGTCATTCCGAAGGCCACAATTACGCTGTTAAATTTTCTCATTACAGGTGAACCAATTAATCGATTTTTATGTTATTAAAAAAACCCAAAGGCTATAGATGCCTATCGTCTATTCAGGCTTTTGTTTCATAATCAAACAAGGATGAGAAGCTGCTGAGTCAATCCTTATACGCTCGGTAGAGAAATGATGAATGGGAGCGGTGTAATCGCTATCCGCAACTTGCTACTGAATGCCGAGTATTCATCTTGAGGTAAGATATTTCAACTATCCGCGTGACGTATTCAGCGATTTTTGAGGTCACTGCATCCTTGTTGATAGGGGCGGTAGCTCATGCCAATGCTTGTTTAAGCAGTACTGCCAGATGCTGTGCCTCCCGGCCACTGCCTGCGGCAATTTGCTCGCGACAGGAGAAACCATTGGCCAGCAGGGGCGCACCTTCGGCGGCTCGAATGGTGGGCAACAGCGTCTCTTCGGCCATTGCCATGGCGAGTTCGGCGTGTTCTTTCTCCAGGCCGAAACTGCCGCCCATACCACAGCAGGAAGCCTCAATCATCTCGAATTCCAGATCGGGGATCAGTTTTAGCACCCTGCGCATTGATTTCATCGCCCCTACCGCCTTTTGATGGCAGTGGCCGTGAACCAACAGCTTTTTCCCCTCCAGCGCCAGTGGTTTGAATGCCAGGTTGAAACGCTTGGATTTCGCTTCGCGGGCGATAAACTCCTCGAAGAGTATCGCCTTGGCAGAGATTTTCTCAGCCTGCTCACCGAGTTGCAGTGCGCGATAGTCGTCACGTATTGCTAGCAGGCAGGCGGGCTCCAGACCGACAATGGTTCGCCCATCCTCGGCATGGGGCCGCAGAACCTCCAGTGTACGAAGGGCCTCGGCACGCGCTTCGGCGATCATGCCGTGGGCTAGATAGCTCCGCCCACAGCAAAGAGGACGATCGGGCTCGACAGATTCTGTCGTCGGTTCGGCGATGATGACGCGGTAACCTGCGGCCTCCAGCACGGCGATTGCACTATGGGCTATCTGCGGGTGGTACTGGTGGCTGAAGGTGTCGACGAAGAGCACCACCTCGAACGGCTTCGACTCAATCGTGTTTTCGGGTACATCCGTTTTATTAGTGATGCATGCAAACGGCTTCTCTGCCGCCACAGGCAATCTTCGCTTCGCGGTGATACCGAACAGCCGTTCTCCGGCCCAGGCTAGCCATCGGTGGCGGTTGCGCAGCAGTACAAGATTTTTCAGCCACGGCATACGATGTAGCCAGCGAGGTGCGCCGGCGAAGAGGCGGGTGCGTAGACTTGGTGGCTTGATAGCATGGCATTGGGCGAGATACTCGATCTTGATTTGCGCCATGTCGACGTTGGTTTCGCACTCGCGCTTGCACCCCTTGCATCCCAGGCAGAGGGCCATGGTCTCGGCCAGTTCCGGTTCAAGGAAGTTTGCTTGACCAGGTTCGCTGTTGAGCAGCGCTTTGAGTCGCCGTACCCGTCCCCCCGTGGAGAAGGTCGGATTGTTGGTGACCCGGTAGCTAGGGCACATTACTCCAATGCTATTGGTCTCACACTGGCGGCTGTTGATACATACCGCTACAGCTTTGGCGAAGTTGCCGCCCTGTTTTGGGATATCCGCATACGCATCGCCCATGCCCGAGTCTTTGTAGTCGGACCAGTCAAGATAGGTTTTCATCGTCGTTTTTGTAAGGTTTGTTCTCTCGATTAACTCTATCTGTTCTAGGAGCAAGAACAGTGCCAGTAGAGCGTACTGATAAATACCTGAAAAGTCGCGATGGCTAGTTTAAGGGTTTGATTAGATGGGACAGGAGAACGAGGTAGGACATTGAGCCTGAATAAAGATGAATGGCTCCGTTTTTTCGTCGACTCGCATCAGATATAGGTGTGTGCCTTGTCAAACAAAATTCATGGGCTGTTTGATGAATAATTTGGTTTATTACACGCGATGAGTAGCTGACAGCCCTGTTTGATGCTCAATGAGTAAATTCAGTGTGGTCCGTGTATACCGTGGCGGTTGGTTGTGACTCAAGAGACTTGTCGCAAGTGTCAGGATGCCGCCTCTACGGAATTGGTTTCTGTCAGCAGGGCGTGAAGCTCAGGTACGCATGAGCCGCAGTTGGTGCCGGCCTTGAGCAGTTCACCGATGGCCTCCAGACTGTCTATTCCTTTATCCCGGATGGCATTGAGCAGAGTGTTCCTTCCGATGCCGAAACAGGCGCAGACGGTGGGGCCTGCATCTTCTTGTTGAGCCAGTGGCTTGCCTGCGAGCAAGGCGATGCGTTCGTTTCCGCTGATCTCTGATTTGTCGAACAGCGGTTCCAGCCAGTCATGGGCGGGCAGCTCATGAGTCGGGGAAGTGTATAGGCAGCTCTCCAGGCGGCCGTTGACGATACGTGCGGCGCGGTACTGGCGGGTGGCAGGATCCTGGTATTCGATCCATCCCACGTCTTGTTCCGGTGAGCAGAGCAGCGCGCGTGCGCTGTGTGCCCAGTTCTCCGGAAGTTGCACCCCGGCAAGCTGGTAACGCCATAATCCTTTACCTCGGTTGCGGCTCCAGTAGCTGGTGCTGTCCGGAGTCAACTGTCGGCGGCTAAGCAGGAAACCATACCAGGCGGGCTGATACGCTTCGATCCGTACCGGGGCATGTTTCGACTCCGGCTGACCGGAAACCGGATCGGTAAAGTCTGTAATCAGGGTATCGACACGCGCAAGGCTGGCAAACTGGCCATTCCAGTGGATGGGTATGAACAGGCTACCCGGTTTCTGCTGCGTGCTGAAATGTGCGCGCACGATGATGCTCCCCTGCCGACCTTCCACCCGAACCAGTGTGTTGTCAGCGATGTTGAATCGCGAGGCATCTTGCGGGTGGATCTCCGCAAACGGTTCAGGGCTGTGGTTGGCGAGGCGGGACGATTTGCCGCTACGG
>JBFEYJ010000128.1:0-8213 GCA_041562215.1 Thiohalomonadaceae bacterium | reverse complement strand
TCGGCCATCGCCGAGCCGGTGGCGAGGGCCATCTTCGCCTCTTTTGAGAGGGCACCGAACGACATGTGTGAAACATAAGCGGGGAGGGAGAGCTGCAACGGCGAACCGGTGGTGCGACCGATAGTCACCGAGGTATCGACCTGCTCGTCAGCAAGCCTGGGCATCCTCGCCAGTTGTGCTGCGCTCAGATGAAAATGGCTCAAATCGGGGATCGGGCCGGCACTGGGCGTTTCCGCCCCCATCGCGCCCACCTCCGGCGCCATCCCCTTGGCCAGGCGACGGATCTCTTTCTTGCCGCGGGCATCATTGGCCCATCGGCGCCAACGTCCCTGGTAGCCATTGAAGCTGGCCGGAGGCAAAGGCGGCACCGCACTGGCATCCACCTCTACCCTGCCGCCATTCAATCGCGCCGGATAGGTCGCGATTTGGTCATTCGGATTGTAGGGGGAGATGCCGGTGGCCAGATCAAAATTCCAGCCATGTAGGGGGCAGATTGCTTCACCATTTTCCATCCGGCCCAGGGAGAGCTGCCCTTCATGGTGCGGGCAGCGATCGTCAAGAGCGTAGACCTCACCCCGGTACAGAAACAGGGCGATGGGGCGACCGTTCACCCAGGCTTCATGCCCCTCCCCTTCCGTCAGCTCTTTGATATCGCAAACGCCCTGCCAGGTGCTCATGTTCACCTCTCTCATTTCTGGGTTGGAAAACCTCCCTACCGGGAAACAGCCATTTAAGCCAGTTTGGCAGCAAAATGCCGCCGATGAGAAATAACCTTAAATAGGCATCAGAACCATGCTATCGATCGTTCCGGGGTTTTATCATTGTGAGCCGAAGCTGTGGGGAACCGAAGCAGGCAGTGAAGCACTCTCATGTCGTGCCACTGTCGCCGACAGATTACTTCACCACTTGATGCACATGAGCGTGCTCAACCCGTATGCACAGGATGCTGAGGAACAGGAAAATTTCCTCGCAATGACGGGCATTCGCACATATTTAGCGCAACGGCGCGCTGAGCATTGCATTGAGCAGCTGAATCGAGGGCTCGTCCTTGCCGATCTCTTCCACAGGCGTCCAGGACATGTCATTTTCCAGCCGGTAGGAACCGATGAATTCATGCGGCGGCTTTCCGCCCCATTCTGCAGGCGAGAGCATAGAGAGGTAGAGGACCTCTTCACTCCGTTTGTAGAGGTGATAGATCTTGCCCGGCTGGCGCTTGAACTGGCACTGAGCCCGGTGCAGTTGCTGGTCACGGGCGGACGACGCAAGGATCGCTTCAGCCTCCTGCCGGAGCGACTTCATCTGCTCGGCGATCACCTTGAGTTTGGCATGCACCACATTGCCTAGCATCTGATCGGCCTCTTCTATCTGCCGTGCCAGATCGACCAGTTCCGTGGCAGGGGCCATGCGGCTGACCGGGTATGGAGCGGAGTGATCCCCATCCTGATGATTATCTCCGCTGTATTTCCTCAAGCCTTTATCCGACATAGTTCCTTAAATTACCGCCATGAGTTGATCCTCATATCATCATTCTAACGCCGTGAAAAAGTAAATAAAACCATTCACAGAGGGGGCTCGGTTCCTACGAAAAAAGTGCCTTGTCGAGTTTCCCGTAGCAGTGGCATCCTGCCGCGATTAGTCTCCATTCTTACTACTGCACTCTGACTTAGCGATGCCAGATCAACTCACCATTTCGAAACAGCTCTCTGACACGATGATAGGGGATGTTATGCACCGCCCCCTCCTCATCCACCAGGGTGAAACGAAAGGGATCTTCCGGAGAGAAAGTTAGTGCCGTGAAAGGCACATGAAGGTTCTCACCACGGTAACGATCATAGTAGCCGATGACAAATTCAGCATCGGCAAATTCACTGTCCCAGCGTATTCGGTTCAACAGTTCATGGATGGGGATCATCGGTTACACCCCTCCCTTTGCCGATTTCGATTCGCCAGCGATCCTGAGCCAGTGCTGTCGTTGTGATCGTCAGGGTGAGGAAACGGCGGATAACGTCGATATTGGTCGGGGTATGACGATCCGGCGCCACGGTGACGAAAGCCCCGCCTCCTGCCAGCGCAATCGGCAACAGGAGCTGATCCGCAAGATAGGGCCCCACCGGAATACCGGCATCAAGATAGCGCCTAACCTGTTGGACGACACGTTCAGCCACCACCTCGGCGGGGAGGCCACGCTGTCCGATCCCGGTAAAAACCTCGGTACAGGCCTCACTCTGCACAATCACCTGCAGGGCATTGCCCGGGCAGCGTGCCTCAGACTCGTACCGCACGGACAACGCAGAAGGCTCAAGCCCCAACCCATCCGCGACCACCTGCAATTCGCGCTCGGCGATATGCTCGGGAAGGCGTGACAGGGTCGCCACAGCCCGGATCTGACTGATCGCGCCGCGCTCTTCCAGAAGCAGCGGCTGCAGCTGATGACAGGGCTGGATGCGCGCCCTCACCTCCCCGGCACCGACCGGATAATAACCAGGGCGTACCAGTTCAATATCCACCTTGGCCCCCATCCGTGCCAGCAACGGCAGGAAAGCCAGGTGCATAAAATCAAAGCTTGGCGCCAGCGGGTTGTGGGTGCCGCCAAGCAGTGCCAGGCGGGAGGGTCCATCGGCCATCAGCAGCGGTAGCAACAGTGTTTGAAACACCAGTGTGGTACTGCCGGCACTGCCGATATCGAATCGATAATCACCACCGGCAATCCCGGCAGGGGTGAAGCTCAGCTCGGTAGAGTCCAGTTCGTCCCCCCGGACTTCAGCCCGGCCAATTGCCGCCGCCGCCCGTACCGCGGCCAGGTGCTGTCGCTGTAATCCCGGCCTGCGACGTCGCAGGCGGATATTGACCAGTCGAAACGGGCGCTGGAGGCACAGTGACAGACTGAGCGCGGTGCGCAGGATTTGCCCGCCTCCCTCACCCATCGATCCGTCGATCACCAACACACCTTCCCCCTGTGTCTCGTGCATTGGTATCGATGCCTTTTCATCGGGATAATGTGGCATATCCGTCAATCCAGCTTCAGCAGCGGGTAGCGCTGCAACTCCTCACGGCTCCATAGCGAAAGCCCGGCACGTTGCGAGACGGTATCGATAGCTAGGATCCAGTCCGGATCGGCAAAGTCAATAAAGCCCTCCTGCCCCTGTTGCGCCAATTCTTCAACAAGGAAGTGATCGAGCAGATGCTCCTCCTCCAGGCTCGACAGCCGCCCCTTGAAGCCTCGCCGGTGCATACGTACATGAAAACGTGTGCCCGCCAGTTGCGCCAGCCAGCCGCGCACGGCGGTGGCCGCCTTGAGCTCGAACTCCTCCGGCGACTGGTAACTAAAGGTCTCGGTCACCGGCAGCACTCGAGCAAGGCTGGTGGCGGCCTTGGGAAAGGCCTCAAGATGGCGCTCCAGCGTGGCGAGAAAATCCCGCGGTTGTTCGACCCGCATCACTAGCACGTTATAGAAATCGGTATCACGCAGCTCCCCCATGGGCGCCAGGAACGCTCTTGCGTGATGGTAACGGTGTTCGTGAGTGGTCACTACCACATTCCAGTCCAGCATCATCCATCCCCTGTATTCCTTCATCAGTATAGCCACCGCCACCACCGGCGTTATCTGCTAGCCTTGCTGGAATAAAGGACGACTGAATAAGTGAACGAGCGGGATCAGATGCAAGGTGCACAGCCACCGATGCAGAAATTCCTTAAGAGGGTATGCAGCCAATGGCGGCATCGACACAGGATGAGTTTGTCCCGGCCTATCTTTCGCGGTTAAAACGTGGTGAATTAACCGAACGGGTCAACCGAGCCTTCACTCACCTGGAGGACTGTGATCTCTGCGCCCATTACTGCCACGTCAATAGACGGGAGACAATCAAGGGGGCGGTTTGCCACACCGGCGAGCGGGCCGTGGTAAACAGTTTCGGCGCCCACCACGGGGAGGAGGATCCGCTGCGCGGTCGACGCGGTTCCGGCACCATCTTCTTCAGCTGGTGTAATTTGCGCTGCCTCTTCTGCCAGAACTGGGAGCTCAGTCAAAAGGGCATCGGACGGGAAGTAGAGCCACAGGAACTGGCGGAGATGATGCTCACCCTGCAAGAGCAGGGCTGCCACAACATCAACCTGGTTTCACCCAGCCACGTGGTGGCGCAGATCCTTGCCGCAGTGAGGCTCGCCGCCGGGCAGGGCCTCCACCTTCCCCTGGTCTACAACACCGGTGGCTATGACAGTCCAGAGGCCCTCGCGCTGCTGGATGGGATCGTCGATATTTATATGCCGGACATGAAATACGGGGATGCCACCATCGCCCGCCGTTATTCCAGGATACGCAACTATGTTGCCGTCAACCGGGCCGCAGTGAAGGAGATGCACCGGCAGGTCGGTGATCTGGTTCTGAATAGTCACGGCATCGCCCGGCGCGGCCTGCTGGTGCGGCATCTGGTGCTGCCGGAGGCGTTGGCAGGAACGGAAACAGTCCTCGCCTTTCTCGCCGACGAGATCTCGCGCAACACCTATCTCAATCTCATGGACCAGTACCATCCTTACTATCGCGCCGATGAGTACCCACCCCTGGATCGCACGCTTAGCCATCGTGAATACGCCTCCGCATTAAGCCTTGCGCAACGCTATGGCCTGCAACGTCTCGATCGGCGTCAATCCCGCGTTTGGCCTGAATTCCAATGAGTGTGTTTAAAGGGTTTGTGCAAGGATCTGATCAAGCGGTTACAGCACCACCCGGCCACCTTGCATGAGTTGTCGGAGAGGCAGGATGAACCGGTTAAGGATGTGGAGGGGGACCTGCAACACCTGCTCAAGAGCCTGCACCATGAGCCCTGGCGGGCGGTCATCACCCCAGCCCGGTGTAAAAAGTGCGATTTTGTCTTCAATAAAGAGAAATTGCACAAACCCGGCAAATGTCCTCGCTGCAAGGGCACCCGGATAAGCGAACCGCGTATCGCCATTGAGGAGCACACATGAACGAGAAACCACCGACGAAAAGCTTGCACGTGGAGTGCTACAGTGGCCACCGCGCCGATGAGTCCCCGCAACGCTTTACCCTTGCCGACCGGGAGATCACGGTAGAGGAGATCCTGGATCGCTGGATCGACCCCGAACACCGTTATTTCAAGCTGCGTGGCGATGACGGCGGCATCTATATCCTGCGCCATAACACTGCGGCGGACAGCTGGGAGCTGGTCCTCTACGATAGCGGTCGGCGCGACGACACCCGCCTTTCCTCCACTTGAGCGTCCACATGGATAGTGCTGTGGAGCCAATCTTGCGCTGTGAAGTCATTACCTGGAGACATGTCTGCCGCCTGGCGAGCAAGCTCGCCCGCGTCATTCGTGCCGCGGATTTTCGACCGGACATTGTGGTAGCAATCGCCCGTGGTGGATATATCCCGGCGCGGCTGTTATGCGATCAACTTGATCTGTACAACCTGATCAGCCTGCGCATCGCTCATTACGTTGGTACGGAAAAAACGGGCCAGGCACGCATAGTGAGTGGGCTTGGGGAGGATCTCCGGGGTAAAAATGTGTTGCTGGTGGACGATGTCAGCGACAGTGGCGACACTCTGGAACTGGCGATGCAGCATATTAATGCACGAGGCCCACGGCAGTTGCGGGTGGCAGTGCTGCATCATAAGCAGTGCGCCAGCCTTGTACCGGATTTCTTCGCCCAGCGTGTGATCCGCTGGCGCTGGATCACCTATCCCTGGGCGGTGGTCGAGGACCTCGGTGGTTTCATCCGTCGTATGGAACCCATGCCTACTTCAATCGAAGAAGCCGCTTTACGCCTGCAGCAGGATTACCGTATCAAGGTCTCTCGCCTGATCCTCGAGGATATCTTTGCCCAGCTGGCCGTCTCGTTAGCGACATCCTCTCAAGCCCTCTCAGACTAGCGCTTCCTGATCGATAAAACCGAACCGGCGCATAGCAGGGAGCAACACCTCGTCGGCATAGGGACAGCCTGTACTACCCGGGTCGCTCTGCTGTTGCTTATCAGCGGCATCCGGTGAATGACCGTCACCGTTACGCAGACGCTCCAATAGCGGGGCATAGCCCGGTTGCCAGGCGATGACATCGCCGAAGCGCTGGCGCAGGGCCGTGAGGATGGCCATTCCGGCGAAATCGAGATCGCCGAAAAAGTGCAAGGGGCCGGGTTGGATATCCGCCCGGTTGAACCACCATTTCTCGAAGTCGGTACGAACTCCGGCACTGTCGCTATAGTGCAGCATCGCCGCGCCCGGTTCGCGAATGCGCACCGCACCACCGCGGAAACCGGCGGCATAGACCACTGCAAGCCCCTGCGCCTCGGGATAGCCACCTGCCACGGCGGTGGCATAGTTGTCCTGGTTCTCGATGAACAGCACGCCGCGACACTGTCCGGGAAGATGAACCGCCACCACCAGTGGGCGCGAACGCAACGGCAGTGCGGGGAAAAGCGTGCGGATCAGATCTTCCCGATCCTCGAGGCACTTGGAGTCGCCGCGAAAGATCCGCGCGCTCAGCTGGCGCAGGGTGTGCGGGGTGTCGAGGGTGGCCAGACTTGCCAGGGCGGCCACGATCTGCCCATCGTCCAGCCCGGGGATGCCGATGCGTCGCTTCAGCAACGGGGCGATGTCGCCGGGAAAGTCGTCTGCGTATTGCTGCACTGCTGCACGCCAGGTGCGAAGGGCAGGCTCCTCACGAGGCCGTTGGAGCCAATCGCGCAACAGCGGTTCCGACTGGATGAGAAAGGCAATACGCGCCCCCTTCCACTCGGCATCATAGGGACCTCGCTTGCCGGACTTGATATCAAGTACCCCTCGATGCTGCAGGTCATTCACGAAGCGCCATAACTGATCGGCCTCGGCATCGAGCCTTCGCAGCGAAGGGAGGTATTTTTCCGCGGTGAAGGAGAGTTGCCGCTGCCGCGCCTCTCCCGGTTGCTGATCAAAGCGATCGAGTACCGTCCCCAACAGTTTGAGCAATTCGGGCTCCTCGGACAACCACGGTGGTCGAGCGAGGAGGCTGCTCATGACTTAAGCCTGCTCCAGCACATCTTCCATGAAATCCAGCTCCGCCTGCTGATAGATGCTGCGGCGGTGCTGCGCCCACAACTCACCGATGCGCTCGCGGTTGGCCACCTTGCGGTCGACCAGCACACGGGTATTGAGCTGCCCCCTCGGCTGGGCACTCGGGACCTTGGCGAAGATGAATTCGTTGCTGATGAGGTCGATAAAGGGGCCGCACTTGCTGGTCGGCATGATAAAGATGAGCTGCAGGCCGAGCGAGCCGGTGAGGTAGTTAATCACCTCGCGCGAGCGCTGCTCGTCCATGTGCATGAAGGCCTCGTCCACCAGCACCATGCGCAGGTGATTCTGTCCTTCGGCAAAACGGAAGGCGGAAGTGATGGCGGCCGAGCGGATGATGTAAGCCGGGGTCTCCAACTGCCCGCCGGAACCGGTACCGTACTCCGACAGCGGGATCGGCTCCTTGCCCTCCACCTCCTTGTAGATTTCGTATCGGCGGTAGTGGCGATAATCGGCGATGCGCTCCAGTTCGCGCAGCGCCTTGTGCTCATCCTCCTCCAGCAGCAGTTTCATCAGCTCATCGCGCACCCTGGCTGATCGGGGGCTTAACTGGGTATTGAAGAGCGTCGTCTCCTCGCCGAGCGCCGGGATCTTCATCACCTCTTCGAAGAAGCGTGCGTAGTCCCGATACTCGGGCACCCACTCGCTGGCGAAACGGAAGGTCTCGCGGTCGGCGCCGAAACGGTGGTGTTGCAGTTCTCGGTTGAGCAGTTCGATCTGCCGTTCGCCGTCTTTTATGGCCTGGTGGATCTGGTGGCACAGGTGGGTGACGAAGGTGCTGTTGAAGCTCTCCTTGAGGCGGTGCAGTTCATTGTGCTTGTCGACCAGGATATTGTTCTTGAGCAGGTTGTAGACACGGTCGAGATCCTGGCGCACGCCGCAGACGGTCTTGAACAGGGTGTTATCGTAATCGCTCTCCAGGCCGGTGTAATAAACCGCATCACCGGGGCGGCACTGGCGGTTGTGCGCCTGGATAGCCTCGTCGAGCTCGCGCTCACTCTTGTGCAACTGCCGCTCCAGACCGGCGCGTTGCTCGCGCGTCTGTTTCGGCTCGAGCTCAGGCGCCTCGGCATCGGCCTGCACCAGCCGTGCCTCGGGGTCGAAGTCAGGCCACAGCGGCTGCAGATCGCGCAGCGCCTGTTCGCACTGC
>JBFEYJ010000127.1:0-8237 GCA_041562215.1 Thiohalomonadaceae bacterium | reverse complement strand
TTGTTTAGAGCATGCGCTTGAGGATGTCGGTTTCGCCGCCCTTGTCCTTGAGGCGGTGTTTGATCGGACCGGCCATGTGCAGCACGATAAGAACAAGAAATGCCCAGCCCATGATCTCGTGAATCTCATGGGCAATACCGCCAACAGCCTTACTCTCGCCGATGAATGATGGCAGCTCACCGAGGCCGAAGAAATTGATTGGATGGCCACCGGCATTGGACATTACGACACCGCTGAGCGGGAGCACGATCATCAGTAGATAGAGCAGACCCTGCAGAGCCTTGACCATCACACGCTCCTTGGGAGCGAATGCCGAGGGGAGCTGCGGCGCCGGACTGATGGGTATCCACACCAGGCGTAGCACAATAAGGCCGAATGCGATCACACCAAAGGACTTGTGCAGGTCATAAAGCTGAAAGGCGACCTGTTTCTCTTCGGCGGTCTCCTTGGGCAGGCCGGCCATGTAAATGCCGACGAAGATCAGGGTCAGGATGATGGCGGCCATGAGCCAATGCAAGCTTCTGGAAACAAGTCCATATTCAGTCGCGCTGTTCTTAAGCATTTTCCTCGGTCTCATTGTTGTAAAAGGGGAGTGTAAACGCAGACGATGGTAGCATCCTGTCTACAAGCTTGACCAGACGCCTGGGGAAATGGCCGGGTGACATGTAAATAACGCCACGCAATCCACGGAAGGAGACGGAACCCGAAAATCGTCAATAGGTTGCATTGCCGCAGCGATGCGACAACAGGTCTTCTCTATCTGGACTCACTGCCACGGGAGTGTTCTTCTGTGGCCTTTCCTTTTTCTTAAAATAGAACGCCACCCCGCAGGGTGGCGATTGTGTTGGGAGTGATGCAGACTCAGGCGGCGTACATCTCCTTGGCTTCCTGAGCGGCCCTGGCCTCCTCCTCATTGTAGGCAGCGCCTGACCACAACATCTCGTAGGCGATCTCTTCGTTACCGTTTTCGCATAGCTCCAGCACTTCCTTAAACAGTGGCTGGAAGGTCTCCGATTTGTGTGACTCCTCATGCTCTGCGAAAGATTTCCAGAAGGTGATGATCAGCGCCTCTTTCCCCTTTAACGGGCTTTCCACTGCCTGGCCGACAGTGGAACCCTCATTGGAGACCGCACCGCTGTTGAGTGAGACGAAGCCGCCGACGAAACCGGTTGTCGAGTGGTAAGTTTTTACGTTCTCGCACAGCATCGCGACCCTTTCCTGCAGATCGTCAACGCTATATTCGGGCTTGAGGATCACGCGGTTGATGGTCACTACGCCGTCGTGCGGAAAACCGTTAATCAAACTAGCCATGAAGCACCTCCTGATGGCTGTATGTGGTACAAAATGCAGGCTAATTCAGAACCTGCTTATAAACTGATATATAATCCTTATTAAATTTATCAAGTATTCCATAGAAAAAACTTTTGCCTTGTCCTAATGGGTGGTTTTAGGTGGCGTTGTTGTAACTGATTGTTTTGACGAATAAATGTGAGTGGGTGTCCACTGTGCAGCTGAGCTTGGTCCGGAGGGCGAATGCTCGCAAGACCTGCCACTGGCTGCGCCAGTCCGGCTGGATTGAAGGCTACGCTCACATAAGTGGGTGGACGAAACGCACGCTACGGCACGTTTGGCAAAAGAATCGGATAAACTATCACGATGTACTTCAACCTAAGGAAATCACCAATGAACAGACTCTGGCCTGGTTTTATGGCCCTGCTGGCGCTGATGCTGCTGGCCGGATGCAGCAGCAAACCCTCCGATCAGATGATCGAGGAACAGGTGAGCACCAGGCTGCAACAGGAATACGGCAGCGCCATCTTCGAGGTCGTCAATTTCACCAAGGTCAATGGGATCCCGCGTGATCGCAATACCTATGTCGCTGAGGTTGAATACGATCTTCGCTTCAAGGTCGGCCTGCAGGGAGCGACCGCCGCCTTGCAGGAAGAGGGTGACAGTATCTTTAGCGCGGGTTTGAAGGCCGCGGCACTGGGCGTGACCTATGGTGACTTCAAGGCCGGTGACACGCTTCACAAACAGGAACGTGTACGTTTCGTTCGCGCCGAGAAGGGCTGGCTTATTGACGAAGAAGACAGTGATCGTCAGTAATATTACGTTGAAAGCATGAGTCGAAAATTTTTGGCTTACTGATGAGGGGCGGGGTGGTCTGTTCGGACGCCAGTCTGGCAACACGGAGCCCGCCCTCACTCCCCCTTCCCCTTGCTTTTTCGCCCCGCTCATCTAGCTATTAAAGGGAGCTTCCCTTAAATCCCTGCGGAACCGGTGACGTCTGCTGTCCGATCCTATCCAGTGCCTGTAGGCCATCAAGTACGGAGAGCTATGATGAATAAGCCCCTAGTTTTTCTGCTTCTGCCCTTAAGCCTGTTCCTTCCCGCTACGGTCAGTGCCGCCGAGTGGACGGGCAATTTTAACGCCTACCTCGGCGCCAAGGCGCTGGACGATAATGAGTGGGTTGCCGACGAGCAGTCCGAGATCGGAGCAAGACTGGATTTTAAAAAGGTGGGGTGGCCGTTTAGCATTGCGGCGGACACCCATTTCTCCAATGGCGATGATAAGCGCTTTGTGGGAGGAACAGGTTTAGTCGATGAGGAGGTCGACACCTGTGAGTTTAACCTTGGCCTGCGCAAATACTGGGGGACGACTTCCAGTATGCGCCCCTTTCTCGGAGGGGGGCTGGCTTACGCCCAACTTGATGCCAAACGGAAAATAGACGGCGTCACCGATTTATCTGACAAGGACGATGGAATCGGCGTTTGGGTAAACGGCGGCATCCTCTGGACGATCAATGCCTTCAATGTTGGTTTTGATCTACGCTATACCGAGGTGGAGATGAGTCTGGATAAGGGAAATGTCGAAGGCGGCGGTCCGCATGCCGGCGTACTGCTGGGTTACCACTGGTAAGGGGAAGCTCGTGCCGGGATAACCATAAGCGTGTCCCAGTCTCCCCCCTGAAACCTGGAAATGGTTCGAAATAACAGTGGAAGCCGAGTCCATTCTGCAAACATCATACTCCTCTTGCTCGACGGTAGGTGCAGAAGCCGCTCCCGCAGGCGAATTGCTCGCCAGGGGAGCCGTCTCCTGAACCAGCCCCCGGTCCTGAATAACCTTCAGGTTATTCTGTGACAGGGGCGGCGAAGGGGCTTACTTCAACAGCAGGAACAGTGCCCCGCCGCGTCGCTGGATGTTCATTAGCAGCGCATCATTACCCCTGACCGCGGCACGCAGGCTGTCGAGATCGCTTACCGGCTTGCGGTTGGCCTGAGTGATCACATCGCCCTTGCGCAGACCGGCCGCCATTGCCGGTGAGCCGGGAGCAACCTCCGCCACTACCACGCCCTGTACCCGTCCGCGCACCGTCTCCTCGGTAAGGTTTGCCAGTACTGCGCCGGTCAGGCGCGGGTGGAGCTTGTCACCCAACATGCTAATGAGTTCAGGCTCCTCGACCACCGCTTTGAGGGTTTTATGCTTGCCGTCACGCAGGATTTTCATTTCAACGTGCTGACCAATGCGAAGCAGGCCGATGCGGTTGCGCACGTCACTGGCATTTTGCACCGGGCGGCCGTTCAGTTCGGTGATCACATCACCGGTCTGCAGACCGGCCTTGTCAGCCGGTGAGCCCTTGGTCACCTCGGAGACCACTGCGCCCTGCTGGCGGTCGATGTTGAACGCGGTGGCCAGTTCCGGGGTAAGGTCCTGAGCCTGGGCACCGAGAACACCGCGCTTCACCTCACCGTGTTCGATAAGCTGGGTCATAATTTCGCGCGCCATATTGATGGGGATGGCGAAGCCGATCCCCACATTGCCGCCACTCTTGGAGAGAATGGCGGTGTTCACCCCTACCAGTTCCCCGCGCAGGTTGACCAGCGCGCCGCCGGAGTTGCCCGGATTGATCGAGGCATCGGTCTGGATGAAGTCTTCATAACCCTCGATACCCAGGCCAGAGCGCCCCATAGCACTGACAATACCCGAGGTCACCGTCTGACCCAGGCCGAAGGGGTTGCCGATAGCCACCACGAAATCACCCACGCGGGTCTTGTCCGAATCGCTCATCGGCAGCGCCGTCAGATCGCCGTCCTTCACTTGCAGCACCGCGATATCCGTCTCCGGATCGGAGCCGACCAGCTGCGCCTGAAGGGTATGACCACTGGAGAGGTTGACCGAGATCTCGTCCGCACCGTCAATGACATGGTGGTTGGTCAGGATGTAACCCTTCTTTGCATCGACCACCACACCCGAGCCCAGACTCTGCGTCATGCGCTCACGAGGCTGATCCGGAACATTGAAAAAGCGGCGAAAGAACGGGTCGGAAAGCAAGGGACTCTGACGCACCGCCACTCTCGTGCGGGTGAAAACATTGACCACGCCCGGCACCGTCTTCTCCAGCATCGGCGCCAGCGTCGGCAGGTTATCTCCCTGGCTGTCAAAGGCAGGAAGCGCGGCATGCAGGGGGAGGGTGATCAGTAGCAAAACAGCGGCAAGGTATCTCATCGGGTATCCTTCGAATCTGTTATTTGTGGGTGGGCGATACCAAATGGCACTTACTTACCTTTTTTCCGCCATTCCGGCGAAGGCCGGGATCCAGGCAGTCCACATTCTTGCTTGGCATAAGTAAGTACTATTTTCGAGAGTATCCATTGGGTACGGTGATAAAGACCGTCGTTTGTGGGGGAGAGTTCAATTGGATTTTGTTTTGTGGCGCTGTTGCGACACATAATAAAAGCCCCGCTCTCGCGGGGCCTCTTTCAAAACGTAACCGGCCGTGCCGGAACCGACTAACCCTCCACCGTGATCTTCCTCGGCAGTACCTTCTCATGCTTCGGAATGGTCACCGACAGCACACCGTTGTCGGTTTTGGCGCTGATCTTGTCGGTATCCGCCGTGTCGGGCAGGGTGAAGCGACGGAAAAAGCTGCCGAAGGAGCGCTCGATGCGTTTGTACCCCTCCCGCTCTTCCTTCTTCCGGCTGTCGCGTTCGCCCCGGATGGTCAGCATGCCGTTCTCCGCATGCACTTCGATATCCCCGGCATTCACCCCCGGCAGGTCGGCAGTGATGGTGAAGGACTGGGCGTCCTCTTTGATATCCACGGCCGGCACCCAATCGCTGGCGGTGGCGGCGTTCTCCTCGCCCATCATTCGATCCATCTCACGACGCATCTGCTCCAGAGTGCCCCATGGTTCGTAGCGTACCAAACTCATAAAACTTACCTCCTTTGTCGGTTGTGTCAGGCGCTGCCAGGCAGCACCGATACTCAACATATAGGAGCGCCCGGGGTGCGGATCAAGGCCACGGCAACAACATGGTTATCACCGTGTGGCGGCGCGATTTTAAGGGCTGGTGGTTAGTTTGTAAGCGCTCACATGTGAGCTGTATCGCAAAAAAGAACGAATATTAGAGACACAACATATAGTGTCATAATGACATGAAATTCATCGTTTGTATGTCACTGAATTTTCAGGGGGTTAAAATTTATTTGCTTTATTTTCAATTGGTTGTGGTGGATATTTTGTTTCGGCTTTTCAGTTGACAGCTGTTGCTTTAGTGCCTACTCTATCCGGCATAACACAACATGTAGTGTTGCTAATCAATAATTAATCCGCGCCGCAGATAAGCCGCGGGCATTCAATGATCAATCCGGCATTCCACGACCAATAACGAGGGAGATACTGCGTGAGCAAGAGCAGCGCCCATCTTAAAGCTGTTTCCAACACCGTGACCGACATTCCCTTCCAGCCCGCGTCACTGGACATCTGGGAGAAAAAATATCGCCTGACCACCAAGAGTGGCGAGGTTATCGATAACACCATCGACGGAACCTACGAGCGCGTCGCCCGCGCCCTGGCCGAAGTCGAAGAGACCGACGACAAACGCGAAGAGTGGCACGCTAAGTTCCTGTGGGCGCTGCGCCACGGGGCGATCCCCGCCGGCCGCATCACCTCCAACGCCGGTGCCTGGGCCTATAAGCCCGCCACCTCCACCATTAACTGTACCGTCTCCGGTACCGTGCGCGACTCCATGGACGACATCCTGGGCAAAGTACACGAGGCAGGCCTGACCCTCAAGGCCGGCTGCGGTATCGGCTACGAGTTCTCCACCCTGCGTCCCAAGGGCGCTTTTGTCGCCGGCGCCGGCGCCTACACCACCGGCCCGCTCTCCTTCATGGATATCTTCGACAAGATGTGTTTCACCGTCTCCTCCGCCGGCGGCCGCCGTGGTGCGCAGATGGCCACCTTCGATGTCGGCCACCCGGACGTGATGGACTTCATCAAGGCCAAGCGCGAAGACGGGCGCCTGCGTCAGTTCAACCTCTCGCTGCTCATCACCCGAGAGTTCATGGAAGCGGTGATCGCCAATGCCGACTGGCAGCTGGCCTTCCCCATCGGCGTCAAGGAACTGGAGCTCGACGGCATCGACATCGAAGACGCCTCCCAGGTCATCTGGCGCGAGTGGCCGATAAAAGACGCCTACATCACCAACGACGAAGGCCTGGTTGCCTGCAAGATCTACAAAACCATCAAAGCGCGTCGCCTGTGGGACATGATCATGGCCTCCACCTACGACTTCGCCGAGCCCGGCTTCATCCTCATCGATCAATATAATGAGATGAACAACAACTGGTTCTGCGAAAACATCCGCGCCACCAACCCCTGCGTCACCGCCGACACCTGGGTGCAGACCGCCGCCGGTCCGCGTCAGGTTAGCGATCTGATCGGACAGCCCTTTCTTGCCCGTATCAATGGCGAAGACCACGCTTCCGGCGCTGAAGGTTTCTTCCGCACCGCCACCAAGGCGGTGGTCGAGCTGCGCACCGCCGAGGGTTACAGCCTCAAGCTGACCACCGATCACCGTGTGCGCCGCGTGACCAAATTCACCCGCTACACCACCGAAACCGAGTGGTGCGAGGCCGGTCAATTGCGCGCCGGTGACCGCGTGCAGCTCAACGATCACCGCGCGAACGCCCAATGGACCGGCGCCCATGGCCGCAACGAAGGCTATCTGATGGGCCTACTGCTGGGCGACGGCACCTTAATGCAGGATGCCGCCGTGCTGTCGGTATGGCGTCCCGCCGCCGTGGTTAACGGTGCCGATGCCGTGCTCGGCGCCGGGGTCGAGGCGGTAATGGCCGAGGCGCTGCATGCCGCTCACCAGTTGCCCCACCGCGCCGATTTCGCCGGTTGGTACGAGGTGAACGGGCGCAACGAGTTGCGCCTCTCCACCGCCGCCGTCCGCGATCTCGCCTTTGAGCTTGGCATGCGGCCCGGTGGCAAGGCTATCACCCCGGCCATCGAGGCTGAATCCAGCGACTTTTATCAGGGATTCCTGCGCGGCCTGTTCGACGCCGACGGCTCGGTGCAGGGTAGCCAGAACAAAGGGATCTCCGTGCGCCTGGCGCAGTCCGATGCGCCAACCCTCGAAGCGGCGCAACGCATGCTGCTGCGCCTCGGCATCGCCTCCACCCTCTACCGCGATCGCCGCAAGGCCGGCACCTCCCTGTTGCCCGACGGCAAGGGCGGCCACGCCGAATACGCCATCCAGCCTCAGCACGAGCTGGTGATCAGTGGCGAGAACATCGCCCGCTTTGCCGAGCTGGTCGGCTTTGCCGACAGCGACAAGGCCGCCCGCCTGGCCCGCAACATGGCCGACTACAAGCGCGCCCTGAACCGCGAACGCTTTACCGCCCGCGTCGAAGCGCTCGTTCCGGCCGGTGTCGAGGAGGTATACGACGTCCAGGTGCCGGGCATCAACACCTTCGACGCCAACGGCCTGCACGCCCACAACTGCGGCGAGCAGGGCCTGCCCGAATACGGCGCCTGTCTGCTCGGCTCGGTCAACCTCACCAAGTTCGTGCTCGACCCGTTCACTGACAAGGCCCGCTTCGACTGGGATGCCTTCCACAAGGCGGTTGGGATCTTCACCCGCATGCTCGACAACGTGGTCGAGATCAACGGCCTGCCGCTGCCGCAGCAGCAGGAAGAGATCAAAAACAAGCGCCGCCACGGCATGGGCTACCTCGGTCTCGGCTCCACACTCACCATGATGCGCATGCAATACGGTGACAAGGAATCCCTTGAGTTCACCGAGCGGGTCACCCGCGAACTGGCCCTGGTCGGCTGGCGTACCGCGCTGGAGCTGGCCAAAGAGAAAGGTCCGGCCCCGATCATGGAGCAGGAGTACGAGGTGACCGGCGAAATGCTGCGTCACCGTCCCGAGATGAAGCGCGA
>JBFEYJ010000126.1:0-8274 GCA_041562215.1 Thiohalomonadaceae bacterium | reverse complement strand
CACCACCAAAGAGCCGTCAAAAGAACTGGCCGGTGAAGTCGGCGTGAATTTCGGCAGCTGGGGCTATCGTAAGCAATACGCGACGGTCAGCGGCGGCAGCGACAGCGTACGGATGCTCATCAGTGCCTCCAACGAGACCAGCGGTCAGTATGAAGACGGTGACGGCAATGATTTCTATGAACAGATAGAAAATCTGAACCTGGCAGTTATGCCTAACATGGACCCGCAATACAAGGATAAGTATAAGGACCTCGATGCCTATGAAAAACAGACAGTGATGGGCAAGGTCTATGCGGATATCACCGATAAGCAGAAGCTGAAGCTGAGCTATACCGCTAACCGTAGCGATGATGTGCTTTATCCGTCGAGTAAGATGGATGCACTCTACGATGATTCGGATATCTTTACCGCTGAGTACACGATCAGTGATCTGGGGCGGTTCTCGAAGTCACTCGATGTCCAGTATTACGATTCAAAGGTTGATCACCCGATGTCGACCTTTTATCGAATCTCCTCCGGTGCAACTGATTCTGCTAACGAGATGATTAGCGCGTTGACCACGCGGATGCAGGGCGTGAAGATCAAAAACAGCTTTGATCTCACTGACAGCAGTCAGCTGAAGGTGGGTCTGGACACCAGCAAGCGCAACTGGGATGGGACTTATGAGAGCAAGTCCAATCCGATGATTACCGGCCGCAAGAGTATTGATGATGTCGATACGGTGAACCGGGCGATTTTTGCCGAATTGGAGAAGCGTTACAGCGGTGCCAGCATAAAGGCCGGCTTGCGCTACGATGATACCCGGATCGAAACCGCAGGGACCCTCGGACAGCCCGACAATGATTACAGCGGTGTAAGCGCCAACATCTTTGCAAACTATCACATCAATGAAAGTACACGGCTGTTTAGCGGCATCGGCAGGGCTACTCGTGTTCCTGATGCGAGGGAGCTCTATTTCATGTCTGCAATGGGGGCACCGCAGCCCGAGGTTGGAACTCCTGACCTGGATCAGACAAGCAATACCGAGATTGACCTGGGTATCGAAAAACGTTATCAGGACGTTAACATCAAGGCCAAGGCGTTTTACAGCTGGCTGGAGGATTATATCTACTATAATGCCGGGAAAACGACAAACGCCTTCGAAAATATCGACGCCACAATTTATGGCATGTCGCTGAGTGGCGCATGGTTTACGACCGACACGGTCTCGCTGGACTTCGGTCTTGCCTGGCAGCGCGGACAGAAAGACGATGCACTTGACGGACAGACTGATAAGGATCTGGCTGAAATCGTCCCGCTCAAGCTAAATATGGGCCTCAATTACGATTATGCACCGCGCAGCACTGCACGTGTGGAGCTGGTCGCGGCTGACAAGTGGAATGATTTTGATGCCGATAACGGTGAGCAGGAGATCGACGGCTACTCGGTGGTTAATATGAAGGTGCAGCATGCGCTGACCGGCAATATCGAATTGACTGCCGGTGTCGATAACGTGTTCGACAAGACCTACGCCGTCACTAACACTTACAAAGATCTAACCCTGCTAACGGACTCCACCAATGAGGTGATGCTGATAAATGAGCCGGGCCGTTATATGTACCTGAACGCCGCGTATAAATTCTAATCACGTTGCGTTTTATGTCGGGTTAGCGAAACTATATCCGACAGACCTGCGATACTTACCCCGTTCCAGCCGGAACGGGGTTTTTTGTTTTAACATTCCCTCCCCCTTGCTATTGTTGTTGAGACAGGTAGAGAGGTACGTCCTTTTTGCTCAGGAGCATTGGGCATGACAAGTTACCAGGAGATCATCGCATTTTGGTTCTCTGAACGGGCAAGGCAACTGTGGTTCCGTTCAACAACTGAGTTTGATGACGAACTGCGCGAGCGATTCCTCGGTGTCTGGCGTGCAGCGGCAGCAGGAGAACTCGACAGCTGGCGCCGGTTCGCCGAAGGAGCTTTAGCACTGGTAATCGTGCTGGATCAGTTTCCTCTCAACATGTTTCGCGGCCAGGCCGAGGCTTTTTCCACCGCTGACACTGCCCTTGCAGTGGCTAATGAGGCTATTACCAAGGGTTTTGACAGGGAACTGGAGACAACTCGGCTTCCCTTTCTCTATATGCCCTTTATGCACAGCGAAAATCCCGATGATCAGGATCGATCCGTGGCACTGTTCGAGGCGGCAGGGCTAAAGGACAACCTGCGCTTTGCCCGGCATCATCGTGAGCTGATACGTCGCTTTGGCCGTTTTCCCCATCGTAATGCCATTCTCGGTCGTCCATCTACTGATGAGGAGCTGGCCTATCTTGCCTCGAAAGAGGCCTTTCACGGATAAGAGCGATGAAGCGGATCGTTATTGTAAAGACCGGGGGAAAAATCCCCTCTCTTGCCGATGTGGCGGGAGACTATGAGGATTGGATCACTGGTGGACTTGGCGATGTGGAGTCACCGATCACGGTGGTCGATGTCGAGGGCCATCAACACTTGCCGGTGATCTCCGAGGTGGCTGCTATCGTTATCACCGGCTCAGCGGCGATGGTGACCGAGCGCATCGGCTGGATGGAGCAGAGCGCCTCGTGGATTCGCCAGGCCGTGGCGCAGTCGGTGCCGTTACTGGGGATCTGTTTCGGTCATCAACTGCTGGCCTATGCCCTGGGCGGTGATGTGGGTTATAACCCTCGCGGGCTGGAGGTAGGCACCGCAACGATTCGCCTGACCCGGGAGGCAGGGCGCGATCCCCTGTTCAACACGATGCCAGGGGAGTTTTTCGCACAGGTGAGCCACCGCCAGTCGGTACTGCACCTGCCCACAGGGGCACGTCTGCTCGCATCGAGCGAGATGGACCCGCATCAGGCCTTTGCTTACGGCGCCTGTGCCTGGGGCGTGCAATTTCACCCGGAATTCGATGCCCGCATTATCCGCCGGTTCATCAAGGACTACCATCAGCGGTTGCTGGAGGAGGGGGATTCAGCGCAACGGCTTCTGGCAGAGGTCGCCGAGTCACCACATAGCGCGTTATTGCTGCAGCGTTTTGCTCACTTTGTGGCAAATTCCGCCCGGGCGTGTGGCGACAAAAAACGTTAAGCTAAGGGCAACAAGGCACGCTGCGTTGGTCGTGAATGAGCAAAGGGGTCGTGAATGATGGACTGGGAAGCGCCGGTTCCTGCCGGAGAAAAGGGGCAGGGAACGTTAATGTTGGTATATGTGCTCTTGCTCACATCCGTGGTGTTCCCTCTGAGCGGGCTTGTCGGCATCATTATCGCCTATGTATACAGAGAAGAGGCACCGGTGTGGATGCAAAGCCATTATCGGTTGCAGATCCGTACCTTCTGGATCAGCTTTCTATATCTCATTCCGGGCATACTGCTGACGCCGATTATTATCGGCTGGCTGATACTGTTGTTCTGGCTGGTGTGGTTAATGGTGCGTTGCATCAAGGGTATCCGATTTCTCACTCATGGAGAGGCATATCCTAGACCCGGCAGATGGTTTTTTTGATTCGAATAACTGGAGAATTTGAATGATGTTTCGTTATCTAGCAATGGTCCTGGCCGGCCTGGTGTTAACCGGCTGCGCCGCGCTGCAGGAGGCTTTCAAGGAGCCTGACGTGTCGGTGCTGGACATGCAGGTTCGCTCTGTCTCGCTTACCGATATGACGCTGGATTTTGTCCTTGGTATCGATAACCCCAATCCGATGGGTATTGCCATGAGTGGATTGAGTTATCGCCTGGAATTGCAGGATAAGCCTATGTTCGAGGGAAAAACGCAGGAGCGGGTGAAGGTTGCCGCTAACGGCAGTTCCCGTGTCACGTTGCCCTTTACGCTGTCCTACGAGGATCTCGCCGGCGGCTTCGATGCGATCATTAACAATAAAAGCCTACCCTATTCCCTAAGCGGTGACATCGATCTGGGACTTTTCTCTCTGCCCTACTCACGCCGTGGCGAGTTGAAATTGCCCAGTTTGCCAAAGGTGAAAATCAGTCGTCTTCGGGTGGATGGTTTCGATCTCAGCGGAGTGGATCTGCGACTTGCCCTGTCCGTCCATAACAGTAATGACTTTCCACTCCTGCTCTCTGGTCTGAGTGGTGGCATCAAGCTGGCCGACACCACCTTGGTGGAGGGAAAAAGTCTCGGTAAGCTGGATATTGGTGCTCAGGGAAAGGATGAAGTGGAGCTGGCGCTTAAGCTCGGTTATCGACAGTTGGGTGGCGTGGTGGATGCGCTTCGTCGTGCCGATAGTTTACCGCTGTCATTTGACGGCGCGATCAGCGTACCGCAGGGCAGTGGGGTGCGGAAGCTCCCGTTGAGCTGGAGCGGGAACGTACCGGTAAGCCGCTGAGCCGAGACTGAAACCAGCTCTGACCTAAGGGGAATAAGATGGATGATCCACTGGAGGGACTGCGGCAACGGCTCGCCTTTTTTGCCCAGGAGCGTGAGTGGGAGCAGTTTCATTCGCCTAAAAACCTCTCAATGGCATTGATCGCCGAGGCGGCGGAGCTGGTAGAGCACTTTCAATGGCTTACTGAGGCGCAGAGTGGACAACTCGCAGAGGATAAGCTCGAAGCGGTGCGGTTAGAACTGGCCGATATCCAGATCTACCTGATTCGCCTCGCCGATCGTCTCGGTATCGATCTGCTCAAAGCAGCATGGGATAAGATTGAAATCAATGAAGCCCGCTACCCGGCAGAGCGAGTCAAGGGAGACGCTCGACGGGCGGCGGAATACGGGGAGTAAGCACTGCTCAAGACAGTAGCTTGTTTAAGCGGCTGCTTTTGCTGAGGTTTCCTAATCTCCAGGATACATATAGCTCTTCGCTTCTTCACCGGGGTCTGGCAGACCGGCAATACGCCAAGCCTCTTGCGGTGAGTGAAACAGTTTATCCACGCAATGGGGATCCATGCGGTGCGCATCGCAAGCGGCACGCATCGGCGGCAGCGCACCATATTGGATGAAATGTTCGCGCAAGGTGTGGATGATCTTCCAATGGGACGGAGACAATTCCCCTATGCCATCCTCTTCGGCGATGCGTTTTGCCAATTCCTCATTCCACTGCCGTGGTTCAACGGCAGGGATCATGGGAATATCAAATTCGGTGGTCATGGCGCACCCCCTTAATTGTCTGTTAATAGCCAACCTATTCGGTCAAGTTATAGCACGAATTCAACTGATTTCCACCCCAACACCGCCTCAAGTAACTCAGCTGGATCGGCTGGAAAAATAAAAAAGGGTGTCCTCTTTACCAGCAGTGAATATGCAAAACGATTTAACTGATTTTCTGGAGATAGAACCATAATCTTCCTTTATCCAGGATAAATTATGCATTATTGCATTGCATGGTTTCACTTTATCATGCTTCGGTTAAACGGCTATTACAAAGATTAGATAGCGGAATCGTACCTACGGGAGGCGCGTTATATGCGGATTGGCATAGACTTGGGTGGCAGCAAGATAGAGGGTATCGCACTTGCAGACAGCGGTGAGGTTCTTGAGCGTCGTCGCGTGGCAACGCCTAAGGGAAGTTATCAGGCTACCGTGACAGCAATCGTTGCGCTGGTCGAAGGAATCGAGGCACATTTAGGTGAAGAGGGCACCGTGGGTATTGGGATCCCGGGGGCTATCTCACCTGTCAGCGATCTGGTGAAGAACGCCAACTCAACCTGTCTTATCGGTCAACCGTTGCACTTGGACCTTAGCGAAGCGCTGGGTCGGGAGGTGAGGCTGGCCAACGATGCCAACTGCTTTGCCATTTCCGAGGCGACTGATGGTGCTGCTGCCAAGGCAGGTGTGGTGTTCGGGGTAATCATAGGCACTGGTACTGGTGGCGGCCTGGTAGTGAATGGTCATTTAATTACCGGTCCCAATGCCATTGCCGGCGAATGGGGCCACAATCCCCTGCCCTGGCCTCTGGCCGATGAACTGCCCGGGCCGGACTGCTACTGCGGCAGGCAGGGCTGTATCGAGACCTGGCTCAGTGGCCCAGGATTCGAGCGCGATTATGCCCGATACAGTAATAAAGCGCTGAGTGTCCCTGAGATCGTTACGCTGGCTGAGCGCGGAAACAGCATCGCCGCGTCAGCCCTCAGCCGTTACGAGGATCGCATGGCCAGAGCCCTTGCCACAGTGATCAATCTGCTGGATCCGGATGTCATCGTCCTCGGCGGAGGCATGTCCAATATCGGCAGGCTCTACCGTACCATCCCTGAGATCTGGGGTGACTATGTCTTTTCCGACAGCGTTAACACCCGCCTTGTCCCACCAGTGCACGGAGATTCAAGCGGGGTGAGAGGAGCGGCCTGGCTGTGGCCTAACCCACTTTAGTTAGCTTGCCCGCAACAGGTATCTGCTCACCCCCTCCGTTTGAAGGCCACGCACAGTGGTCGATGAACCATCTTGGTAACCTGCTGATGTCTTATCACCGCCCCCATGCAGGCGGAGCATATTCTGTGCACCGGCCCAGGCCGATGCGATCTCGCTAGGTCGGGAAATACTACGTGACCCCTATTGGCCGCTAGGGGCGGCTAGGGAACTGGGGGCTGAGATAAAATGGCCGAAGCTGTATGTGTGGGCCAGCGTTAGCACTTAGCCTTGAGGGTGACGATGCGGGGCTGTTTGTTATTGGCACTGATGGTAGGTATGAGAAATACTTGTTAGTGTGTTTTCGTCGACTTGTTCTTTGACACTATCAATGGACTAAAGGCGAAGCGGCCGCCGTCAAAGAGACCCTTGTCGCTCAGCTTCAGCGCGGGGATCACCAGTAGTGCCATGAATGAGAGGGTCATAAAGGGGGCGCGCAAGGATGAACCCAGTGCCTTGGCGGCGCGATCCAGTTCCGCATAGCGCAGAGCGACGACCTCGCCCGACTCTACGCTCATCAGCCCCGCCACCGGCAGGGGCAGCACCTCCACTGATCCATCGTCGCAGACGGCGATTCCCCCACCGTTCGCTATAAGGGCATTGATGGCCCGTGCGATCTCGATCCGCGAGGTGCCCACGGCAATGATGTTGTGGGAATCGTGGGCCACAGTGGAGGCGATTGCCCCGCGCTGCAGGCCAAAGCCACTGACGAAGGCGAGCGCCGGGGAGAGCCCTCCCTGATAGCGGTTGAGCACCACCAGCTGCAGCAGGTCACGTGTCGGGTCGGCCTCGATGAGGCCGTCGACAATCCGAGGTGACTCATGGCGTTCGCCGGTCACCAGTTCACCGTCCACCGCCTCGATGACACGTATCATCTCTGCATCCTCGGAGGCCACCGCCAGCTCATCGGCTGTCAAGGACTCAGCTTGGAATCGATTGAGCACGGTGGCGGGGGTGTGGGCGCTTAGACACTCGCCCGCGCAGGCAACTTGTACGCCGGAGACCAGAGTCTGTAAGGCTTCAAATCCAAACAGGTCGGCGAACAGCACCGCATCCATATTCTCGCCCACCTTGAGGGTGCCGACCGGAAGGTGGTAGTGACGAATGGGATTGAGACTGGCGCAACGCAGTACATCAAGACGGTTGTGTCCAAGCGCCACTGCACACGCAGCCATGCGATTGATGTGCCCGGCCACCAGATCGTCGGGATGCTTGTCGTCGCTGCACAGCATCACCTGTTGAGGGAATTCGGAGATGAGCGGATGCAGCACATCGAAATTGCGTGCCGCAGAGCCCTCACGGATCTGAACCACCATGCCGGCGGCGATTTTCTCGCGTGCCTCCTCAAGGGTGAAACACTCATGGTCGGTGCTGATCCCCGCCGCCGCATAGCGACGTACCGCCTCTCCACGCAGCCCAGGAGCATGACCGTCAATGGGGTAGCCCAGGTCACGGGCCAGGGCGATTTTAGCCACCACTTCAGGGTCATCGTTCAGTACTCCCGGAAAGTTCATCATCTCAGACAGCGCCACGATGCGCGGCTCATCAAATAGTGCCGGCATATCATTCACTTCGAGGCTCGCTCCGGCAGTCTCGAACGGAGTGGCCGGTACGCACGAGGGGACACCAAAGAAGATTTTGCAGGGTGAAGTGGCGGCTGAGTCGAGCATCCACTGCACACCCTCAATACCGAGTACGTTGGCGATTTCGTGGGGGTCGGAGACAGTCGCGACCGTGCCATGGCGAACCGCCTGGCGGCCGAACTCGGCAGGACTTAGCATGGAGCTCTCGATATGGACATGGGCATCAACGAGGCCCGGCGCGAGATAAGTGGCATCAGGGCGTTCCGTGCCGAGGGCCTCGATAGCAGTGATAACGCCCTTCTGCCAGCGCACTGTACCGTATTGTACGGAACCCGAT
>JBFEYJ010000125.1:0-8359 GCA_041562215.1 Thiohalomonadaceae bacterium | reverse complement strand
TAGAACAGCACCACTCCCAGCGTCACCAGCACCAGGTAGACAAGCCAGAAGCGACGGCCGACAGTGCTGTCGAAGGGACTTAATAGCCTGGTCCAGCCGAGCAGGAATATCGGTAAGATGATCAGCAGGGCAAGGCGCAGGTCGAACTTGAGCCCGATATAGAGCGCCGTAAGGAGGTCAGCCGTGCCCAGTGGATCATTGGGATTGTCATAGAGCAGCCAGAAACCGAGGCGGGCGACGAAGAAGACCACGACATAGGCCAGTGCGGTCAGGGCGAGGAAGCGAGTCAGGCGTGGGATTGTGTTCATCAAGCGTATATTCCGGGGAGTGTGCGTTCATCGTGGCTGGGAACCAATGCGGCGCGATTGTACCATAGGGCGACGGGCTGGTAAGGTTAACCGGTAGCCAAATCAACGGCCTTCTGTGGGCAAGTTATGCCGGCAAAGGTCCGAAACTTCTGCGGTAAGGGAGAGAATATTGTTGGCTTCGAAGGTAAAACAGGGGTTGCGTCGCGTCGCAAAGGTCCTGCTGGTATTGCTGCTGGCCATCGTGGCCTGGCAGGCTTGGCAGTATGTTGAGGATGCGACATATCGCGGTGCTCGTGCCCCCTATCTGCAAATGCAAAGTGCAGACGGGATCACGATTCGCTGGCAGAGTGAAGCGTCGGTGGTCGGCGTGGTCCGTTATGGCAAGAGCCCGCAGATGCTGGAGACACGGATTAAAGAGTCCGGTCGCAATAAGGTCCATGAGATCCGCCTCATCGACCTTGAGCCGGATACTCGTTATTGGTATGCCGTGGGCAGTGCAGATGAAATCGCTTATGGCGGTGGCGAAGAGCACTGGTTTATGACCGCCCCTGTGTCGGGCGCTAAACGACCGGTGCGCATATGGGTGCAAGGTGATGCCGGACGCGCACTACCGACGACGCTGGCAGGAAAAGAGGCGATGCTGGAGTGGGTAGAGGAACACCCGCGTCCCGGTCTGCCGGCGCTGGATCTGTGGTTCACCACCGGCGATAACGCCTACAGTTATGGGCGCAATAGCGAGTTCCAGAAACACCTGTTCGAGCCCTATTCCGACTTGCTGCGTACCGTGCCCTACTGGCCGGCACACGGAAACCACGATTCGCGTCGATGGGCTTTTTACAATATATTTACCCTTCCTGAAAAGGGTGAGGCGGGAGGGGTACCCTCAGGTGATGAGCACTTTTTTTCCTTCGACTACGGTCAGGTGCACTTCGTCTTCCTCGACTCCCACGCTACCGACCGGTCGCCTGATGGCGAGATGCTTAACTGGCTCAAGCAGGATTTGGCGGTCACAAACCAGCCTTGGCTCATCGCCGTGTTCCATCATGCACCTTACTCGAAGGGGTCTCACGATTCTGATGACCCGGGTGATGGCGACGGACGGATGATCGAGATGCGCGAAAATGTTCTGCCCGTTCTGGAGTCAGCGGGGGTGGACCTGGTGCTCTCCGGCCACAGTCACGTCTACGAGCGTTCTTGGTTGGCTGCCTGCCACTATGGACCTTCCGCAAGCCTGAAACCTTCAATGTTTGTGGATAAGGGGATGGGTATTGAGACCCCTTACCGCAAACCGTCGGGGCTGACACCCTACAGTGGCGCCATCTACAACGTTGTTGGTTCTTCGGCCTATGCCGACAATGGTCCGCTCGATCACCCGCTGATGGCGGTGTCTAAATCCGAGCTGGGTTCACTGTTGCTGGATATCGAGGGTGATACTCTCGAGGGACGTTTCATCACACCTAAGGGTGAGGTGCTGGATCACTATCGAATCGTCAAGCAAGGGGAGCCCGGCCAGTCGCGCAGTTGTGAATGAACTCTTCAGGAAACGGCCACTGAATACTCGGGAAGGGAAATACTTAACCGCAGAGGAAGCTAAGCCAAAAGATATGTCCGTGATTTTATTCTCGGGGAATATGGCGGTGCTAACAAATAAGGCCACATCTGTGGCCTTTTTTGTTGTATCCGATACTGCTGATTAGTGGCGGAAGTGACGCATGCCGGTGAACACCATCGCCATGCCGTGCTCATCGGCGGCGGCGATCACTTCCTCATCGCGCATTGAACCGCCAGGCTGGATCACGGCGACAACCCCTGCGGAGGCCGCATTGTCGATACCGTCACGGAAGGGGAAGAAGGCGTCGGAGGCCATTACAGAGCCCTTCACTTCCAGACCGGCGTGTTCGGCTTTGATGCCGGCGATGCGTGCGGAGTTGACGCGGCTCATCTGACCGGCGCCGACGCCGATGGTCATGTTACCTTTGCCATAGACAATGGCATTGGACTTGACGTACTTGGCCACGCGCCAGGTGAAGAGCAGATCCTTCATCTCCTGCTCGGTGGGGACGCGTTTGGTCACCACCTTGATCTCATTGGAGAGCAGCAGATCGGAAGACTGAACCAGCAGGCCGCCGTTGACCCGTTTAAAGTCAAAGGTATCCATCGCCTCGCTCCAGTCCCCGCATTCGAGCAGGCGTACGTTCTGTTTGGCGCCGACCGCGTCAATTGCCGCCTGGGATACTTTAGGGGCAATGATTACCTCGACGAACTGGCGTTCGACGATAGCTTTGGCGGTTTCGCCGTCGAGTTCCTGATTGAAGGCGATGATGCCGCCGAAGGCTGACTCGGGGTCGGTGGTGTAGGCGCGGTCGTAGGCCTCGAGCAGGGAATCGCCGATGGCCACGCCGCAGGGGTTGGCATGTTTGACGATGACACAGGCCGGACCCTCACCGAATTGTTTGACGCATTCCAGTGCCGCGTCTGTATCGCCGATGTTGTTGTAGGAGAGCTCCTTGCCCTGGAGTTGGTGTGCGGTTGATATGGAGCCTGCAGGTGCGTTCTTCTCGACGAAGAAAGCGGCTTTCTGGTGCGGATTCTCGCCGTAGCGCATGGTCTGTACCTGCTGGACCTGCAGGTTGAAGGTGCGGGGGAACTCGCTCTTCTCCTCACCGGCAACAAGTTTGCCGAGATGGTTGGCGATCATGCCGTCGTAACGTGCGGTGTGTTCGTAGGTCTTTACCGCGAGATCGAAGCGGGTTGGGTTGGTGGTGGCGCCGTCGTTGGCCTTCATCTCCTCAAGTACGCGGCCATAGTCAGCGGCGTCGACAACGATAGTGACGTCCTTGTGGTTCTTTGCTGCGGCACGGATCATGGTCGGGCCGCCGATGTCGATGTTCTCGATGGCGTCCTCCAGGGTGCAGTCGGGTTTGGCGACAGTTTGCTCGAAGGGGTAGAGGTTGACTACCACCAGGTCGATACCGCCGATGTCGTGCTCGCTCATCACCCCATCGTCAATGCCGCGGCGGCCGAGGATCCCACCATGGATTTTGGGATGAAGGGTCTTGACCCGGCCGTCCATCATTTCGGGGAAGCCGGTGTAGTCGGATACTTCGATAACGTTGATGCCGCTGTCGGCCAACAGCTTGGCGGTACCGCCGGTAGAGAGGATCTCCACGCCGAAACCGGTGAGTTCACGGGCGAAGTCAACGATGCCGGTCTTGTCGGAGACGCTGATGAGGGCGCGCTGGATCTTGTTCATGTCAGTTCCTTAATTAAGCATAGATTTCATCGCAAAGACGCAAAGGGCACACAGGATAGAGGGACGAACTCCTGACTTCATACTCGCCCTTCCTTACTGCTTTGTGTTCTTAATGTCTCGGCGTGCTCTGCGTTTAATGTTTTAGTTGTCCAAACCGTACTGTTTGAGTTTTTTACGCAGGGTGCCGCGGTTGATACCGAGTAGTTGCGAGGCCTGAGTCTGGTTGCCTTTGGTGTGATCCATCACCTTTTCCAGCAGTGGCTTTTCCACCTCGCCCAGCATAAGTTGATAGAGTTCGCCGGAGGCATGCCCGTCCAGATCGGTAAAGTATTTCTCCAAGGCCTTGCGTACGCAGCCATTAAGTGGATTTGGGCAGGAATCTTTCATGCGGCAATCCCCCTATTATCGATTAGCTCCGCAAAGAACGACTGCACCATGTCGAGCTGTTGAGTGGCTTCCTCTACACGTGTGACTGCCTGGCGGAAGGCACCGCCGTGGCGCTGCCCCTTGCTATACCAGGAGATGTGCTTGCGAGCCATCCGCACGCCGGTGTATTCGCCATAGAAATCGTAAAGATTGTGCAGGTGGCCGATCAGAATATCTCGAACCTCCTCCAGGGTCGGGTCGGGCAGCTTCTCGCCGGTCTGGAGGAAATGGCCAATCTCGCGAAAAATCCAGGGGCGGCCCTGAGCGGCACGACCAATCATCACCGCGTCCGCACCGCTGACGGTTAATACGTGTTGTGCCTTCTCAGGGGTGGTGATGTCGCCGTTGGCGATGACAGGAATGTTAATGATCGCCTTGATGGCGGCAATGGTCTCGTACTCTGCCTCGCCGGTGTAGGCATCAGCCCGGGTGCGTCCATGCACCGCCAGTGCCTGGATGCCCGCGGACTCGGCGATGCGGCCGATGGTCACACCATTTTTGTTGTCGCGGTCCCAGCCGGTGCGGATCTTGAGGGTGACCGGCACCTCGGGTACGGCGCTAACCACAGCGTCAAGGATTTCACCGACCAGCGACTCATTACGCAGCAGCGCTGAACCGGCCATGACGTTACAGACCTTCTTTGCCGGGCAGCCCATGTTGATATCGATGATTTGTGCACCGTTGTCGACGTTGTAGCGGGCCGCATCGGCCATTAAGTTGGGGTCTGCACCCATGATCTGGACAGAGCGCGGTTCGGTTTCACCCTCGTGGTTGGCGCGTCGTTTGGTCTTTTCACTGCCCCACAGCAAGGAGTTGGAGGAGACCATCTCAGACACTGCCATACCAGCGCCCAACTCCTTGCAGAGCTGACGAAATGGCCGATCGGTGACACCGGCCATCGGGGCCAGGATCATATTATTTTGTAGTGTATAGGGTCCAATGCGCATGGTGCGGGTATAGTGCTTGTGTTACCGGGGTCGGTAATAATACCGGCTTATGGCCTCGGTATAAAGCACCGTTTAACCAGTCTGCCATATTGATTTGAGTGGTTTAAACGTTATCGAATGACATCTGTTTGGGTATTGAAAGGTACGCCGATGCTTCAGGAGAAGGCGTAGCGTGGAGGTAGAGGCGCCGACAGCCCGCTTTCAGGCTTCTTTTCCCGGGGCAGCACAAACCAACGCTCTGACACCGCTGCGAGGAACCTCGCGGCTCCTCCCTTCCGGTCCCCTGAACATGACAGAAGTTATGATCAGGAAGCTCAGTAAAAATTAAACTCAAAGCCCACCGCATTCTTGCCTGGGTCGAGGACTTCCAGCATTAGAGGGACTTCCGTTGCCGGAGCCAGGAGTCCCTCGCTACTGCTTCCGATCAGGTATTCATTGGGTAGGAAGCGACGCCGTGCAACCTGTTTCTGTTCCAGATCGGTCATTACCACCTCCACTATTGGGAAGGGCTGGGCAAAGTCGGCGTTATTAACCAGGGTGGCGGTAATGAGCAGGCTGTCGACATAGCGTGGATGGATCTGGACCAGGTGCTTTCCCAGCACGATCTCGGTCAGATCCCGTTGAGCCGGTAACTGACAGGTTGTGATCCGGCACATTTGCGTCAGCAGCGGGCGCAAACGAGGCTCTTGCGCAAGCGCCATTCGATGATAATAGAGATATTGCATTGCGAGCATTGCCAGCATCAGTGTGATGCCGATGCCCCAGAGCATGGTGCCAGGAAGGCTGCTCCGGGTGGTCTCGTGTTCCAGCGGTAAGGTGTAGTCGGGCTGTGCCTGTGTCGCTTTATGTGTATTGCTTTTCCCCTGGATGTTGGAGTCAGGCTCTGCACTGCACTCTTTTGATGAGCTATCCCCGGGATTGAGCTCAGCCGTCAGGTTCTCATCCGGTAGATAGTGGAAGAGCAGGGAATTGCCCTCTCCCGAAGGTTGCGTTTCGCTCAAGGTAATAAGATCGAGTTCTTCATTTTGCGGTGGGGCAGGGCGGGGCTTCTTTTTGCCGCTTAATGATTTGACGGTTGAGGGCTCGTCTGCATCGGTGGAATTGGCGAGTTCATCAATGGCCGCATTGAATTCAAAGAGGGGGGGAGGGGTATCTGCACTCTTTTTCGCAGGTGATTCGGACTTCGGCTTGCGAGGCTGCTTGCCCTGGTTTGCCGTTTTGATGGTCGTTTCGACGTGACTCCCATCCGGCTCAAACAGGGGCAGCGTCTGCTCAACGGCAGGGGGGGCTGCGCTGGGAGCTGTTCCGGTAGCTGTATTGGATGAAACCTCCACAGCAGTTGGCGAGACATTCAACGGTGGCTGTTCACTGGAACGTGGCGATACGCCAACCTTGGGACTCCCGCCCGGTTCTGTCGCAGCGATTTGTTTTTTCTCCATCCTCTCTGGCCGGGTTGGGGCTATTTGAGCCTCTCGGCGTTTGACTATTTCCTTCTGGCGAGTGTGCTCGCCGGTGGCACGCTGAGGGTCTGAACTTTCGATGGCGCCGCTAGTAACGGATTCAGCTTTTACCGTGCTTGTCTCTTTGAGGGGGGAGGCTGGTTGCTCTTTTGCTACAGCCGAGGTTTGTTTTTTCTCCTTCCTCTCGGGCCGGGTTGGGGCTCTTTGAGCCTCTCGGCGTTTGGCCATACCCTTCTGCCGAGTGTGCTCGCCGGTGGTACGCTGAGGGGCTGAACTTTCGATGGCGCCGCTTGTAACGGATTCAGCTTTTACCGTGCTTGTCTCTTTGAGGGGGGTGGCTGGTTGCTCTTTTGCCGCATCGGGGGTGGCTTTCTGGAACAGATTGTTGTGGGCATTGAAAACAGTGTGACAACGGCTGCAGCGCACCTGCCCTTGAGCAGCATTGATCTGGTCAGGGTGCAGGCGGAAAACGGTCTTGCATGCTGGACACTGGGTATACATTAACGAAGCAGGAATATGGGCCGGTGAGATGTTTTCGCTGAATTCGGACAAATTAATCTATTTTCCCAGCACATCCAAGCCTTCCGGTCGGTTTTACTTTCCGCAAGGTCACGTCTGAGAACTCTTCATTATGTGCGTTTGAGACCTTCAAGCCGTATCCAGCCGTCGTGCGTTACCTCGGGCTGCATGGTAAACCATTCACTGTACGTTGTAGAGACCGCACCGGCTTGTTCCGGCAAGATGCCGGAGAGAACGATGGCACCTTGGGTTCTTACCAATGAAGCCAGATGTGGTGCGAGCTCAATTAGCGGTCCTGCAAGAATGTTGGCAACCAGAATGTCGGCAGGCTCTGTTGGCGCCTCTCTGGGAAGATAGGCCTGTACCTTTACTCCGTTTCGCTGGGCATTGTCCAGGGTCGCAACGAGTGCTTGAGGGTCGTTGTCGACGCCGATCACCGATGCTGCACCGAGTAGCGCCGCCGCCAGGGCAAGAATCCCGGAACCACAGCCGTAATCGATCACTGTTTTGCCTTCGATATCGTGGCTGTCGAGCCACTCCAGACATAGCCTGGTCGTCGGATGGGTGCCGGTGCCAAAGGCCAGGCCCGGGTCAAGCAGGATGTTCACGGTGTCACCGGCAGGCGGCTCATGCCAACTTGGGACAATCCACAGGCGCCGGCCAAAGCGCATCGGCTTGAAATCATCCATCCACACCCGCGCCCAGTCCTGATCTTGCAGTACCTCGCAACGGTACTCAGGGAATTCCTCCTGCCACTGCGCCTTGATCTGTCGGACTACCGCATCGCCATCGGTGTTCTCGTCGAACAGTCCGACCACATTGGTCAGCTGCCATAGTGGGGTCGCACCTGGTGGTGGCTCGTACAATGGCTGGTCCGCTGCGTCCTGCATTGTTACAGCGGCTGCACCTGCCTCGGAGAGGAGATCGGCAAGCGTTTCGGCTTTGTCTTTGGTGGAGTAGAAGGTGAGTTGTAGCCAGGGCATGAAGATTCTCTGTGTATAAGGATAAAGGCAGAGACTGGATTCGAGTGGCGAGGTAAGTGTGCTAAGCGGGCGGTTTCAATCACTCCGGGCGTCGCGTGAGCACCATCCCTGGTCCCTTTTCCTCTATCCGCCTATAGCCCGAGCTTCTTTTCCAGATAGTGGATATTGGTTCCACCTGCCTGGAAGGCGGAATCTTCAACCAGAATCTGATGGAGCGGAATGTTCGTCTTAATACCGTCGATGATGGTTTCATTTAGCGCTGTACGCATCCGTGCCAGGGCGATTTCACGGGTTGGACCGTGAGTAATGAGCTTGCCGATCATTGAGTCATAGTAGGGCGGCACCTTGTAGCCGTTGTAGACGTGAGAGTCGATACGCACGCCGGGGCCTCCAGGCATGTGGACACGGGTGATTGTGCCGGGGGAGGGCATAAAGGTGTTCGGATCCTCGGCATTGATGCGGC
>JBFEYJ010000124.1:0-8396 GCA_041562215.1 Thiohalomonadaceae bacterium | reverse complement strand
TGCGGTGCACACAGGAGAGCGCCTTTTGTGCCGCCACGGTGGCATCCCAGGTCTCCGGCGGTTCAAGGCAGTTATCGCAGTTGCCGCAAGGAGTGGGCAACGTGTCATCGAAATAGCGCAGCAGTGCCTGACGGCGACAACCGGTCAGCTCGCACAGGCCGAGCATGGCGTCGAGCTTGTGCCGCTCGACCCGCTTGTGGCTCTCGTCCGCTTCAGAGGACTCCTGCATCTGACGCAAGGTGATCACATCCTGCAAACCATAGACCATCCAGGCGTCCGCGGGCAGGCTGTCGCGGCCGGCACGACCGGTCTCCTGGTAATAGGCCTCAATACTTTTTGGCAGGTTGAGGTGGGCGACGAAACGCACATCCGGTTTATCGATCCCCATGCCGAAGGCGATGGTGGCGACAATAATCACCCCCTCCTCGCGCAAGAAGCGCTGCTGGTGACGCTGACGGGTCTCTGCGGGCAGTCCGGCATGGTACGGCAGCGCCTTGAGCCCCTTGCCCTCAAGCCAGGCAGCCACCTCATCGACCCGTTTGCGCGAGAGGCAGTAAACAATACCGGCCTCCCCATCGTGTTCGGTGCGGATAAAGCGTAACAGCTGCTCACGCGCATTGCCGCTGCTCTCGCTGATACGGTAACGGATATTGGGGCGGTCGAAACCGCTGATAAACTGTCTCGCCTCCTGCAAGCCCAGGCGCGTGACAATCTCGCGGCGGGTAGGAGCATCGGCGGTGGCGGTAAGCGCCACCCTCGGCACCATGGGGAAGCGCTCGTGCAGGACGCTTAACTGGATATATTCGGGGCGAAAATCGTGCCCCCACTGAGAAACGCAATGAGCCTCATCGATAGCAAACAGGCTCAGGCGCGCCTGAGCCAGCAGCTCCAGAGTACGCGGCAACATCAGCCGCTCGGGGGCGACGTACAGGATGTCGAGCTCGCCACTCAACAACGCCGCCTCAACCTCCCGGGCCTCCGCCGCCGCCAGGGAGGAGTTGAGAAAGGCGGCCCGTACCCCATTCTGGCGCAATGCGTCCACCTGGTCCTGCATCAGGGCGATCAAGGGCGAGACGACAATCCCGGTACCCTGCCGCACCATCGCCGGGATCTGGTAACAGAGCGACTTACCGCCGCCGGTAGGCATAAGGACCAGCGCATCGCCACCATCGCAGAGATGGTCGATGATCTCTCCCTGATAAGGGCGAAAAACATCGTAACCAAAGACCGTTTGCAACAGGGTGAGGGCATCGCTGTTAGTGGGCACGTAGTGAGGCATCCTGTTATGTCGTGTGGCGATTTCAATGGGCTTGATGATACCCCGTTTGGCACCAGCGGTTCGACTGTAGGACGGATCGGAGCTTGCCCCCCGCCGGAAGGACGGTGGCGGTAATGAAAAATTCATGCAAGCCTATGGTCACAACTGAAATTATCGCCTATAGTGTCGGCAGCTACAGATTTTGGCATTGGCAGTTTAGGTTGTTCCCCTGCGTTACTCCCGAACCATTCCAGTACAATTCCTGTTAGCATCACCCGAAATTTTGTTTAATTAGTAAAGGTACACATATCATGGCAACAGGTTCTGTAAAGTGGTTCAACGAGTCCAAAGGCTTCGGTTTCATTACTCAGGATGATGGCGGTGCGGATGTATTCGTTCACTTCAGCGCCATTCAGGGCGGCGGCTTCAAGACCCTGGCCGAAGGTCAGAAGGTCTCCTTCGACGTCGAAAACGGCCCCAAGGGTCCGCAGGCTAGCAACGTCGTTGCCCAGTAAGCGTTAAGCGCTTATGCCTGAAAAGAACCCCGCCTTGTGCGGGGTTCTTTGTTTATAGGACACAAAATACAGAGAATACGGCTGACAAGGTACTTCGACTTTTCTCTTCGGGTACCACATTCCCGATGAACTTCTCCCTGCCTACAGCAATCCTCAGAGTGTTATCCTTCCTGCTTTGGAACTCTTTTCAGCATGTGCCCGCCAGCGTTCACGATAATAATGATCTTGCCTTAAGGTGATGCGGAGATATCATGGCCGTTTCCATCCAAACGGTTAACGTAACAATGCCGCAACAAATTCATGAGCAGGATAGGAAATGATAATAACCATTGGACGATACGCTCTTCTGCTGTGGCTGTTCCTCGGCACGACAGCTGTGCAAGCAGATAGCCTGGATGTCGGCGTTGGCTGGAGCTTGATCGACATGGCCGACAACCAGAGCATCGAGACAGGCTGGGATCTGCAAATCGGTTACGAATTCCTGCAGTCTGAGGACTGGAGTGCGGGGCTGCAGTTACAGCTCACCGACAGCCTCACCAGTGACGGAACTAACGATTACGCGGGGGGTATCCAGTACTCCGCAACCGGGCTCTACCTGATGGCTCGTCCCAAAAACTCATGGCTCCATGCCAAGGCCGGTGTGGTACAGGGCGACTATTACAACCTGACCGGCAAAGTGGACAGGAGCGGCTATGGGGCCGGTATCGGTGTGGTGATGGGCTCAGGCGGCCTCACCCTGCACCTGCTCGATTACCAACACATCGTATTTGATAATGACAGCTTCAACCTCTACACCATCAGCCTCCTGGTCATGTATTAAGTGTTCCCAGCTGCAGTGGTGAGCAGGACTCCCGACCTTCACGATGACCGCCGTCACCCACGCCGAACAGGCATTCGACCTTTAGCCCGCGAGTTACATCTTCACTCACCCGATCACTGTTTCAATCGGTGAGGGCCCCCCCCCGATCTGTCGGGATAAGTTAACGGCATCGGTCACCTTTTCCTTATGACCACCCACGGCCGCTACTGGCGTTCATTCCCTACATCCGGCGTCAGGAGCAGTCGCCGCAAAAGCGATTGCCCAAGCCGATGACATTATCCTATAGGCTTCTGAATTCCAGGCGACTGAACACACAGGCAATGGGTGCTCATCCCGTCACTCAGGTATTTACCACTACTTTTGTTTCCGGGAACTGTCAGCGCCCTTTGACTTGACGAATTTCTTCGGCTTCTTGCCGCTGGGGGCCACTGTTCCAGCAGGCTTTTTCGCCTTCAGCGTTTTTTCGCTGCGTGCAGCCTTCTCCCCCTTGAAAGGCTGCTCACTCCGCACCGGCCTGTCGCTACGAACCGGACGTTCCGCACGACCAGGCCGCTCCTTGCGGGCAAAGCTCGGCGCGGCCTCGCCCAGAGGGTGTAGCAACAACGGTTTACCGCACACCCAGACCTTCTGCAGGTGGCTCACCGTAGTCGGTGGCAACTCCACGGGCAAATCGACCGTGCTGTAGTGATCATGGAGCTTGATCTGGCCGATTTGGCGGCTCTCCAGCCCCGCCTCGTTGGCGATGGCGCCGACGATATTCTTTGGCTGGACCTCATCCTCACGCCCGACCTCGATTCGGTAGCGACGCATGCCGGGCTCCGGCTCGCTACTGCGTCCCTCGCCACGGCGCGACTCTCGAGGCTTGCCGCGAGCGCCCTCATGCCTGGCCGTGGTTTCGCGCACAGGGGGCCGTTCCGGCTCGGCTTGCGCCAGAAGCGGGCGTTCACGCTGGACCAGAAACGCCAAAGCAGCGGCGATCTCGCTCAGACCAATGTTGTGCTCGCTCTGGTAGCCCTCGATCACCTCCTCAAAAAATCCCAGCTCCTCGGACTCGATTGTGTCGGTAATAAGCTGCTTGAACTGCTCGACACGGCGCCCGGCGATATCCTCACGACTCGGTAACTGCATCGGCGTGATCGGCTGGCGAGTGGCCTTCTCGATAGCGGATAGCATGCGCTTTTCGCGTGGAGCGACGAACAGGATCGCCTCTCCCTTGCGCCCCGCGCGACCGGTACGGCCGATACGATGCACGTAGGCCTCAGTGTCATGGGGAATGTCATAGTTGACAACGTGGCTGATACGCTCCACGTCAAGACCGCGCGCAGCCACGTCGGTAGCCACAACGATATCGAGCTTGCCGTTCTTCAGCCTCTCGACGGTTTTTTCGCGTAGCGCCTGATTCATATCGCCGTTGAGCGCAGCACTGGAATAGCCCCGAGCCTCGAGCTTCTCCGCCAGCTCCAGAGTCGCCGTTTTTGTGCGCACGAAAATGATGAGGCCATCGAACTCCTCCACCTCCAGGATGCGGGTCAGGGCGTCAAGTTTGTGCAGACCGCTGACCTGCCAGTATCGCTGGGTGATGGTCGAAACCGTGGTGGTTTTGGTCTTGATACGGATCTCCACCGGATCCTTGAGGTGGGTGCGCGCCACTCGGCGGATCACCTCCGGCATGGTGGCAGAGAACAGGGCCACCTGGCGCTCGGGCGGAGTGTGTTGAAGGATCTGTTCTACATCATCGATAAAGCCCATGCGCAGCATCTCGTCGGCCTCATCGAGCACCACCGCCTTGAGGCCGTCGAGCTTGAGCGTGCCGCGGCGCAAATGATCCTGCACCCGCCCGGGTGTGCCGACAACCACGTGCACCCCCCGACGCAGCTGCCGCAACTGAACATCCATTGCCTGACCGCCATAGACCGGCAGAATATGAAAACCCGGCAGGTGGCGGGCATAGGTCTGCATCGCCTCAGCCACCTGGATCGCCAGCTCACGGGTCGGTGCAAGCACTAGAATTTGCGGTTGTGCCAGGCTCAGATCGAGTCGGCTGAGCAGCGGCAAGGCAAAAGCCGCGGTCTTGCCGGTACCCGTCTGGGCCATCCCCAGCAGATCGCGCCCTTGCAGCAATGGCGGAATACTCTCGGCCTGGATCGGCGAAGGGGCCTCATAACCGGCCTCCCCGATCGCCTGAAGGATCGGCGCGGTCAGCGCCAGTTGGGCAAAACTGATGACTTCTTCTGCAGACATGGTGTGACCTATGGTTAAGGCAGGCCCGTAGAGGCCGGGCTATTGTGATTGAATAATGGGGATCCTGATGAATTATACGCCATTCGCCGTGCAACTCGCTGATTGTTTGCTCCTTACTCCTGAGGTCTGGCGACCTGACCACTGGGCTCTGAAGTTAATTCCGGGGAAGCACAGGTGAGGTGTTCAAAATCTTCCGCCCAGGAAAGCAGTTGATTGCGAAAATGACGCACCTGCCCCGGGGTCTCGGCGACAGAGATCTCCGCCAGCATCACCAGAGTGCGCTCACGCAGGCGCGCATACTCCTTACGGTAACTCTCCGGCCAGAGCTGACGGGGCTCGACGAACAAGGTATGGATCCGTTTGGCAAATCGCTCACGATCGGCGCGCAAAGCGAATGATTCCCGCAAGGCTCGCTGCCAGCGACGGCGGCTCTCAATCCACGCACCTCCACTTTGCCCCAAATCCTCTGACCAGCGCTTAAGCACCTCTTGCTGTTTCCCGGTCAAGGGGCCGATCCAGCGGCGCAGAATCTCCTCCATACGGTCAATGCGCCGTTGCTTGATCTTTTTCCAACCGGCCGTAACGTAACGCTTTTCAAGCTCACGGTTGCGCCGTTCGATATTGCTCATCAACTCATTCACCTGCATATCCTTGGCAGAGAACAGCAATACCACAATGTCCGGAGTGATCTGTTCCATCAGCTGCGTCCAGAAGGCAAGGCTGCGCTGGTAATGACGCTCTAAATCCTCCCGGGTGACTGGATGGGGTTCAACATGCATATCACGAAACCACTCGGCATACTCCCCAAGTTGCGTGCTGCAATGCCACTCAAGCTTCTCGACCAGCCGTTGCTCGAGCTCACTGCGCTGTGTGCTATCGAAACTGACATAATCACTAAGGTGCCAGGGGATCAGCCAGTCCAGTTGGCGATAGGTGAAACTAAAGGTGCAAGCACTCAGCGACAGGAACAACGCGACCAGCAGGAGGATGCTGCGCCGCGCCATTCCAACCCGGGGGACGGGCATGTAGAGAGACCTTTCACGGGTAACCATCTTCTAGGTATATAGCACCCGCAAACAGAGACAAGGGGTAACAGGTAAAGCCGAGGGTCAAAGTGCGAGAAAAAGATGTGAGCATCTCGCTCACACCCTGGAATCTTTCCCCTCGACTCAGTCTCTTAGTGCCAGTACGCGTAGAGCCCCATCACAGCACCGGGCAGGAGCTCCACCCAGTCATCGTACTCATCGTCATCCATTTCAGTCTCTTCATCACTGTAGAGCAGAGCCAGTTGCGCCATCGGCGCAACCAGACTCTGCTCGTTTTGCGGCAGCTCATCCCACAGAGGCTGTTGCTGCTCTACACCAAGCATGAAACCGAAACACCACCCCTCATAGGCCTCCAAAATTTCACCGTCCTCTTCGGTTTCGATGACCAGTGGTTCGAAGTCGAGGCGGGCCTGCAGGGTGGTGGCAACCTCGTCATACAGGCGTTGCAACAAGGAGGTCATCCGCTGCCTCTGCTGCTCATCGGCAAAGGAAGGCTGGCCCCAGATCGCCGTATGCCAAAGCTCATCGTCAGGCGGGTTAGGTGTCACCACAAGCGCGGTAAGGTAACCGTGTGCCTCATCAATCGACAAGGCATCCTCATCGCAGGCGTCTGAAAGGAGAAACTCATCCAGTTCGCCCAATTCGGATTCATTCAAAGAGGTATCAAGGTCGGTGGACATGGTTTTATTCCTGCAGGGGGTCATAACGGTTAGGCAGCGAATTGGATACCATCTGTCGGAGCAACGCAACCGCTATTTCTTTAACAGGCCCCTCACTTCCACCGACCTCCATGACAACTCCCCGGATAGGTGGCCTTCCCCGGCAGTTCTCGATAGGTGCTTCGCCATGTGACTTTATGCCCTCATCCCTGCTACAGTTAGCCATACATGGCACCCGCCATCCAGGGAGGAAGATAAATGACCCGCTTACGCCCCGACCGGTATCTGGATCGACTTGCCGAGTTATGGCGACTCAATGAGCGGCAGCATAGCTCCCTGCTCGAACTTGGCGAGGGCGCGATCCCCGCGCTACAGGATATCCAGCAGACCCTGGAGAACCTCTTTCCCCATAATCCCCAACTGGCCGAATTGTGGCCTACTACCGCCAACAAAGCTTTTGATAACCGCACCCCGCTGCAAGTCATCGAAGAAGAAGGCCTTGTGGGTGTCGAACAGGTCAGGCGTTTTCTTTGCCTTCATCATTAATGACATGACCTCCCGGAACAGCTAATCCGGGCTCCACCAATCACCCTCTCCCCAGAACGTGACTCAGGTCACGCGTTTTTTGTTACACATGTCGTATTTTGTGCAAATAACAGAAACAACAATGATGGACACAACGCCCCGATCGGGCGTCGCCATAATTCAGGAGAGTAACAATAATGAAAATCAAGGACATAGTCGTTCCTTCTATCGCGACCTTCCTCGTTTTGAGCCTCACAGCCTGCAGCGGCGGCGGCGGGGGAAGCAGTTCCGCCCCCCCGGCACCAGGTATCGCCGTATCCGCGACGACGCTCTCCACGACAGAGGACGCTACCGAGGCCAGCTTCACTGTCACGCTCAACACACAACCTACCAGTGATGTCGAAGTAGACTTCCAGTCACAGGATACGAGCGAAGGTCTGATAAAGACTGACTCCATATACGACTATTGGGGTACTTACGCGTACCTGACCTTCACCCCTGACAATTGGAATGTTCCTCAAACGATTCACGTTCAAGGCCAGGCTGATTCTGTGGCAGATGGCAATCAGACTTACAGTGTCGCCTCTAGCTGGGTCTGGTCGATGGATGAAAATTATTTTGACGTCGCCATGCCAAGCGTCTCGGTAACCAATGAGGACACGGATGTTAAAGGCATTACAGTGTCGACCACGAGCCTCTCCACAACCGAAAATGGTTACTCTCGGTCATTTTCTGTCAGTCTTAACCTCACACCGGACGGTACTGTAGAGATCCCGCTCACCATCAGTGATGCAACGGAGGGATCTTTCAGCTCATCCGAAATCATCACCGAAATGACCTTAACGTTTACTTCGAAATACTCTCAAACCGTTTACATTTATGACGTCGACGATATCGTGGCCGATGGCAACCAGACCTACGATATCACAGTAGGTCCCTCTGTAAGCACCGCCGATTTGGGATACAACGGCCTCATCGGCGATACGATATCAGTAACCAATGCCGACAACGACACGGCTGGTTTCACACTCAGCAAGAGTGAGGTCTCGACGACGGAGTGGGGACAAAACGCTGATTTCACCGTCGTGCTGAACACCCAGCCAACCGCGGATGTTGTCATCCCTGTTACCAGCCCGGACGTAACGGAAGGACTCGTATCCAGTTTCTCCGCAACACCCGCCGCTTCGCTTGACCTGACCTTCACTTCAGCAAACTGGAACACACCGCAAACCGTGACAGTGAACGGCCAGGACGATGCCGAGCTGGATGGCGACACCTCCTATAACATCACCGTGGGGGCACCCACCGGGGCAGCAGAGTACGCCCTGCTCA
>JBFEYJ010000123.1:0-8441 GCA_041562215.1 Thiohalomonadaceae bacterium | reverse complement strand
TCATCCCCACCCGCCCCATATAGCAGTTAGCGACTTGATAGCGCACCAGGTCAATGGGGTGCTCCGAGGTCAGTTCGTCATAAACCTTGGGATGAGTTTTGCCGAAACCGATAGCATTGTAGCCGCCATTGTTCATTGCCTGTTTCTGCTTGATGATGTCGGCATTCAGGGTCGCCGCCAAGTGGTTACCCTGGCCGGTCAGGTCCGCACTGGTGTGGTAATCGACCCCTTCATGCTTGAAGGCGCTATTTCGCAGGTAAGCCCATAGGACCGTGACCATACCCAGTTCATGTGCGTAGGTAAATGCTTCACTGACCTCCTGAATCTGCCGCCGCGACTCTTCAGAGCCGAAATAGATAGTTGCGCCCACCGCCACCGCACCCAGATCGAAGGCCTCATCGACCGAACCGAACAGGGTCTGGTCGTAGATATTCGGATAGGTCAGCAGTTCATTGTGATTGATCTTGGCGATAAACGGGATACGGTGGGCATAGCGCCTGGCAACGGAACCTAGCACGCCCAGCGTCGAGGCAACGGCGTTGCAGCCTCCCTCGACGGCCAGTTCGCAAATACTGCCTGGGTCGAAAAAGATGGGATTCGGGGCGAACGAAGCCCCGGCCGAATGTTCCACGCCCTGATCCACCGGCAGAATGGAAAGATACCCGCTACCCGCCAAACGTCCGGTGTTGAACAACAACTGCATATTACGCAACACTGCCGGGCTGCGATCTTTCTCCGCCATCACCCGGCTGACATAGTCTTCTCCGGGTAAATGCAACATCGATTTAGGGATCCCCTTGCAGGTATGACCGAGCAAGTCCTCAGCTTCATCAGCCAGCAACGTGGCAACATCACTCATGGTATTCCTCCTCGTTGGCTCTGTCGGAAACGAGTTCCTCGTGTAAATCAACGACTTGAACTTGACTCTTAGCTTGCTAGACTAATGGTCGCTTAACTGACAAAAACACCAATAAAACAATGGAATGCATACGCCCGTCACTTACGATGCTGCTCATACTGTTTTCGCTGCATACTGAGGCATCGGTCAACAACTCAGGGAAAGATAGTCACCTCCCAACAGCAAAGACCTTTACCCTCACCACTATCGCTGTGGTTCGTGATGCGCCGGATGGTCGTATCGTCGACATTTGGGACAGCGATACCCGTTTCACCTCAAATGTAGCAGATGGAAAATGGATCCGCGTCACCGGATATTTCCCGGGTGACAAGTGGCAGCCGAGTGCCCACCCAATGTGGATTGATCGACACTACGTCTCCACCTTCCAGCCAAAAAATCACGCCCCGGCCTCTTCCCGTCCTGCGAATATCGTCAGTTACATTGAGGTGGACAAGAACAATTTCGAGCTGAGGGTGGTCGAGGAGAAACAAAAGAAAAAGGCCGTCATCTTCAAGAGCACGGTGGCATTGGGCATGGACCGCTGCCTATCGAAGGAGAAAGGGGGACGCTGCTACTACACCGAGCCCGGTGAGTATCAGGTGCGCTGGAAAATCCATGATCCGGAAGGGATCGAGTGGTGCATCCCCGAAAGCATGGAAAAGGAGTATGCCAGGGACATCGAGCGAGGTGAGCGCTGCTATCGCGGCCCCATCGGCACCTACGCCCTGAACATCGGGAAGAGCTATGCCATCCATGGCACCAGCAATACGAACAGCCTGGGTAAAAGGGTCTCCCACGGCTGTGTGCGCACGGCCAATGGCGACATGGAAAAAATCTACAAGCTGATGGAGGTAGGTGACAAAGTCTTTATCGTGGAATAGGTAACAGCCCTGAATACGGGTTTAAGGAGAGTATATTTTCCATTCGGGTGGTGACAAATGAGAAAGTGAAGAGGGCGAGGAAGGGTGCTTGCTCAAGTCTCAGATTGTTGGAAAATGAATGCAATGTGTCAGATTGGATATGAACTAATACAACTCAACTCTTTCCCTCGAATCTCGACTCCGCCTTAACGTAGACATCGAAGCGATGCTTCTTGGTAATGATTGCCATCGTCGGTTTCACATCACCCAGCACCGGTGCATAATCGGGCCGCTTGACCACTACCCGCTTCCTTGCCACTCTCAACGCCGCCGGCAACAAGCGATCGGCATCCTCATCGCTACCAAGCAGCTGCTGAAAAAGAGCCATCTCCTTTTTCACCTGCGCGCTCTTGCGCCGGTGAGGGAACATCGGGTCGAGTGTGACAACATCCGGAAACTCCTCCTCAGCGAGCCCCTCCATCCATTTCACTGCATCGGTATGGATAAGCGACAGCCGCTCGGCAACCCAGAACCCGATCTCCGGATCCCCCATTGCTCGCCTGATGCCATCCTCAAGCAATGCAGCCACCACCGGCGAGCGCTCCAACAAGGTCACACAACAGCCCAGTGAGGCAAGCACAAAAGCATCCCTCCCCAGTCCACCAGTGGCATCCAATACCGTCGGTGTCGCACCACTCTTGAGCCCTACCGCTTTGGCAATGCTCTGGCCGCGCCCACCACCGAAGCGACGCCGATGGACAACAGCGCCTGAGACAAAATCGACATAGACGGCACCCGGTGCATTCTCGCCGGTCTGGACCAGCTCAAGTCGCTCCTCAGTCAGTCGCAACTGGAATAACGCCGAGGAGTGTTCAGCGTAGGGCAGCCCCCAGCGATTGGCGATGGCCTGAGCCGCTTCGGCAAGCTCGGGTATCGTCTGAACCACTGGAACGAGCAGCTGTGCTGTCTCACTCATACGATTTTCCGCTTAAAGGCTGAAAAGGAACGAAACGGCAACAACGGCAGCGATGATGGCAACCACATCGGCGCTCAGCGCAGTCCACAAGGCGTGGCGGATACGCTTGATCTGCACGGCCCCAAAATAGACCGCGAGTACGTAAAAGGTGGTCTCGGTCGAGCCCTGCAGGGTGGAGACAAGGTAACCGGTGTAACTGTCAGGACCAATCGCCGGGTCGTTGATGATGGAAGCCATTACGCCGTAGGCACCTGAGCCGGACAGGGGCCGCAACAGGGCCATCGGTAGCGCCTCTGGCGGCATGCCAAGCGGTGATGTCCACTGGCCAAGGGCATGCACCAGCATCTCCAGGGCACCGCTGGCGCGAAACATCCCCACCGCCACCAGGATCGCCACCAGATAGGGGATAATGCGCAACGCCACCTGAAAACCGTCCTTTGCCCCCTCGACGAAACTCTCGTAGATCGGTACCCGGCGCAGCATGCCAAAGGCGAGGAAGCCAACCATCAGGCCAGGCAGGATCCAGGGGGCGATAACCTTGCCGTAAAGCACGGTGACAGGGATCAGCGCCACCAGCAGTCCAAGGGCAAGAAAAGAGACCCAGAGTGGATACGCCCCCTGCTCTTCCACCGGCACCGAGTCCGCCTCCGCCGTTGACACATGCTCTGTTGACGGATGACCAAGCGGAAAAAAGCGCCGATAGAACAGCGCCGCAACAATCGCAATGATGGTGGAGCAGGCCGTCGCAAACAGGGTGGTCGGCAGGATCGCCGCCGGATCGAGCGAACCGGCCGAGGCGCGTAGCGCGATCACACCGGTCGGCAACAACGTCACACTGGAGGTGTTGATAGCAAGAAACAGCACCATCGCATTACTGGCCGTTCCGGGATGGCGGTTGAGTCGGTTGAGCTCCTGCATCGCTCGGATCCCGAAAGGGGTGGCGGCATTACCCAGTCCCAGGGCGTTGGCAGAGATATTCAGGATCATCGCGCCCATCGCCGGATGCTCCGGGGGTACATCGGGAAACAGCCGAACCATCAACGGCCGGATCAGTCGGGCAAGGATAGTCAGCATCCCGCCGGCCTCTGCCACCTTCATCAGCCCCAGGAACAGGGTCATCACCCCGACCAGGCCGATAGCCAGCTCTACCGCGCCGCTTGCAGATTCGACCATTGCTGTTGAAAGTGCATTCATCGGCGAGAGATCGCCGGCAGCGCCGCCGAGCTGCTTCCAGGCAGCCACGACAAAGGCGCTCAACACAATGGCAAAGAAAACAGCGTTCATCTTAAAAGGGAGATCCCTACCAGTAAAAAACCATAATGTCCGGCATCCTACCACCGCATGAAGTAAGCCGACAGTTCCCACACGCAGGTTTCAGTCAATCGTTGCACAACGCTCCCCCTTTACGACTCCCGATCTCAACACCGGGGTGCGATGCTCAGTTCACACCTCACCGCTGATTCATGAGGCTACTCGCGAGAAACATAAAACATCTCTGCTCTTTCTCAGCTGAAGGCCGCTTTTACATCCCGACTTAGGACTTCAGACTTTCCCGGCCTGCTTGTCTCGGTATTGCTTGAGCGCTATGGTGTGAAGAGGAAAATTAAAACGCCCGTCCGGTATAGGGAGTCCGCATGAAACGTCGCATGATCACCGTTGACGGCAACGAAGCCGCCGCCCGTATCGCTTATCAATGCAACGAGGTCATCGCCATCTACCCGATCACACCCGCCTCCCCCATGGGTGAACATGCGGATGCCTGGTCGGCGCAGGGCAGGAAAAATCTCTGGAACAGCGTACCGCAAATCATTGAAATGCAGAGCGAGGGCGGCGCTGCGGGCGCCATACACGGCTCACTGCAGAGCGGCGCCCTGACCACCACCTTCACTGCCTCCCAGGGGCTGCTGCTGATGCTGCCCAACATGTACAAGATCGCCGGTGAATTGACCCCCACGGTATTCCACATCGCCTCCCGTTCGCTGGCTGCGCAAGCCCTCTCTATCTTCGGCGATCACAGCGATGTGATGGCGGCCCGCGCCACCGGTTTCGCGATGCTCTTTTCCAACTCGGTGCAGGAGGTGATGGACATGGCGCTTATCGCCCAGGCGGCGACCCTTGAGGGGCGAGTGCCGATGCTGCACATCTTCGACGGTTTTCGCACCTCCCACGAGATCGACAAGATCGAAGAGGTCGACAGCGATACCTTGCGGGTAATGATCGATGACAAGCTGGTCGATGCGAACCGCGGACGCGGGCTCAACCCTGAGCATCCAGTGATCCGCGGCACATCGCAAAACCCCGATGTCTATTTCCAGGCCCGCGAGAGCGTCAATCCCTACTACAAGGCCATGCCGGGGATTGTGCAGCAGTGTATGAACCGCTTTGCCGAACTAACGGGCCGCCAGTATAGGCTCTACGACTATTATGGTGCTGAGGATGCCGATCGCGTCCTCATCCTTATGGGGTCGGGCGCGGAAACCGCCCAAGAGACGGTCGATCACCTCACGGCCCAGGGTGAAAAGGTCGGCCTGCTGAAGGTGCGGCTCTACCGCCCCTTCGACGCCTCAAGCTTCATCGCCGCCCTGCCTTCAACGGTCAATGCCATTGCCGTACTGGACAGAACCAAGGAACCCGGTGCCGATGGTGAGCCGCTGTACAAAGATGTGCTCACGGCGCTGGCACAAGGCATCGCATCGGGCGAGGCGCCTTGCACTTCCATGCCCCGGGTCATTGGGGGGCGCTACGGTCTCTCCTCCAAGGAATTCAATCCTGGCATGGTCAATGCCGTGTTCGATGAATTGAGGGTCACCAAACCAAAGAACGGATTCACCATCGGCATCCACGACGACCTCAGCCAGACCAGCCTGCCCTGGGATAGTGGCTTTCGTACCGACGCCTCAAGAAAAGCGGTCAGTGCCCTGTTCTACGGCCTGGGCTCCGACGGCACCGTCAGTGCCAACAAGAACTCGATCAAGATTATCGGTGAATACACCGACCTCTACGCCCAGGGGTATTTCGTCTACGACTCGAAAAAGTCCGGCGCGGTTACCGTCTCACATCTGCGCTTCGGTAAGGCTCCTATCCACTCCACCTACCTCATCGGCGACAACGAGGCTCACTTTGTCGCCTGCCATCAGAGTGTGTTTCTCGAGCGTTACGACATGCTCGACAAGGCGCAATCCGGGGGCGTGTTTCTGCTCAATACCACCGCACCCAGCGATAAGGCCTGGGACAGCCTGCCTCGCAAGATGCAACAGCAAATCATAGACAAGGGCCTCAAATTCTATGTCATCGATGCCTATCAGGTTGCCGACGAATCGGGCATGGGCCAGCGCATCAACACCGTGATGCAAACCTGCTTTTTTGCCATCTCCGGTATCCTGCCGCAGGCACAGGCGATAGACGCGATCAAACAGGCGGTGGAGAAGACTTACGGCAAGAAGGGCAAGCAACTGGTGGAGATGAATTTCAAGGCGATTGACGCCTCGCTCGCCAATCTGCATCAAGTAACAATCCCGACCGCCGCCGATAGCACGTTTGAACGCCCACCTGTGGTGGCCGAAACCGCGCCAAAGTTTGTTCAGGAGGTCACCGCGCAAATCATCGCCGGTCGTGGTGATGCATTACCGGTCAGCCTGCTGCCCGCCGACGGCACCTACCCCAGCGGCACCAGCCAATGGGAAAAGCGCAACATCGCCCTGGAGATCCCTGAGTGGGATGAAAACCTGTGCATTCACTGTGGTAAGTGTCCCTTTGTCTGCCCACATGGGGTGATCCGCAGCAAGGTATTCGATCCTGCTCTGGCGGAGAAGGCCCCCGAAACCTTCAAACACGTGCTGGTCAAAGGCAAGGAGTTTCCCGAGGGCTGGCATATCAGCTATCAGGTCTCGCCCGAAGACTGCACCGGCTGCACCCTCTGCGTCGATATCTGTCCGGCCAAGGACAAGGAGAACCCGGGACGGCGAGCCCTCAACATGGTGGCGCAGCCACCCGTGCGAGAGCAGGAGCGGCGCAACTGGGAGTTCTTCCTCAGTCTGCCCGAGTTCGACCGCCGCCAACTACGGCCGAATGTCATTAAAGAGGTCATGGTGACCCAGCCGCTGTTTGAGTTCTCAGGTGCCTGCGCTGGCTGTGGCGAAACGCCCTACCTCAAGCTCGCCAGTCAGCTATTCGGCGACCGTATGATGGTGGCCAACGCCACCGGCTGCTCTTCCATCTACGGCGGTAACCTGCCCACCACTCCTTGGGCGCGCAATGCCGAGGGACGCGGCCCGGCCTGGAATAACTCCCTGTTCGAGGACAATGCCGAATTCGGCCTCGGCATGCGCCTGGCAGTGGACAAGCAGACCGAGTTGGCCCGAGAGCTGTTACAGAGCCTTCGCGCCGAAATCGGCGAGGAGCGGGTTGAGGCCCTGCTTAATGCCGATCAAAGCGGTGAGGCAGGCATCCACGACCAGCGGGAGCGAGTGGCCGAATTACTGCAGATCATCAAGAAGATCGACAAGCCGGAGGCCCGACGCCTGGAAACCCTGGCCGACCAGTTAGTGAAGAAGAGCGTCTGGATCATCGGCGGTGACGGCTGGGCCTACGACATCGGTTTCGGCGGCCTGGACCATGTGCTTGCCACCGGCCGTAATGTTAACATTTTGGTGCTCGACACCGAGGTCTATTCCAACACTGGGGGGCAGACCTCCAAAGCGACACCGCGCGGTGCGGTGGCCAAGTTTTCCGCCGGCGGCAAACCCACGGCAAAGAAAGACCTGGCAATGATCGCCATGAGCTACGAGAACGTTTACGTCGCTCAGGTGGCGTACGGCGGCGAGGACATCCAGACCCTCCGTGCCTTCCTCGAGGCTGAATCCTATGACGGCCCCTCGATCATCATCGCCTACTCCCCCTGTATCGCCTGGGGCAATGATCTGGCCCACAACCACGAGATGCAGGATCTGGCGGTGCGCAGCGGCCATTGGCCGCTGTTCCGCTACGACCCACGGCGCCTCGACCTGGGAGAAAACCCGCTACAGCTTGACTCCAAGGCGCCCTCCATCGGCTACCGGGATTTCGTCTCCAACGAGACCCGCTTCAACATGCTCTGGCGCAGCCATCCGGAGAGTGCCGAGAAGTTCCTGCATGATTCGCAGGAGGAGGCGATCGCCCATTTCCGCCACTATGAGCAATTGGCTGCACTAAGCTATGAGAAACCCGAAACCGGGGAGGACAAGGAGTCATGACTGTTGACCTGCGCACCCATTATCTCGGCCTGGAACTGAAAAACCCGGTCGTCCCGTCGGCTTCCCCGCTCAGCCGCAGCCTGGACAGCGCCCGTGCCCTGGAGGATGCCGGTGCCTCCGCCCTGGTAATGTACTCGCTGTTCGAGGAGGAACTCCACGAGCAGATGCAACAGGCCGCCTTCCTGGAGCAACAAGAGGTCGGCTACAGCGAGGCGGAAACCTTTCTTCCGGTACACGCCGAACCCGGCAGCGGGCTGGACGCCTACCTGGAGCAGCTCCGCCGACTCAAGGAGAGCCTGTCGATCCCGGTGATCGCCAGCCTCAACGGTGTCTCGCTCGATGGCTGGGTGGAAAACGGCAAACTGCTGGCCGAGGCCGGTGCTGATGCGCTGGAACTGAATGCCTATTACGTAGCTGCCGATACCACGATCAGCGCTGGTGAGATTGAACAACGCTACATCATGCTGCTGTCAGAG
>JBFEYJ010000122.1:0-8442 GCA_041562215.1 Thiohalomonadaceae bacterium | reverse complement strand
GAGAGCTTGATTCAGAATAGAATCTCTCTCTGAGTTAGAGAGGCCGGTCCATGATGTCATCGACCTAGCTAAGGTGAACCTAAGTGTGAGCAATGCTCGCGGCAATAAGAACGTCAAAGAACGCGTTCTAAACGCCATCAAAGCCCCACCCACTGTTCCTGGAAAGGAATCATTAAAGCGGGTCAGTGACAAATGAGGTTCCCTATAATCACTAATTATCACCGGGCCCTTGAATAAATCAGCCACCCAAGCCTGTTACGTATCGAATAAAGGAACATCTGTCTTGTCCGCAATCAATCAATTCAATTTATTGGCTCAATACAATCACTTAATGAATAAGCGGCAATATGAAGCTGCCGCAACGCTCACAAAGGTTGATCTTTGCAAAGACAAGGGTGCTTTCTTCAAATCTGTGCTAGGTACACTTAATCACCTATTGGTGGGTGATATTATTTGGCTGAAGAGGTTTGCAGATCACCCGTCAAGCGCTGACTCATTGACATGCATACTTGAGTTGGATAGGCCAAAATCACTCGATACAATATTATTTACGGATTTCGATAAGTTAACGCAAGTACGTGAAATAATTGATGTCGCCATTATCAACTGGGTTAGAAGCTTAACTGAAGACGATGTAAATAGCTGCATTAGCTATTCAAACATGGCAGGAAAAGTATACAGAAAACCATTATCGAGTTTAATGAGTCACCTGTTTTTGCACCAAGTTCATCATAGAGGCCAAGTAACCACGCTTCTTTCCCAATTTGGCATTGATTTCGGCGAAACCGATCTAATTGAAATCATTAATGAATGCAGCAAATAAATGTGACGGCTTCTCAATGGAACTAACGCTCATCCAGCGCAACGACCCGCTTGTGAACCGCAAAGGGAATTTCACTTATACCAATGATGATATCTAAATTTATTGATATTGCATCACACCAAACTCAAGTCCTTACTTACTTGTCTTGAGCTAAAGGTTAGCACCCTCTTATCGGAATCAATAAAAGTACAGCAATATTCTGTCACTGGATAAATTAGCGACATGTAATTAAGGAAGGACTAATGAGACACACATGGTTAGGGTATGCAGCTGGTGTTGTTGCGCTAGGCTTGGTAGCACTTCTTGGCAACTTTGTATTCTATTCCGGCGATCTGGTCATGCATGCAGGAAACTGGGAGCTGGCTCGCATAGTGTTTCCTGCAATAATTACCGTACTTGGTTGGTTTATAACAATCCTCTGGGCTTTCCATCATGCAAGGATCGTTGCAGAGGATCCATGTGCATGGCGGTTACTCACCCGCATCAACGCCGAAGCCTGTTCAGTGTCTGCCGTCCGGGAGGAGATCCAAGGAGTCAGCACTTGAATCTTATATTCCTTGTTTTTCAACAACTGTGCCCCTTTGATTCCCCCTCAGGCTCAATGTGCTGAGCTGCCCGACAATCGCCTGGAGGCGATGTCATTAAATCAAGAATGAGATTACTGAATTTCCCAGAATGAACACTATGACACCAATACCAAGCCACATGATGTTTGACATGGTTCGGCCTGCTGCCACACCCACATCAGTTCCAGAGCATTCAAACATCTTCGAATATTTCTTACCCAGCGTAATCCCCGGAACCAATAGCAGGAAGCCAAAAGGAATTAGCAACAGGCCGCCGAGCCATGATATAGGCAAGACCAAGGCTGCTAGCGCGGGTATATAAAGCAATGGCGATATTTGCACCGCTCTGACTTTGAGTGGGGCTACCCCATTATTCACCATAACTTCATAGTGCCTGTTCATGGCAATGAAGAGCTTGAAACTTAAAATAATTATAAAGATCAGCGTAGCGATGCCGAGCATGGTCAACCTTCCTTAAAATAACACCTGATATTTATCACCCATTGTTCGAATTACCAAACGGATGAGCTAAATTCATTGCTGCCAGCTTTCATGGTAATGCCAAACATGGGAGACAACCACCCGGGATGCATGAGCTAGCACCTGAATATATCATTCCGTCCCATGGATGGTGGCCGGACTTTGCTGTCGTTATCGCTCTGGTCCAATGCGGTTTATTTCTCACCACAGTGAATTAACATGTGATGTGGTTGAGTTAGGTATTCTTGTCGCAGAGGTGTCGGTTCGCTTTAAAGACACCCTTCTATGTCATCCGTTCTTAAAGGTGGGATGGTACTGCACCAGGGAATCCAGCTGCGTCAGAGAGCCCGGCTTAAGCTCCAAAGCCATAAATACCTCATCGGGTACATCGTATTCCGACCGTAACGCGAAATGCGAGGCGGGCACGAATCCGAATCGCGGATAGAAATGCGGGTGGCCGAGGATAACGATCCCATCACAGCCATGTCGGCGGCAGGCGGTGATCCCCCGACTCCACCAGTGAAGAGCCGATACCCTGCCGCTGATATTCAGGAAGCACTGCCATCGGGGCTAAACCGGCCAGTTTGACGCCGGCGGGCGGCAGGAGCGTTAGCGGTGAAAAGAGGATATGGCCGACGATCCGCCCATCTTCTTGAGCCACCAGTGAAGCGATGACCGCTCCCTGCTTGCGCAGGGCGTCAACCAGGTTGGCTTCGGCCTCGGTGTCGAATGCGGCGACATTTAGGCGATGGATCGCCGCAAGATCCTCCGGTCGCTCTTCGCGGATCAGCATGGTGGCTTCATAAACAATGAGTTATTCATCAGGAAATCCACGATTCTACCTGTTGCGGCGTGACCCGGTGTCACTGCATCCATCACTTCCTTGGCGTAATATCAACTGCCGATATAGGCCTGCAACTCACGGCCGAAAGTCTCCACCTCGGCAAGGATCTTCGCCCCTCGTTCATCCGGCGTCTCCTCACTTCTTAGCCGTTCAATCTCGGTGAAGAATTCCGTGAAGGTGCGGTTGCCCGCTTCGCCTTCAAGCAGGCGGTGGCGGCAGTGTTCCAGCCACAGCGCCTGTTCCTCGGGGCTGAGGGTCTCGGGGTAGTTGCGTGCGCGATAGCGAAACAGCATTTCCGGTAAACGCTTGTCCTCGAACACCCAGGTCTGGCCGCCAAGCTCATCGGGTGCGGTCTCATGCACCTGTTGCATTTTGCGTTTGTCGCTGTCGCTGAAGAAGCCCCCGCCATAGAGCATCAGATCGGTGTCGCTCTGCGGCTCAAACTCCTGCTGGGCAAAGACTTTGGGCAGCTTTTCCATAATGGCTTTACGTGCCGCTATCAGTGCCTGACGATTTTGCTGGCATCGCACCAGGTCGATGTTGAGGCGTTTGGCTGCCTCTCCGGTCAGGGTGTTCAGCGGTGCGATCACCGGGCATTTATTGATCAATATCTGCTTGAGTGCCGGGCGCTCCACCCCTTCTGGAAGCTCAGCGGCCGGCGTGTAGAGACGCTCGCGCAATTTCTTGTGCCCCAGCTCCAACAACAGCGAGGGGTCCTGCGTCAGATCGAAAACGATGATGCTGTTCTTGTTCACCGGGTGTGCGGCCAGCGGAACCACGAGCCGTGTGTTGCCGTAGTCGCTACCATACATTCCGGAGGTGTGCAGGATCGGCGTCATCTCTTTGAGGTCGAGGTATTTCAGTACCTCTTTCTTGCGCCGCAGTTTGTAGCAAAAATCGTAGAGCTTGGGCTGGTTTTCCTTGATCAATTTCGCCAACGCAATGGTGGCGTAGACATCAGAAAGGGCATCATGTGCCTGCTCGTGACCAATACCGTTCGCCGCGGCCAACTCCTCGAGTTTGAAGCTGCTGCGATCGGCGTCCTGTCGCTGCGGCCATATGATCCCTTCCGGTCGCAGGTCGCGACAAGCGCGAACCATATCGATGATGTCCCAGCGCGAGTTGCCGTTCTGCCACTCGCGGCCATAGGGCTCATAGAGGTTGCGGTAGAGAGTGTGGCGTGTGACCTCATCATCGAAACGCAGCGAGTTGTAACCGACACCACAGGTGCCCGGTTCGGACAACTCTTTGAGTATGCGGGCGATGAATTCATCTTCCGGCATCCCCTTCTCTAATGCCTCCTGCGGCGTGATGCCGGTGATCAGCGACGACACAGGATGCGGCAATGTATCGGGGGCGGGACGCGCGAAAATATTCAACGGCTCGCCGATGATGTTCAGATCCTCATCGGTGCGTACACCGGCGAACTGTACCGGGCGATCCCGTAGCGTATCGGTGCCGAAGGTCTCGTAATCATGCCAATAAAGGGTGTTTTCACTCATGCCTGCTCCTCGCCAAGCCAGTCCCTGGGCTTGAGGTAGTGTTCGTAAAGTTCGGCCTCGGGAGTACCCGGCTCCGGTGACCAGTTGTAGCGCCACTTAACCAGTGGTGGCAATGACATCAGGATCGACTCGGTGCGCCCGCCCGACTGCAGGCCAAACAGCGTGCCGCGATCGTACACCAGATTGAACTCGACGTAGCGACCGCGACGATAGAGCTGAAAATCACGTTCATGTTCGCTGTATGGCATTTCCTTCCGCTTTGCCACGATTGGCGTATAAGCTTCGATATAGGCGTCGCCAACACTCCGCAGGAAAGCAAAGCAGGTGTCGAAATCCCCTTCGTTCAAGTCATCGAAAAAGAGACCGCCGACACCGCGTGTCTCATCCCGGTGCTTGAGATAGAAATACTCGTCACACCATTTTTTGTATTTCGGATAGGTCTCCTCGCCGAAGGGTGCGCAGGCGGCCTTTGCGGTTTTGTGCCAGGCGATCACGTCATCCTGGAACGGATAATAGGGCGTCAGATCGAAACCGCCGCCAAACCACCATACCGGCTCTTCCCCCTCCTTTTCCGCGACGAACAGGCGTACGTTGGCGTGGGAGGTGGGCACAAAGGGGTTATGCGGATGAATCACCAGTGACACGCCCATTGCCTGGAACGATCGCCCAGCCAACTCCGGGCGGTGGGCACTGGCCGATGGAGGCAGCTTTTCACCGCGTACATGGGAGAAGTTGATCCCCGCCTGCTCGAACACTTTCCCCTCGCTCAAGAGGCGCACAATGCCGCCACCACTCAACCCTTTTTCAGACTCGTGCGGGCGTTGCCACTCGTCCCGAATAAAACGCCCCTCGCCATCCTCCGCCTCGAGCGCATCGACGATGCGTTGTTGCAGTGACAAGAGGTATGACTTTACAGCTTCGCTATCGACATTGCTCATGTTTCATAACCTGTATTTACCACGTCGCACACGAAAAGCACGAAGGATAATTAATGTTTGTCATCGAGACACTGAGTTAACTGAGATTGTATGTTCTGAGTTGAATCTACCCACAAATGCCATCCTGAAAGCCGGTTTTCCTTCGTGTGATTCACTTCTTTCCTGGTGAACAGGAAACTATCCGGCCCGGATGATTCGTCCGTTGGCGGCATCACGGATTTCAGTCGGCTGCGCCAATTCTCCGAGCGGGCCGTGGAGAATATAGTCCACGTGGTTGCCCAGTTCCCGCCGCACCCGCAACGGGCTGCGCGCCGGTTCGTGTCCCGCGAGATTGGCACTGGTCGAGACAATAGGACCACCGAAGACTTCGCAAAGTGAGGCAGCAAGTGGGTGTCTCGTGACACGGACTGCCAATGTCCGGTGCTCACCACGCAACCAGTAGGGAACCTCGGGGTGTGCAGGCAATAGCCAGGTGACCGGCCCGGGCCAGCTGGGCTTTACTCTCTCCTCAAGCTCCGGCGTCAGCGGCAATATAAAAGATTCGAGCTGTTCAAACGCGGAGGCGATGAGGATCATGCCCTTTTGCCAGGGGCGTTGCTTGAGTTCCAGCAGTCGCATTACGGCATAGGGATTGAACGGATCGCAACCGAGGCCATAGACCGCCTCTGTAGGATAGGCAACGATACCGCCCGCCTGCAGAATGCGGCGGGCGGTACGCAGATGAAAGGCACTCATCGTGCTTTATGCGAGGCCGAGTTCCTTCTGCACCTCGGCGTTACGCGCCAGGATCTTCTGCTTGTTTGACTCGCGCTCGTCACGCAATTTTTGCGCGAGTGAGACATCGGAAACCGCCATGATCTGCGCGGCAAGATAACCGGCATTCTTCGCCCCAGCCTTGCCGATGGCGACAGTGGCCACCGGGATGCCACCCGGCATCTGCACGGTAGAGAGCAGTGCGTCCTGCCCTTTAAGCGGTCCACCATCCATCGGCACACCGATCACCGGACGTACTGTAATGGCGGAAACCGCTCCGGCAAGGTGGGCCGCAAGGCCGGCGGCGCAGATGAAGGCCTGACAACCGCGCTTCTCGGCATCAGTGACGTAGTCGTGGGTCGCTTCCGGGGTACGGTGCGCGGAGTGGATGCGCACTTCATAGGTAATATCTAAGGACTTTAACACCTCAAAGGTGGCCTGCATCGTCGGCAGATCCGAGTCCGACCCCATCAGAATGGCAACAAAGGGCTTGCTCATGCTGTTCTTCTCCAAACTTATTGTTAATGAATTCTTTTACGCTTCACCACAAAGCCGCGCACTGCTACCAGCCTGGTGGTGCAACAGGCTATTCCGCCTCGGCCTCTTCGGCCTCATCCTCTTTTTCATAGGGCTCGGTGTAACCGCAATCCTTTTGCGGACAGACCTTTTCAGTCCCCTTACGCTTGGTGGTCTTGACCGTGAGGATCGGCCAGCCGCAATCGGGACAGGGCTCATCCAGCGGCTCGTTCCAGACAGCGTAGTCGCACTCAGGATAGGTCGAGCAGGAGAAAAAGATTTTGCCTCGGCGGGACTTGCGGCGCAGCAGTGTGCCCTTCTTGCACTGCGGACAGGTGACGCCGGTGTCGGCGGGCTGCTCCAGCGGCTCGATATGTTTGCACTTCGGGTAGGCGCTGCAGCCGATGAATTTGCCATAGCGCCCCTCTCTGATCAGCAGCGGTTCGCCGCACTCGGGGCAGCTGCGCCCTTCGACCACCTGTGGCTCGCTTTTGGTCTCCTCATCATCGCCAAGGTTACGGGTGTAGTCGCATTCGGGATAAGCGGTACAGCCGATAAAGCGGCCGCGTCTGCCAAGTCGAATCGCCAACGGCTTGCCGCACTGCGGGCACTTTTCTTCCAGCTCTTCCTGGGTGACATCCTTACGTGAAACGCTCTGCTCCTTGTCGTCTACCAGGTCCTTGAACGGGCGCCAGAACTTGTGCATCAGCGGCACCCACTCTTCCTCGCCGCGAGAGACCGCATCGAGCTCATCTTCGAGTTTGGCGGTAAAGTCATAGTCAACGTACTGGGTGAAGTGCTGGGTCAGAAACTTGTTGACCACGCGACCGACATCGGTGGGAATGAAGCGGCGCTTGTCCATCTCCACGTATTCGCGTGCCTGCAGGGTGGAGATGATGCTAGCGTAAGTGGAGGGACGACCGATGCCGAACTCTTCCAGTGTCTTGACCAGACTCGCCTCGGAGAAACGCGGTGGCGGCTCGGTAAAGTGCTGCTCGGGGCGCAGGGCGATAAGCTCAACCTTCTCCCCTTCGAGCATCTTGGGCAAGAGCTTGTTGTCGTCCTCCTTATCCTTGGCGTCGTCGACACTCTCCTGATAAACCGCCATGAAACCCGCATGGACGATGGTAGAGCCGTTGGCACGGAAGGTATTGCCCTCACCCGCACCCAGATCCACCGCGACGGTATCCAGTGTGGCGTGCACCATCTGACAGGCTACGGTGCGTTTCCAGATCAACTCGTAGAGACGAAACTGGTCCTTGGAGAGATGACCCTTGATGGACTCAGGCACGCGCAGAATGGATGTTGGGCGGATAGCCTCATGCGCCTCCTGGGCATTCTTCGATTTGGTTTTGAACACACGCGGCTCGGCCGGTACATTGTCGCTACCGAAACGCTGGCCGATGAAGTCGCGGATCTCATCCAGCGCCTCTTGCGCCAGATTGACCGAGTCGGTACGCATGTAGGTGATAAGGCCGACGGTCTCGCCGCCGATATCGATCCCCTCATAAAGCTGCTGAGCGGTGCGCATTGTGCGCTGCGCCGTGAAGCCGAGCTTGCGTGAGGCCTCCTGCTGGACGGTGGAGGTGGTGAACGGGGCCGAGGGGTTGCGCTTGCGCTGTTTCTTCACCACCTTGTCGACGGTCAGGCGACCCTCGGCGGCCTTGAGCAGGGCCGCCTCGACGGTATCGGCCCGCTCGCTGTTATCGATGGTGAACTGCTCGACCTTTTCGCCTTCGAACTGGATCAGCTTGCCGCCGAAATTCTGTCCCTTGCTGCTGACATCGGCCTCGACAGTCCAGTATTCCCGCGGGTTGAATCGTTCGATCTCCTCCTCGCGCTCGACAATCAGGCGCAGCGCAGGACTTTGCACCCGCCCTGCGGAGAGGCCGCGGCGGATTTTCTTCCACAGTAGCGGTGAGAGATTGAAACCGACCAGATAATCAAGGGCACGACGTGCCTGCTGGGCATTGACCAGATCCATCGCCAGTTCACGGGGATTGTCGACCGCGTCGCGGAT
>JBFEYJ010000121.1:0-8461 GCA_041562215.1 Thiohalomonadaceae bacterium | reverse complement strand
GCTGGAGGAAATCCATTCCGGAGAGGGTCGCATCCTCATCGGCACCCAGATGCTCGCCAAGGGCCACCATTTTCCCAACGTCACCCTGGTAGGGATCCTCGATGCCGATCAAGGGCTGTTCAGCGTTGACTTCCGTGCCGGCGAACGCATGGCCCAGCTCATTGTCCAGGTCGCCGGGCGCGCCGGACGCGCCGAGAAACCAGGTACGGTGGTTATCCAGACCCACGTGCCGGATCATCCCCTGCTGCGCCTACTGGTCGAGAAGGATTACACCCACTTCGCCCAGGCGGCACTGAAGGAGCGGGAAGAAGCGCAACTGCCGCCATTCAGTCACCTGGCCCTGCTGCGTGCCGAGGCGGTAGACCGGCAGGCGCCGATGACATTTCTCGCCGATGCCAGGGAGGTGGCGTCACAGTTGCCTCACGAAGGGATCCAACTGCTTGGACCGATCCCGGCGCCGATGGAACGTCGTGCCGGTCGCACACGCGCCCAGCTGTTGCTGCAGGCCGACAGCCGCCAGGCGCTGCACCGCTTATTGAACCAGTGGGCAGGCACCCTTGAAGGCCTCAAGTCAGGGCGCAAAGTCCGCTGGTCACTGGATGTCGATCCGGGGGAATTGTTTTAACAAAAAGGTTCAACACCATGGACGCCGAGGGAATGGGATAAATATCAATGAAGCGCAAATCGAGTTATGGGGCCCAGACCAACGCCGGAATCCATTGTGATTTATCCCGCGGATTCAGGATTAACGCATCCTGGTTTGAAATAATGCCGAACCCCGTCATATTGAGCGTTTTTCCTTCGCGTTCTTTGTGTTGAGAACAGGCTTTTCCCTTAGTGCCCTATCTGGTTAAGGATTCACTCCCCTTGCACCGCCCCCATCGGAACAACGATAATGATAGGCTTGTTTAACGGGGAATTTCCCCCTTCCCCTCCTTATACAGCCGAGACACGATGAAACACCACCTTCAGGAACTCTTTAAAGCCGCTCTACACGACCTCACCAGCAGCGGTGTACTTGTGTGTGATTTGCCCGATAGCATCGTCATCGAGCGCACCCGCGACAAGAGCCACGGCGACTTTGCCTGCAACATCGCCATGGTGCTGGCCAAAGCGGCGCGCAGTAAGCCACGTGATCTGGCAGAGAAGATCCTTGCTCACCTCCCTGCTTCCGACCGTGTAGCCAAGGTCGAGATCGCCGGTCCCGGTTTCATCAACCTGACCATGGCCGAAAGCGCCTATCACGCGGTGGTAGGCGAGATCATCGAAGCGGGTGAGGCCTACGGACGGTCAACCATCGGTAACGGCAAGCGCGTGCAGGTCGAGTTCGTTTCGGCCAACCCGACAGGTCCGCTGCACGTGGGGCACGGCCGTGGCGCCGCCTATGGCGCCACCGTTGCCGACCTGTTGGCCGCCGCCGGTTTCGAGGTACATCGCGAATACTACGTCAACGATGCCGGGCGACAGATGGACATCCTGGGCACCTCCATCTGGCTGCGTTACCTGGAGCTGGCCGGTGAGGCCCTGACCTTCCCAATCAACGGCTACAAGGGTGATTACGTGTGGGACATCGCCGCCGGCCTGCACCGCGATCAGGGCGATGCATACCGCCATGCGGCAGATGACGTGTTCAGTGGTATCCCCGCCGACGAACCGGCTGGTGGTGACAAAGAGGCGCATATCGATGCTCTTATCGCCCGCGCCAAGCAGCTGCTCGGAGCGGCGGACTACCGCAAGGTGTTCGACCTCGGACTCGACACCATCCTCGCCGACATTCGCCAGGATCTGGAAGAGTTCGGTGTGGTGTACGAGGAGTGGTACTCGGAGCGCCAACTGGTTGAGAGCGGCAAAGTCGATGCCGCCATCGAGCAGCTGAAAAAATCAGGCCACGTCTACGAAGAGAAGGGGGCACTGTGGTTCCGCTCCACCGATTACGGCGATGAAAAGGACCGTGTGGTGGTGCGCGACAACGGAGTGAAGACCTACTTTGCCTCCGATATCGCTTACCACTGGCACAAACTCGAGCGCGGCTTCGACCGTGTAATCGACGTCTGGGGCGCAGACCATCACGGCTATGTGCCGCGTGTCAAGGCGGCGCTGACCGCGATGGGCGACCAGGCCGACGCAGTCAAGCTCGACGTGCTACTGGTGCAGTTCGCCATCCTCTACCGTAGCGGCGAGCGGGTACAGATGTCGACCCGCTCCGGCTCCTTCGTCACCCTACGCGAGCTGCGCAACGAGGTGAGCAATGATGCGGCACGCTTTTTCTATGTGATGCGCAAATGCGAACAGCATATGGATTTCGATCTGGATCTGGCCAAATCCCAGTCCAGTGACAATCCCCTCTATTACATTCAGTACGCGCACGCCCGGGTCTGCAGCGTTATGCGCCAGATGGCGGAAAAAGGGCTCTCCTATGACCAGGGAGCCGGCCTGAAAAACATGGAATTGCTGACCGAGCAGCACGAGCAGGATCTGCTACGCAGCCTGTCACGCTATCCCGAAGTGGTGGAGGGGGCGGCCCTCAACCACGAGCCGCATCAGCTGGCCCACTATCTGCGTGAACTTGCCAACGATTTCCATACCTACTACAACGCTCACCAGTTCCTGGTGGATGCTGCCGGCCTGCGCGATGCGCGCCTGAGCCTGATCCAGGCGACTCGCCAAGTGCTCGCCAACGGCCTGGCACTGCTTGGTGTCTCGGCCCCCGAGAGCATGTAAACCATGGCCCAGCGCGACTATGCCAAACGCACCACCAGCCGCGAGTCCAAGCCCGGTGTACCGGGCTGGGTGTGGATGCTGATCGGGCTGCTGGTCGGCCTGTTCATCGCCTTCCTGGCCTACCTGCAGCAAAACGGCGGGGGGGATGTGCTGAAAAAATTGACCACCGCTACCGCCAAAGCACCTGCCGCCGACACACGCGCCGTCACCAAGACGCCGCCGCCGGAACCACCGAAGAAGCGGGAGGGGATCAACTTCGACTTCTACAATATCCTGCCCGAACTTGAGGTGGTGATCCCGGAGGAGGAGCTGAAACCCAATACTTCTACGGCAGAGGCTTCAGCAACCTATTATCTGCAGGTTGGTTCGTTCAAAAACGGCGCTGATGCCGAGGCACGCAAGGCAGAGCTGTTCCTGCTCAATTTCACCCCTTCGGTGCAGACCGTCACTATCGATGGCAACCAGACCTGGCACCGGGTGCGCATAGGCCCCTTCACAGATCGGCGCAAGGTGGACCAGGCACGACGCCGACTTCAGGACAACGGCATCGACTTCATCATGCTCAAAGACAAGAGTTGAGGCCGCAACCCGGAAGGTAAAGCCATGGCCTACCTAATCCTTCTCATATTGATCCTCGCCCTGGTGTTTGGCCCACAGATGTGGGCCCGCTGGACCTTTCGCCGCCACAACACAAACCGGGATGACATCCCCGGGACCGGCGCCGAACTTGCCCGCCACCTGCTGAGCAAAATGCACATCTCCGATGTCGGGGTGGAACCTACCGACAAGGGCGATCATTACGACCCGGAAGCGCGTATGGTGCGCCTCAGTCCCGACAATCATGACGGCCGCTCACTCACCGCTATCGCCGTGGCTGCCCACGAGGTGGGCCATGCGATCCAGCACCACCGCAGTGAAACTCTACTCACCACACGCACCCGGCTCATTCGTACGGCACAACTGGCGCAGCAACTCGGCGCAGGCCTGATGTTCGCCATCCCTGTGATCACTGCCCTTACCCGGGTGCCCCAGAGTGGTCTGTTACTGTTCCTGGTCGGCCTGGGCAGTATGGGCATGGCCACCCTGGTTCACCTGGTGACACTTCCAGTGGAGTGGGATGCCAGTTTTCACAAGGCACTGCCACTGCTGACCCACGGCCGCTATATCAGTGAACGTGACGAAAGGGCGGTAAGGCAAATCCTCCGTGCCGCCGCGTTCACCTACGTCGCCGCCTCGCTGGCCAGCCTGCTCAACCTGGCGCGCTGGTTTGCACTGCTTCGGCGGGCATGATGGATTTCGACTATTCCGAACTGCCATTGTGAGCCGAAGCGGCGAGGAATCGAAGCCGGCAGAACAGTCATCTCATGGCATATCACTGTCGCCGACAGATTGCTGCTGTCACTACCGTTCCCGGCAATGACAGAGGAGCATACAGTTAACTGATTCAGGTCAGAACAATGATATTCAGACCACCTAAAATTAGCGAGTGCAGCAATTTTAGAGGGCTCTCGCCATGCTACTGCTCGAAATAGGTATAACCTTCCAGACCATTGGCCAGGGTCTCCAGGTACAGCGCTTGCTGGGTCTCGTTTAGATTGCTCCTGCCGACCTTTTCCCGGTACACCCGCATCAGCTCCGCCGGTTCATAGTGGACGTAGCGTAACAAATCACCGACAGTGTCCCCGCGCTCCGGACCATCGAGGTGATAGTCTCCATTCTCATCCTGCACCACATTGACCGAATCGGTATCGCCGAACAGGTTGTGCATATCTCCCAGGATCTCCTGATAGGCCCCGACCAGGAAGAATCCGAGCAGGTATTGCTCACCCTCGCGCATATCGTGCACGCGCAGGCTGGCCTCCACCCCTTCATAGTCGACATATGTCTCGATGCATCCGTCCGAGTCGCAGGTCAGATCCTGGATCAAAGCGCGGCGTGTCGGTGGTTCATCCAGACGTTGTAACGGCACGATAGGGAAGATCTGGTCGATTCCCCAGACATCGGGCATCGACTGGAACATAGAGAAATTGCAAAAGTATTTATCCGCCAGTTTCTCATGCAGTTCGTCGATCGCTTCGCGATGGGCACGCCGTCCCGGCTGCAGGTGTCCGACTACACGGCGGCAAATGGCATAGTAGAGTTCTTCTGCACGGGCACGTTGCGCCAGTGTCAGTACACCATGGATATACATCGCCTGCGCCTCGGCCAGCCAATGTACCGCGTCGTGGTAAACCTCCAGCGCCGAGCGCTGCGAAACGTGCGCCAACCCCTCCCACAGATCATGCAGGATCAGCGGCTCCTCCTCGCCGGGAGGAACGCCTGCTTCACCTTCAGGAGCGCGGTCGATCTCCATGACATTGGTGATCAATACCGCATGGTGCGCGGTCATGGCCCGGCCCGACTCGGAAATAATATCCGGGTGCGGCAGCTCATATTCGCTGCATACCTCCCACAGGGTGTGCACGATGTTATGGGCGTACTCACGTACGCTGTAATTCATCGAACATTCACTACGTGAACGGGTGCCTTCGTAATCGATGGCAAGGCCGCCGCCGACATCGATAATGGAGAGGGGTACCCCCAACCGGTAGAGCTCGGCATAAAAGCGCGCGACCTCACGCGCGCCGCGCTGAATATCGCGAATGTTGGCCACCTGCGAGCCGAGATGGAAATGGAGCAGATTCAGGTTCTCCAACAGGCCATGCTCACGCAACCACTGCACGGCATAGAGTACTTGCGCCGCCGAGAGGCCGAATTTGGACTTCTCGCCGCCACTGTTCTGCCACTTACCGCTACCGAGCGAGGAGAGACGCACGCGCAGACCGAGCAGCGGCTCGATGCCGAGTTCACGCGACTCCTCCAGAACCAGCTGCAGCTCGGAGAGTTTCTCCACCACGATGCAGATCCGATGGCCAATCGCTTTGCCGATCAGCGCCAGACGGATGTACTCACGATCTTTGTAACCGTTACACACCACCATGCCACCGGTCGGCACCATCCCCAGCACCGCCATCAACTCCGGCTTGCTCCCCGCCTCAAGCCCTACACTTTCATCCCCACGGTGCAGGATCTGCTCGACCACACTGTGTTGCTGGTTGACCTTGATCGGATAGACAGCGGTATAGCGCCCCTGATAACCGTCCTTCTCCATCTCGGTTGTAAAGGCACTGACCAGCGTATTGACTCGATCGTGAAGGATGCCGTTAAAACGCAGCAGGATCGGCAGAGTCAGCCCCTCCGTGTGAACCCGTTCGACCAACTCAAGTAGATCAATCCCGCGCTCCGGATCGCGCTGGGGATAAGCACAGAGGCGCCCCTCGGCGTTAATGTCGTAGTAACCGCTCCCCCAATAGGGGATGTTATAGCTGGCCCTTGCCTGTTCGATACTCCAGTCGCTCATATCACTACCTGTGCTGGTGGTTTAGCGGAAATTATCGGCCATTATCCGGCCTATTGGAATGTCCGGTTGCAGCCCCCGGTTACGCGGAGTATCTTTCCGGTTTTTCAGCGCTGACGGAGAACCTCCATGCTGCCGACGGACAAGAACTGGTATAGCGAAGCCTCAACCGAAACCGGCTCCGCCTTCTCCCTGACCCTCACCGCCAGGGGTAAGCTGCACGAAGAGCAGACCCCCTTCCAGAAGATCGAGGTGTTCGAGACCGAAACCTTCGGCAATCTGATGACCATTGATGGGCTGGTGATGCTCACCACCCGCGACAACTACCTCTATCACGAGATGATGTCGCACCCGGTCCTGTTCACCCACCCCAGCCCGAAGCGCGTGCTGATCATCGGTGGCGGCGACTGTGGAACCCTGCGAGAGGTACTCAGACACCCCGGTGTGGAGAAAGCGCAGCAGGTGGATATCGACGAGGGGGTCACACGCGCTGCGCTCAAGTACTTTCCGGAGCTGTGTGAGTCCAACGACGATCCGCGCGCCGAGCTGCATTTTGATGACGGCCTGAAATGGATCAAGGAGGCCGCTGCCGGCAGCTATGACATCATCATCGTCGACTCGACCGATCCTATCGGCCCGGCCGAAGGACTGTTCGGTGAGGCGTTCTTCCGCGATTGCCTCAAGGCGCTCGGCGAGAACGGCATCCTGGTACAACAGAGTGAATCGCCGTTGCTGCACATGGAGCTGCTGAAGGATGTGCACCGCTACATGCGCCGTGCCGGTTTCGGCACCACACAGACCCTGCACTTCCCACAACCGGTCTATCCCTCCGGCTGGTGGAGCTGCACCATGGCGACAAAAAACACCTTCAACGGTTTCCGTGAAGCCGACAGCGTCGACCGCTCGTTCACCACCCGTTACTACTCACCCGAGGTGCACAAGGGCGCGCTTGCCCTGCCGCCGTTCATGCTGGAAGCGTTTGCCACTCTCTGACGGTAAATAAACAGGAACAGGTTAGGATCGTAGCGGATACCTTTAACCTGTTTCCTGTAACCTCTTTCACCTCCCCCCGATTCGATCCAAGCGCAGCCGCTCACGCTCATCGAACAACCGCCGAGCTCCCAGCCACACTGCCGCGAGAGTGCCGAAACCGGTACCGCTGGCGATCAGGAACATGATCAGGATTTGATACTTCACCGCTTCCAGCGGCTGGGTACCGGCAAGGATTTGGCCGGTCATCATCCCCGGTAGACTGATCACCCCTGCCGCCGCCATGGCATTGACGATCGGCACCAGCCCCACACGCATGCTCTCACGACGGATATCCTCGATCGCCCGGGAAGCGGTAAAGCCCAGCATCAACCGCGCCTCAATCTGTCGGCGTTCCTGCCAGGCTGCGCTGGTGAGGCGGTCAAGGCCCAGAGCAATGCCGTTCATCGTATTCCCAAGAAGCATCCCCAACAGCGGGATCGCATACTGCGGCATATACCATGGCTCTGGCTGAATTAAGACATTCAGGGCCAGTGCCGTCACCGCAAAGGAGGAGATGAACATCGACAAGGTCCCGACCCCATAGCCCCACCAACCGACGAATCGCCGCTGCTGGCGGGCCACCACCTCACGCCCGGCGATGAGCAACATCAACACAGCTAGCAACATTACCCAGATCAGGGTCGCGTTTTCAAACAGCGCCTTGAGAACAAACCCGATCAGCATCAGCTGAAGTGTCGTGCGCAGTGCCGAGATCAACAAAGACCTCTCAATCCCGAACTGCATGCGTCGACTAATCCACGCCAGCATCAGAACCATGGTCGAGGCCAGAGCGAGATCCAGCGGAGAAAGAACGATCACACCCACTACGCCACCTCCTCCAGCCGTCCGTTATCGATATGAATGCGCCTCGTAGCCACGCGCTCTGCCTGAGCCGGATCATGACTGACCCACAACACCGTCACGCCATGCTCCTGCCGCCACTGTTTCACCACCGCCTCAACACGTGCCACGTTCTCGGCATCCAGGCTGGCAGTCGGCTCATCAAGCAGCAGCACTTGTGGATAATTTTGCAGCAGGCGCGCCAGCGCCAGGCGTTGACGCTCACCAGTGGAGCAGCGCGCGACCTCCCAGTCCATCACCTCACTGCCAAAACCCAACTGTGCCAGCAATTCTTCATTGGACTGTTGAAAATGATCCCCGATACGCTCACCCCACCACTGACTCTCCGCTACCAGCAGCCCTACCTTGCAGCGCCATTCATGGGCACGCATCGAACTGCAGGCCTCCCCATTGAGGATCACCTCTCCCTCATGACAATCGAGATCGGCGATGGCCCGCAACAACAAAGTC
>JBFEYJ010000120.1:0-8552 GCA_041562215.1 Thiohalomonadaceae bacterium | reverse complement strand
CCTTCGATGCAGCGCTGGCCGGTGTGGAGCATCTGGTCTGTTACGCGGTAAAGGCCAACTCCAACCTGGCGGTACTCAATCTTATGGCGCGTCTAGGCTCCGGCTTCGATATCGTCTCGGTAGGAGAACTGGAGCGGGTCATCGCTGCCGGTGGCGATCCGGCCAAAGTGGTCTTCTCGGGCGTGGGCAAGCGAGCCGACGAGATCCAGCGGGCGTTGGAGGTGGGGATCCACTGCTTCAACGTCGAGTCGGAATCGGAGCTCGAACGCATCAATGCGGTGGCGCAGATGATGGGGGTGACTGCCTCGATCTCCTTGCGCGTCAACCCGGATGTGGATGCTAAAACCCATCCCTATATCTCCACCGGCCTTAAGCAGAACAAGTTCGGCATCGCCATCGAGCAGGCGCCGGAGGTCTACCTGCGCGCGGCGGAGATGGAGCACCTGAAGGTGATCGGCGTCGACTGTCATATCGGATCGCAGTTGACCGATGTTCGCCCCTTCGTTGATGCCCTTGATCGTGTGCTCAAACTGGTCGACGAGCTGTACATGAAAGGTATCGCGCTCAGCCACATCGATCTCGGCGGCGGTCTCGGTATTACCTACCGGGATGAAACACCGCCGCTGCCGGGGGACTATGTCGCGCCTCTGCTGGATCGTCTTGCCGGGCGCGACCTGATGGTGATGATTGAGCCGGGACGCGCCATCGTCGGTAATGCTGGTGTGTTGCTGACCAAGGTCGAATATCTCAAGCACCATGAGGAGAAAAATTTCGCCATTGTCGATGCGGCGATGAACGACCTGATGCGCCCTGCGCTCTACCAGGCATGGCAGGCGATCATCCCGGTGTTGCCGCGGGAAAATGATATGGAGCAGTTGTATGATGTGGTTGGACCGGTCTGCGAAACAGGCGACTTTCTCGGCAAGGAACGCCGACTGGCGATCCGTGAAGGTGACATCCTGGCGGTCCGCTCTTCCGGTGCATACGGCTTCTCTATGAGTTCCAATTACAATACCCGCCCAAGGGCCGCTGAGATCATGGTAGACGGTGACCAGGTGCGAGTGGTGCGCGAACGTGAAACTGTGCACCAACTCTACAGTGGCGAACACCTGCTGCCGGAGTGAGCATGGAGCGTATCCCCGAAACGATGTTGATGGATGACTTTGAACAGGCCAGAGCCTACGCTCTGGCCGACTTCGAAGAGCCGCACAGCCGGTTCATCGAATTGTTCAGAGAGCGCTTTCCTGACGAGGCGATGGAGGGGGTTGTGTTGGATCTGGGCTGCGGCCCGGGTGATATCACGAAACGTTTTGCCAATGCTTTTCCCGCCTGCCGTATACATGCCATCGATGGTGCCGAGAGCATGCTCATGTTCGCCCGCCAGATGATCGATTTTGAGAGGCTGCATGAGCGGATTCGCCTGTTTAAACGCCTGTTACCCACCGACAGCCTGCCGAAAACACAATACGATGCGGTCATCTGCAATAGCTTGTTGCACCACCTCGAAGAGCCGATGGTGCTGTGGCAGAGCATCAACGATTTCGCTAAGCCCGGCGCCGCCGTCTTCGTTATGGATCTGATGCGCCCTGCGAGCCCGGATCAAGCCGATGCCATGCGCCAAAAATACGCCGCCAACGAACCGCAGGTACTGCAGCAGGATTTCTACCAATCGCTGCTCGCCGCCTATACACCCGATGAGGTCGAGGCGCAATTGCTCGAAGCGGGGCTGGCGCATCTTGCGGTAGAGGTCATCAGCGATAGGCACCTGATCATCAGCGGCAGAAAGTAGCCGCCCCTGCCTCGCGGCATCTCAAACGCAGGACGACTACACTTGATGTTCAAGGTGCAACAATAAACAGATGTTGCCTGTTGTGGAATCGCGAAAGAGGACCTGCCTTGAATCTGTCGCTGAAAATCCTGCTGGCCTGCCTACTTTGTATAGGAATTATCACGATCCTGGTGTTGTTGCTGGAATGGTTATTTTGATTTGAGCCTCTATACTCCGCTTAAACGGATAAGAGGAGGTTGTCATGAAGAAGAACATGGGAATGGCCGATCGGGTGATCCGCCTGTCGATAGTGGTGCTCATCGCGGTGCTGTATTTTACCGGCCAGATCGGCGGCACACTCGCCACTGTGCTGGGCATCGTTGCCGTGGCATTTCTGATCACCAGCCTCATTAGCTGGTGTCCGAGCTATGTCCCTTTCGGGATATCCACCCGCAAGCGAAAGCTATAAACAGAAGTGTCATCGGTCCGACCTGCATCTGTTCCGGCAGGCGGGAACGACTCTCAGTTGCCCCTTGTGCCTGGCGCATTGAATCGCGTGACTCCGGTATCTGTTTCTTAAATATTGTGAATCGGACTAGTGCAACGGCTTGGGAGATGCCGGGCAGGTAAGCTTGATCCGCAGTGGCAGCCATTGCCGTAACCGTGGAGCAGCTTATCGAAACCGGTGTCGTTCCAGCCGTTCGAGTTTCGCACGTAGCGCATCCAGTTCCTCCAGCAGGTCGATGGCCAGGGCAATGCCGGGAAGGTTGAGTTCGAGGTCACGCTTCAGATTGATGGCGCGGCGCAGGCGAACCAGATCGGGACCGCTGAAGCGCCATTCTTCAGGATATTTTCCCGCCGGTTCCAGTACACCTTCCTCAACCAGTTCAATGATGATCTCGATGTGTACCGCGCCGCGCTGTGCCAGATCGGAGAGACTCAGCTCAAGAGTCTCATCGAGGATTTCGGCGATGGGGATCAGGGAGTGCTCGCTCATATTCAGATTCCTCGCCCTTTACGTGGATTGAAGGGCATCGTTTCGGCCATTTTGCGGTAGAGTTCTCGCGCCTCGTCGTTGTTTGCCGCCGGTGTTTCGATGCGTAGGATGATGTATTGATTGCCGCTCGGTTTGCCCGGCAGGCCGCGTTCCCTGAGACGCAGCTTACGTCCACTTTGCGAGCCGGCGGGAATAGTGAGCTCCACTTTGCCCCCCAGGGTTGGCACCTTGAGACGGGTGCCAAGGGCCGCCTCCCAGGGGGTGATCGGCAGTTCAAGAAAGATGTCACGGCCATCGGCATGAAACAGTGGATGGGGTGCGAACACCACCTGCAGGAACAGATCGCCCGATGGTCCGCCGCCGGTACCAGGGCCGCCCTGGCTGGCAAGCCGTATGTGCTGGCCTTCACAAACTCCCCGGGGAATCTGCACATTGAGCTGGCGGGTGTGCTGGCGTACCCGGCTCTGCCCGTTGATTTCCGGGGTTTGCAGCGAGAGGGTTCGCGTTCCGCCGTGGTAGGCCTCCTCCAGGCTGATTTCGATGCCGGCATGCAGGTCCTCGCCGCGCATATGAAAGTCGCGACGTTCGTAACTGAAACCGCCGGGTCGGCTACCGAAAATCTCGGCAAAGAAGTCACTGAAACCGCCAAGGTCCTCGGCACCGAAGCCTTCCTGGAAACGAGTCTCCCAGCCTGGCGGCGGATGGAACTCCTGTCCCTGTTTCCACTGGGTGCCAAGCTGGTCGTAGGCCTTGCGCTTTTCCTTGTCGCGCAGCACATGGTAGGCCTCGTTAACTTCTTTGAAGCGTGTCTCGGCATTGTTCTCCTTGCTCACATCAGGGTGATATTTGCGTGCCAGTTTTTTATACGCACGTTTGATCTCATCCTGGGTGGCCGTGCGCTCGACGCCGAGTATTTTGTAGTAGTCCTTGTATTCCATGGTGACCTTCGCTACTGGAGGTTGGGTGCAGGGTGCGCTGTCTGCTGTTAGCAAGGGGAGACCCTGTTCGCAACAGAATAGGAGACCCCATCTGGTGACTCAACCATCTTCGCTGTTTTACTGCAAAGGACCTTTACAAAAAAGCATCTATTAAACCGACGTTTTAGGTTGGATTCGTTCGGAACGTATGCAATTAGCGTGGTAAGGCCATTAGCGGGATCAAGACACTGGCCTTATTTGTCATTGCGAGCGGAGCGAAGCAATCTCTTTTTAGGAGAGCAAAAGATTGCTTCGTCGCTTGGACGCCTCGCAATGACAACATCAGAAGCTTAATGCGCGTGTTTAATACTCAATAACGAGGCAATCAGCGGAGTAATGCTATTAGGGGGATCAAGACGCTGCCCCGTTTTGTCACTGCGAGCGGAGCGAAGCAATCTCTTTTTAGGAGACCAAAAGATTACTTCGTCGCTTGGACGCCTCGCAATGGCGTCTTAACTGATCGGCATAGGCCTTTTTCTCTACTCCTGTGCGATTAGCCTACTGGTGGCGATTGATGCGGTTTTTCAGCAGGTAGTCGGCTCCCTCGTAAAAGGCGATATTCTCTAGCACCAGCGGCTCATCGAGCAGGGCGGTGTGGTCGTTGACTGTGCCGAGTGGATCTTCGACCAGGTGGAATCCCTCCAGTGGTGCTTGGTAACTGAGGCGATTGTCGCGAAGCAGGCCGAGGCGCTGGTAGTTGCCGATCAACGCTCGTCCCTCCTCGGCACGCATCTGCAAGATGTCCTTGCCGAAGAACTGGCTGGTGTAACTGAAGTTGAGCAGGCCGAGCAGTGTAGGAGCGACATCGATCTGGCTGGCCAGGGTAGTGACATGTTGCGGTGCAACATGTTTCGGTGAGTAGACGATGAAGGGGATGTGGTAGCGTTTTACCGGCAATGCCGCTTTGCCCGCACTGCCGGCGCAGTGGTCGGCGACAAAGAGGAAAAGGGTGTCGTCGAACCATGGCTGCTTGGCGGCCATTTCGATGAAAGTGCCGATTGCGTGATCGGTGTACTTCACCGCCCCGTTACGTCCATCGCCGGATGGGATGTCGATTTTCCCGTCCGGGTAGGTGAAGGGGCGATGGTTGGAGGTGGTCATAATGTGGAAGAAGAAGGGGTGTCCCTCTGCCGCACTCCGGCCCGCCTCCTTGACTGCTCGGCGGTAGAGGTCCTCGTCGGCCACTCCCCAGGCATTCGAGAAGCTGATCTCCTCGTCACTCAAATCGGACTGGTCAACGATGCTGTAGCCGTTGCCGGAGAAGAAGGCGTTCATGTTGTCGAAATAGCCTCGCCCGCCGTAGAGGAACTTAGTCTCGTACCCCTTTTGCTGGAAGACGTAGCCGAGGGAGAAGAGATTGTTGTTGTCCGGGCGTTTGACCAGAGAGCGCCCAGGGGTCGGTGGCAGCGAGAGGGTGATTGATTCAAGGCCGCGTGTGGTACGGGTGCCGGTGGCGTAAAGGTTGCTGAAGAGTAACCCCTCTCGGGCGAGGCGGTCGAGATTGGGGGTAAGCCCCTCGTTATTGCCGAAGGCCCCCAGATATTTGGCGCTCAGGCTCTCGACCGAGACCAGAATGACATTGCGCTTGTGCTCAGGCCCCCCGGCGCTGATTTGGCGGGTGATGTCAAAAGGGGTTTCATTGACGAAGCGGCTGTTGGGGGTGGCAACCTCCTCGCGCAGGATGGGATCGAGACTTTTCGCCGTACGGTTGACGTAGAAACGGTCGTAGTCGAGAGTGTTGTCCTTGAAGGCGTTGAAGAACTGGTAGGGGCCATTCTCCGACAGTTCGTTGACATAGTTGTTGTCGGAGATGTGGTGCAGCGATTGATCGACCAGGGCGTAGGAGATCAGTGGCATTGCCAGCAGCGTGACACCGACCTTCAGGCGGTGGCGCAGAGGCTCCTGGTGCCTCATCGCCCGTGACAGGGACTTGCGCAGTCGGAAGTAAGTGGTGGCGGCAGCGAGAAAGAGAGCGCCAAGAATCAACGGTACCGGATAGGATTCGTTGATATTGTTAGTTACCTCGGTGCGGTAGACCAGATAGTCGACCGAGATGAAGTTGAAGCGGGCGCCGAACTCCTGCCAGAAGAGCCACTCAGCCACAGCAGTGAAAAGTAGCCCGTAGATTAAAGAGAAGAAGAGCAGATGGGTAAGCAGGCGGTGGAATTTGTGGTTGAAGATGCGGTTCGGGACCAGGATGAGATAGACGATAAAGGGGATGATGAAGTAGCTCTCGAAGGCAATGTCGTATATCAGTCCGATGCTATAGACGCCGATGAGGTTGACGAGGCTGAGGTCGATCTCACCAAGGGTGCCGATCATCAGAAGGGTACGGATCCCGGTGTATACGGAGAGTGAAAGCAGGATGAAGAGCAGAGGCAGAGCGAAGCGACTGGTGCGTAGCAGTTCCCGGGCGCGATCAAACATTGGTGACATGTAGCCTCCTGGAATGTTCATTTCAAAGGGGAAACCTCCTCTTGTGAATTTTGCCGGGAGGGTCTTGTCACAATTGTAACATGTTGGATCGCCGCTCGTCAGTGAGCCCTGTAACATTCACGAGTTGACCGTAGAACACCACTATCAAATGCCACACGCTGTGTTCCGATGAGGGACTTTGGCGAAGTTATCCTTCAGACCGTGCCAGTCTCGTGGTTTCGCGTGTTGAGGAATATCGGGTATCGTACACCCTTACCGCAGTAAACTGAGATTTCGCCGATGTTATTCCAAAATCCTCCGCTAGAGGCGATCCACATACTCTTGTTAAACACTCGGAGCATTGCCGTGGTCGGGCTCTCACCTAAAGCGGGCCGTCCAAGCCATAGCGTCTCTGCGTCGATGCAGCGCTTCGGTTACCGAATCATTCCGGTACGCCCTGCGGTGGATGAGGTCTTGGGTGAGAAGGCCTATCCCGACCTGTATGCTCTTCCGGAAAAACCTGATCTGGTAAACGTGTTTCGCGCTCCGGAGCACGTCGGACCTATTGTCGACGCCTGTATCGAACTCGGCATCGCCGCGATCTGGTTGCAGGACGGGGTGGTCAACGAAGCGGCGGCGCAAAAGGCGCTGGAGGCGGGGATGCTCGTGGTGATGGACCGCTGCATTTACCGCGATTACCTGCAATTGATGCCTGACTGACGCCGAGGCAAAAAGGGCGGACCTTAAGCGGGTACCTATTAACAATTCGCTATACAACTTTCTTCCGGTTTTCCACGGGTTCACATCAACTGAACGGCAGTAAGGCCTTGCCCCTACCATCCGGTTACTGAGGCGCATCAGAACCAGCCTATCTCTGCAACATTCGTCAATGTGGTTTTGTCTTCAGGTCGACTGCCTGACAGGCCATAGCACCGATCGTCCGGTGGTGACGAGTTTGCATAACAATCAAACCGAATCTACGTTTACATTCACTCTACCGCTGCATGTGATTCTTCTTCGCATCCAGCGTCTCGTGCGACGCATCTTTTCGGGTTACCTAATCAGGAGGCTCGTTCGTGCATTCACCGCAACTCAATTCAGTTTGTCGGCATAGAAAACCTGGTGTGATCGCTCTCATCATCTTTGCACTGGCGATGCTGGTGACCATGAGTGCTCAGGGCGCCCCTATCGATGAGCTGTACCCGGCAGTGAAGTCTTTCTTTCCCGATGCAAACCGGTTCGAGGAGATTACCGGTGAGCCGCCGGCTGCGCCTGTGTATAAAAATGACGAGCTGCTGGGTTATGCCTTCGTGACCGATGATGTGGTCAAGATCCCTGCCTACTCGGGTAGACCGGTCAATCTTCTGATGGGTATTGATACGCAGGGGAAGATCACCGGTGCAAAAGTACTCGAGCACCACGAGCCGATTCTCCTGGTGGGTATCCCGGAGGATACCCTGTTCAAATTTGCTGATAGCTATGTCGGCCGTTCTGTAACCGAGCGGGTCAAGGTCGGGGCAGGGAAGCGCAAAGGCTTCGTCAATGTTGATGCTATTACCGGGGCGACAGTAACCGTGATTGTGGTCAACAGGACGATCATGCGGGCTGCACACCGCATTGCGGTATCACGAGGCATCATCGAGCCGGGAAGGATGAGGAAAAGAGAACCTGCCAGGGTTAGGATGGATGAGTTCAAGCCGGCGGACTGGAAATTCCTGACGGGTGATGGGTCTATCAGACGCATGTTGATCACCCTTGACGAGGTGGAGGAGGCATTCGAGGGTACCGAGGCTGAGAGCCGGGCAGGAGAGCAACCCGGCCCGTCTATCTGTGTGCCACTGCCGGGCGGTGGTGAACGTTGCGATGTCTTCGTTGATCTCTACTATGCCTATCTCAATCCTCCAACCATTGGTCGCAACCTCCTGGGCGAGAGTCAATATAACTGGCTGTTGACGCAGCTCAAGCCCGGCGAGCATGCCATCGCCGTGATGGGCAACGGGGTCTATTCATTCAAAGGGTCCGGATATGTGCGGGGCGGGATCTTCGATCGCATCCAGCTCAGTCAGGGTGAGGAGAGCATCAACTTTCGCGATCTGGACCACTACCGGTTGAGTGATGTCTATGCCGAAGGTATTCCCGATTTTAAGGAGATGGGGATATTTATAGTCCGCAATAACTACCGCTTTGATCCGGGCGCCGAGTGGTCTCTGTCGCTGCTCGTGCACCGGGCCACCGGACCACTGACCAGCGTATTCACCACATTCACCGGCAATTATGAGACCCCCGAAGCTTATCTCATAGAGCCGGTGCCGGGGACGGAAGATATCTCGGAAGCGCTGGAATGGCCGCTATGGGTAAGTGTCTGGGAGGAAAAAACGTTCCAGATTGTGATACT
>JBFEYJ010000119.1:0-8639 GCA_041562215.1 Thiohalomonadaceae bacterium | reverse complement strand
GCTGAAGTAGCTCAAGGTGTCGTGCATCCAGCCCATGTTCCATTTCAGACCGAAACCGAGTCCGCCCAGATAGGTTGGACGCGACACCATTGGCCAGGCGGTGGACTCCTCGGCGATGGTCTGCACATCCGGATAATCGCGGTAGACCGCTTCGTTGAGTTTGCGCAGAAAATCGATCGCCTCCAGGTTCTCGTGACCACCAAACCGGTTGGGGATCCACTCACCCTCATTTCGCGCGTAATCCAGATAGAGCATCGAGGCGACCGCGTCTACCCGCAGACCATCGATATGGTATTTCTCCAGCCAGAACAGGGCGCTGCTGCCGAGGAAAGCGCGCACCTCGTTACGCCCGTAGTTGAAGATGTAGCTGTTCCATTCCGGGTGATACCCCTGTTTTGGATCTTCGTGTTCAAACAGGTTAGTGCCATCAAAATAGCTCAGTCCATGCTCGTCGCTGGGAAAGTGGGAAGGCACCCAGTCCAGGATCACACCGATGCCATACTGATGCAGGCGGTCGATGAGGGTCATGAAATCCTCCGGCGTGCCATAACGGGCGCTAGGCGCGAAAAAACCGGTGGTCTGGTAACCCCACGAACCGTAGAAGGGGTGTTCGGTGGGCGGCATGAATTCCACGTGGGTAAAACCGATGTCGCTAACATAGCCGGGAAGCCAATCGGCCAGTTCGAGGTATGTCAGCGAGCGGTAACGCTCCTCGGGCATGCGTCGCCATGAGCCGAGATGCACCTCATAGATCGACTGCGGTGCATCCAAACGGTTGACCTCGCCGCGACGAGACATCCAATCCCCATCGCCCCATGGATAATCCAGTTCCCATACCTTCGATGCTGTTGCGGGCGGCGCCTCCCAGGTCTGGGCATAAGGATCGCCCTTGTCCACCACATGACCGCGATGGTGCGAATGGATACGGTATTTGTAGCGCTCTCCTTTGCCAATATTGGGAATAAATCCTTCCCAAATCCCCGAGCCGTCACCTCGGACACGCAGAGGGTGAGGACCGGGATCCCATCCATTGAAATCCCCCACCACCGAAACTCGCGCCGCATTCGGCGCCCACACAGCAAACAGCACGCCACTAATGCCTTCGTGCTTTATCGGATGGGCCCCAAGCTTGTCATATAACCGGAAATGGTTGCCTTCCTTAAACAGATAAATATCGTGTTCTGTAAGGCGGCTGACGTCGTAATACACTGCTTGTTTTTCCATAATCGTTACATCATCCACTCGTACATTCCTTTTTTCACTATGTGTTTGGCGAAGTTATGGTGAAGCACTATGCGGTGGCATCGTCTCCCTAACCCGAACCCGGCGAATGGGGTTCTGATTAGAAATTGACAGGATCGAACACCCGCTGTTCTAGCCCATAACGGGCCAGCAGAAACATCGCGGCATTCCAGGATTGGCCAACCATGCCGTTCGGTTCGCCGCTTTGGCCGTGGAACCACTCCTGAAAGGCCCAGTCATTAACGTAGTTGGCTTGTGCCAGCTTTTCCAGCGCGTCCCGCGCGGGCCACTCCTTGCCGACAGAAGCCAGCGCCATTACCCAGAAACCGCCGATGAATGGCCAGCTACCGCCGTTGTGATACTGAAAGTCGATATTCTGTCGGTGCCGCCCCATATACGGCCGCCACAGGATGTCGTCACGAATTATGGGCGAGCAGGTTGCACGGATGGGGTAGGGCTCGCCGGCGCCGCTTTGTTCCAACGCCCTCAGGATCCGAAGGGTCGGACGGTCGTCGGCCAGGCCCAGCAGAATAGCCAGTAAATTGCCGAAGATATCCCCTTCCGCCCCCCAGAAGGAGAAGTTGACGAAGCTAAGATAGAGTTCGCTGCGACTCGTTTTGTTGCGTATGTAGTGGGTCAGCAACCTCAAGCGCCGGTAGTCGGGCATATGTCGGGAGAATGGGTAAAACAGATGATTGAAGTGGAAACGTGTCTCTTCCTGGTGCGGGAGGTCGAACAGCCGTTTGACGAAATACCACAGGGCATTGGTATACAAAACGAAACCGGAGCGCGGCATGATGTCGGCCCAGTCGCTGGCCTCGTTTTGTTGTAATAGAAACAGGCGCTGATGCTCTTGGCAATGGAGCCAGGTCAGCGCGCGTTCTACCTCCGGGGCCAGCTCACCGGCCAGCCTTGTCTCGGGCAGTTGTCTGTCGAAAAACCGTACAGCGATCAGCCACCAGAGGGTGGCATCGATACAGCCGAGATACCAGAAATCGGCCTCTTCGCCAAGCGGGTCCACATATTTCGGGATCTGCCCGTTTTCCGCCTGATGCTCAGCCAGTGTCAACAGACTTTGACGGGCTGAGGTGATCAGTGACTCATTACCGGATACCACCATGCCAAGCACGCAGATGGCCGCATCCCTGCCGAAGATGCGGGTATAGTGCCGCGCCTCGGCCTCAGGAGAGGGCGAGGCGGCCAGGATGCCCTGCGGCGTACTATTGCGCTGCAGGAGTTCGAGGGACTCAAGGGCACATTGCTCGACAAGGGAAACGTTGCTCTGCTTACTGTGTTTTTTCACTGTCACGAAGAATCCTCCCGCACCATAGAAAGGAATGGGGCTAGATGCTCTTCAACCGGACACGTAGGCCACCCCCGGATAAGAATAGGATCTCTACCCTTGATATGTCGGACAGACCGAGATCTCCGACCCGCCGCCGCACCGGCAAGAGTAGTCGAGTGGCAGGTCAGGAGTGGTCCACTACGCTACTTACACAATCCAAAGCTGCCGTGATGGGTGCAATCGAGTATTGACCTTCACCACAAATAATCACTTATATGGATGGGTATGGACTGGTTTGTACGGGAGAGTTCGAACATCTGGAGTGCGTTCGCATCAGCACTGGCCTTCGACCCGGCCAGACTGCTTGAGCCGGATCTGATGATACGCATCGTCCTGCAGATACTGCTGATGATCGGGTCGGCATTTTTCTCCAGTTCCGAGACCGCACTCTTCTCTCTGTCACGTATTGAGCTGCGTGAACTTCAACGCAGCCGCCATCCCAGGGCCGATACGCTTTATGCCTTGCTGGATCAACCACGCCGCCTGATCATCTCCATTCTCTGCGGCAACGAGATCATCAATGTCGCGGCCACAGCGAATATGATCGGGATTCTGGTGCAGCTCTATAGTGAGGAGGAGGCGGCCATCCTGAATATCCTCATTATGGTGCCGCTATTGCTGCTGTTCGGCGAGGTAACCCCAAAGACCATTGCGGTAACCAATCCGGTAGCGGTCAGTACCCGTGTCATCGCCGTCCCGCTCAATCTGTGGGTACGCGTCATTACGCCATTTCGTTGGCTGGTGCGTCTGTTTGCCGACCGGGTAACGACACTGCTGGTTGGGGAGGAGAAAGCACCGGAAAATATTCTACAGGTGGACGAGTTTCGCACCTTGGTCCAGGCGGTGGAAAAGCGCGGCGAGCTCACTCCCACCGAACGTATCCTGATAGACAACCTGCTGGCTGCGGGCAGTACCGAGATCGTGCAGATCATGATCCCGCGCACCCGCACCACCTATATCAACATCAACCTGAGTGTGCCGCAAATGGTTGAGCAGGTGAGGCGTCTGCGCCACCGACGTATCCCTGTCTACCGCGATAATTACGACAATATTGTCGGCTTTATCCACGCCGAGGATCTGATGCGCCATGCCCTTGAGGGTACTGACTTCAATAGTCTCACTCCCGAGGATATCCTGCATCCACCCATCATGGTGCCGCCGACCAAAAAGGTGGACGAGATGTTCGAGTTCTTTCTCGCTCACAATGCCCAGGCTGCGGCGGTACTCGATGAGTTCGGTGGTATTGAGGGCTTCATTACCCTGACCAGTGTGGTCAATTTTATCTTCGGCCATGCCACCGGCGAGGAACCCTTGTCAGCGTTTTATACCGAAATCGAACCCGATGTTTTCGAGGTGGACGGTAATATGAAACTGACGGATTTCAACACAGTGACCAACTTCGGCATTGTCGACAGCCGCATGACCACCATTGGCGGAGTGATATTGCGCCACCTTGATCGCCTGCCGGAAGTGGGTGATGAGGTGGTGATCGAAGGGATTCGCCTGAGTGTGCTACAGATGGATGCCCATCGTATCTCACGGATCTGCACTACCCCCGTAAGCGCCCGCAGCCTGGAGGATACATCGGCAGAGGAGGATATGTCGGAAGCAGACGAGCAGGGTGACAAGACGGAGAAGCCGCGATGACGATCCTACTAATCCTGCTGGCGATGGTGTTGCTGCTTCTGTTACAGGGCTTTTTCTCCGGCTCGGAGATCGCTCTGGTGCATGCAGACAAGCTGAAGCTTCATCACCTGGCCAGCCGTGGCCATCATGGAGCACAACTGGTGATGCGCCTTTTCGAAAAACCCGAGGTACTGCTCGGCACCACCCTGGTCGGCACGAATGTCTCCGTCGTAGCCCTGACAACGCTCGGCACTCTGGTGATGATCCATTTTTTTGGTGAATTCGGTGACATCATCGCCTTCCTGGTCTACACACCGCTATTTCTGATCTTTGGCGAGGTGGTGCCGAAAAGTGTCTACCAACAAAAGGCTGACACTCTGGCGCCACGCCTCATCTACCCATTACGGTTTTTCTCGCTACTGTTCTATCCGCTGGTGTTTGTCTTCTCACGCCTGGCACGGCTGATTGCACGCCTCGTTGGGGTAACTGCAACCCACCAGGATGTATTTATCACCCGCGAACAGGTGCGGATGATGCTGGAGATAGCCGAGCAGGCGGCCAATGTGGATGTGTTCGATCGTGACCGCCTGATGCGGGCGATCCGTTTTGCCAGCATTACCGTCGGCGAAGTGATGGTGCCGCTGGCAGAACTGACCATGTTGAGTCATACCCAAAGTACCGCCCAAGCCATCAAGCTGGCACGTGAACGTGGCTATTTCCGCCTGCCGGTCTATCGCGAGGAGCCCGGTCAGGTGATCGGGGTACTATCGCTCACCATGTGGGAGTTGATGGATCACGACCTCATCAGCCGACCGCTCAAGGAACTAATCCATCCGGCCCAGTTCGTCAGCGCACAGCAACCGGTCGATGAACTACTGGATGTGTTGCAAAAGCGCGAGGACCAAATGGCCATCGTGGTCGATGAATTCGGCTCGGCCAGCGGCATGATTACCCTGGGAGCGCTCATCGAGGAGGTCATCGGTGAGGTGATAAAGGTGGACTACCCCTTTGAGTCGCAATTGAGGCGGCAGAGGGGAAATATTGAGAAAATCGACTATGATCGCTTTCGTATGGACGGCCGCGTGCCACTCAGCGACGTGGCGGACCTGCTTGGCATCAGCCTGCCAACCATTGAGGCTCATACTGTCGGTGGCATGATGATGTCAGGCCTGCGTCACATCCCCAAAGCCGGTGAGTCGGTCACCCATAACGGCTACCGCTTTACCGTGGAAGAGGCCTCGGAAAAGAGTGTGGTCAGTGTATTGGTGGAGGCCATTTAAAGCGCCTCATCAAACGAAACTCCCCCACCAGGCTAGCAGCAGACCGAACAGCACTAGCAGGCACATCGCAACGGACCAGCGACCAAGCACTGCTTCCAGCAACCGGGCCTTCTGCCGCCAGGCCATCGCCACAGCGAGGCGACGCTGTATCTGTAAAATACCGCTAAACCCATTTGACATGCGCCGGTCCAACTGTCGGTACAAGCTGGAGATAAGCGCTGTGCCGCCTCGTTCGACAGGACCCAGCAGGTCACCGGGTGGAAGTGTCGGCAGCCTATTGGCCAGTTTTCCGCCGAACCAACCGACAACGGTGGCGACCAGCGTAAACAGGGCAGGCAACCAAAGCTCACCCAGCGACATGGCGGAAAGCGAGCTCGCTCCTGCGGTCAGCCCCGCAATGCTCAGGGCAGCCAGCACCACAGGCTTATCTCCTGTCACCGGCACGCTGCACTGAAGCCACAGTGATCGGGCCGGCAACAGTACGAAGGCCATTCCCAACCAGGTGAAGCGTTCTGAAAGTGGCGGGTCGATCTGCGCTAGTGAGGCAATGAGCCCCAGCGGCGTCGTCACTAACAGGAATACGCCCAACCACCAAGTGATACTTAAACCGCGATGTCGCCATGTTGTCGTCGCCACATCGATTCGCCCTGGATATAAATACAGTAAGGTGAAGGCATAACCTGCCTGCAACAACGCACTGTGCAGTGGTCTGAACAACCCAGGCCACAGCGTCGGCTCTATCAACACCGCACCGAGCAGCCACAGAAACAGTGCACTCAGCACCATCACCACGTAGGCCAGCAATGAACGTAAATCCGCCTGCAGCATGCCGACAGCCAGAGCATAGGCCAGTGTGGCCAGCGCTACCCACTGAAGCCATGTCCCGGCAATTAGCCACTGCACCTCGCCGAGCGGCAGCAGGCGCAACCAACCAAGCATACCTGCACAAAGTACAAAGCCGATAAGCAGGATTCGAAGCGATGCTCCCGCCTGAATAAATGTCGGTGCCAACCAAAAATGAACGCCGACAAGGCCAAGCTTGATGCCGAAGCCGATGAGTACCAGGAAAAATGTCGCCGCCGGATAATCGGAGAGTAGTAAGGCGTGACGAAGCGCGGAAAACGCGGTCCCCCCCGCATTATGAGCAAGCACCAGCAGCACCTCGAATACCACCAGATCGCCCACCACAAGCAACACGATGAATACCCTCCCGGCGGCAGCACCAGTACCCTGTGCAAGCATGGCGTAGAGGGCATAGCCGAGCACCGTGGCTGCGGTGAAGAAAAGCAGCGCATCGCCTGTGAGCGCAAGCCACAGCATCCCAGAGATCGCCAGCAGTAAGAACAGAGCTAAACGGTTCCCGCCACGGCAATCACCGATGGTCTCGCGCGCGAGCAGACCCGCCACCAGCGAGAAGGAGGCTGCCAGCAACAGGAAAACACGCCCGGTGAACTCCAGGCGCAACATCCCACCAAGCATGGCCCAGGGGAGTTCGGCGGTGCTGTCGGCCCCACCAAACGCCAGTAACAACGCCGGCAACGCTGCCCAGGGGGCTAGGCGCCGTGCCAGCGTGCGTGTCCCCGGATACGCCAGCAATGCCATGAGCAATAGCGGCCATAACAGTGCAAGTAACAGGAAGAGAGCAGCGGTCATGGCCGCCCGAACTCCTGTGTCGAGATGAGTTTGGCCCATTCCAGAGGTGTAAGCGGCGCCGTGGCAAGCAGACCGATGGCAATAGTGAAGAACGCGGTCACCAGCGGAGGCAATAGTAACGCCCAAGCAGTCTCCCGCCTCCCGAAATGACGTTCGCGGGGCCAGGGGCCCTCATGTTCACGAAACCATGCCGCATGGAGAATAGGCAGGAAATAGACGGCATTAAGAAGGCTGCTCACCACCAACAGCAGGATCACCCAGTCCCGTCCTGCCTCCAACGCACCGAGGCTCAGGTACCACTTGCTGATGAAACCGGCGAAGGGCGGTAAGCCGATCATGCCGAAGGCGCCGACAGTGAAAGCGCCCATGGTCCAGGGCATGCGCCTGCCGACACCGTTCATCTCGCTGACCTTGTGGATGCCCAGCGTCTCAGCCAGGTTACCGGCACAGAAGAATAGAGTGATCTTCATCACCCCCTGATGCACCAGATGGACCAGTCCACCGATGGTCGCGATGGGCCCGACGATGGCCACACCTAGGGTGATGTAGGAGACCTGGCTGACGGTGGAATAGGCAAGACGACGCTTTAGATCGTCCTGATACAGGGCTCGCAGCGAGCCATAGATAATGGTGAACGCCGCCACCATGGCCAGCGGGTAGGCAACGCCGAGTGCCGAGGAAAACTCCACGCCGTAGACCTCGTAGACCACGCGCACGATACCGAAAGCGCCAGCCTTGACCACTGCCACCGCGTGCAACAGGGCACTGACCGGAGCCGGTGCCACCATCGCCCTGGGCAGCCAGCCATGCAGCGGTACCAGCGCCGCCTTCACCCCCAGACCGGCGATCAATAGTACAAAGATGGCGATCAGCGCCGGGTGGTGTGAGGCATCCAACCCTGAAACGAAACCCTGTGGAACAAACTCCAGGGTCCCGGTCAGGCTGTAAAGCCAGGCGGTACCCGCCAGCAACAGTGCCCCACCGGATACGGTGTAGTACAGGTAGGTCCTCCCGGCGCGACGAGCCGCCGGTGTGCCACGATGAACCACCAGCGGGTAGGTGGCAAGGGTGAGCATTTCGTAGAACAGCAGAAAGGTGAACAGGCTGCCTGCCATGGCCAGCCCCACCGTCGAGGTGACGCATAGGCTGAAGAAACCGAAAAAGCGGCTACGGTTAGGTGAACCCTCCAGATAACCGATGGCATAGACCGTGGTGACCAACCACAGCCCGGAGGAGAGGATGATAAAAAACAGGGCCAACGGCCCCACCCGAAACACCATATCCAGGCCGGGAATAAGCGCCAGGCGCACTTCATAGAGCTGCTGATTAGAGACTCCCCATAACATCCACAGCACCAAGGCAAGTTTGACCAGGGCACTCGTGAGATTAAGGGCGGTTCGAGTACGGTGTTTATGTTCCGGCAGGGCGAAGATGAGCAGTCCGGGCAGCAGCGAACTGGCCAGGACCAGCAGTGGCAACCACTGGTTCAGGCT
>JBFEYJ010000118.1:0-8670 GCA_041562215.1 Thiohalomonadaceae bacterium | reverse complement strand
CGGCGTCTTGAGCAGCAGCTGGCCGCTAAACGGCACAACGGTGCCATCGCCCAAACGAACGGTCACTTTCTCCGGACCACCCATTTTGGCTCCCCGACTCGCGGCCTTGCCGATGGCGAGGAAGGCAAAGGCGTTCTCCTGTGTGGTCCCCCATCGCCCATCCTGCATCTTCCCGGCCAGCTGGTCGACCAGTCCGGCGATGAGCGGTGACTCGGGGTCGACTGTCACCACCGCGTCAAGCAGCATTGCCATATCGCGGACATTTGAGCGGAAACTGCCGTAAGTGTATCGATAAGAGGTGTCGTAAACCCCCAAATCAGAGATCTTCGCGAGCAGGTCACGGGCCACCTCTTTCTTTCCGAGGACGGCATAAGCCGCCGCCAGGCGAGCCTTGTCATGGGGCCGCAATTCATCGAAAAGGTTGTCCCGATGCCAATTCAATCGCGACAAGACATTTTCCTCTGCCATCGCCAGCACATAGAGGGTGTAGATCGCATGGGTCGCTTCTTCACCACCGCTGTAAAGGTCCTCACTCTCCATGTCCTTGCGCGACAACTCGCCAAGGTGATGAAGCATATTGTTCCAAGTTGCCTCATCGATATCGATACCGGTCTTACGGGCTTCGACCAGAAAATGCGAAGCGTAGATAGTCGACCAGCTGTTAAAGCTCGAAGAACCTTCCCAATAGGTGAACCCACCGTCAGAGCGCTGCATGCGCTGGATCTTCTTCACCGCTTCAGTGGCGAAATAACGCGGCGATTTTTCCGCGGTGAACTGAGCGTCAGCCATGGTTGCCATGCTACCGAAGTGGAGCAGTGGGAAGGCCTTCGACGTGGTCTGTTCAAGGCACCCATGGGGATAACGCAACAGGTAGGAGAGGCTGTTTTGGAAACGAACCAGCCGGTTGTCGCTTATCCGCATAGCCAGTTCGGCGGTGCCGTCCAGGAATCTGTCTGTGGGCAATTCCAGCGTCCTCGGTGTATTTGCATCCACCTGGCCGCTATCGCCGACTGACACGGCACTTCCCGGCGCACGCACCGGCACCCTGATCGCTTTGCGTGTGGTCTCACCAGCCCCCTCGGCGCCGATTTCGAAGGTCGCGACACCGGTCGACTGACGCACACGGAAGGCAAAGTCCACCATCTTCCGCTCTCCAGGCGACATATTGACCGTTCGTGTGGAGGGACCCAACACCTCGACATGAGAACTCACCTCCGCACGAACGGTAATGACGTCCTGCAGTTTCGTGGTATTGGCGATGGTCACCGGAAGCGTGAATTCATCGCCCGTGGCGAGGAAACGCGGCAGATGGGGTCGCACCACCAGATTGTCACGGACGAGCACTTCCCGGTCGACCGAGGCGAACTGCTGATCGCCAAACGCTACCACCATGAGCCGCAGAGTACCGTCGAAGTTCGGCACATCGAGCTTCACTTCAGCAAACCCATTGGCGTCGGTCTGTTCCACCCCGGACCAGAGGGCCACCGACTTAATACGTTCCTGCGAGTCAGGATTCACCCGGGTCTTTTTCACCAGGGCGCGACTCGGCGCGTCCCCGGAAGGGCTTATCCTCGCCTTAATATCCGACACCAGCGGCATCAGCATCGGGTATAGGGAGTAGTGCCCCACACCCAGCCGATGCTTACGATTGAAGTAACCCTTCATATCCGGTGTGTTGAAGTTCGTCAGGTTCAGGATCCCAACGTCCACCGCGGCGAGGGTGAAGTGAACATGGGATGCGGGCTTTCCGTCGCGATCCTTTACCTGCACGCCCACAGTCATGGATTGGTTGGGCTTCACCTGTTTCGAACCCAGCAGTTCAACCAGCAAGGCTTGATCCGGATCGATCACCGACACATTCAACAGACCATTGGCATAAGCCGGTTCTTTCGCGGCGGCCTGGGATACTGGAGCAATCGCCATCGCCGACAGGTAGAAATTAGGGAAATGGGTCGAGCCCACCGGGACGGTGACCACCTGCCGGGTGTCTGTCATCTCCACCACGCGGTGAAACAGCACCTTCTCGCGCTCCCCGGTGAGCAGGACTTTGCCTGGCCATGGAGTGCGGATCTCCACGCGCACCTGATCGCCGATACGGGGTTCGCCATCCAGGAGCTTTAGGTCCACAATGTCGCTGGCTGCCAGCCGGTCCACCGTATCTCGGCGACCACGCACGCTGAACGGCAGCCGCGTTACCTGCCCGCCCACCGTATCGCGAACTTCAAGCACATGGCTGCCACTGTGTTCGGGGGCATAAACGAACTTGCCTTGCTCATCGCGGGGATCGCCGAGCTCGGCCACCAGTTCCCGCTTTTTCTCGGTTACATACCGGAAATAGCCGCGCTCGTTCTTACGATAATGGGTCACCGATTTATCGCGAAATACCCGCACACTGATGGACTGCTGCCCCTGCGGGATCATTTTTCCCTTGGGACTGACATTCACCACCTCGAACCCGACACTGCCTCCCACTTCCGTTGCCGAATCCGACAGGCGTCGTGCGCCGACATATTGACTGAACAGCTCGACATTGACCTTACGATAGTCGGAAACGCCGCGGCCGCCGTCGTCCAGAACGGTGGCCTGATAATGAGCCGCCAGACCAATAGGTGAATCGATGGAGTCGGGTAACTGATACTCGTAGACCTTACGGCCTTCGTTGTTCAGCTTCGCTTCCACCAGCTCTTCCTCGACACGCTGAAATTCCGTTTCGTCATGGCCGAAGGAGAAACGTTCATAACCCGAGGGCTTAAAATAGCTCGGGCGCAGGGAAACAGATGCACTAACGCGACTGTCCGCCGCCGGAGGACCATATAAATTGGTGCCGATAACCGCAAAGCGCAGTTTGCCTCCCGGTGTCACGGTCGATTCCAGTAACTCCATTTCCACCTTGATCTTGTTGGGAACGAATTCCTCCACCTGGAATTCATAGTGGCCAAGCGTTTCACTCCCCTGGAGTACAGTTGCACGCCATTTCCCGGTTTTGGCGGCGGCCGGAACCTCGTAGTCATAGACGAAGACGCCGTCCTCCGAAAGCCTATAGTTCTCGCTCAGGATCTGTTTGCCTTCCGGGTTGCTGAGTGAGAATTTTACCGGCATGACGTGTGGAAGCTGCCCTTTATCCTCTCGCGTGACCGCAACCAAATGCACCGTGTCACCGGGACGATAGACACCGCGTTCGGAATAGATGAAGGTGCGAAGATTCAGCTTCTCGGTCGCAATGCCAGCGGTGTCAAAGCCGGAGAGTGATTCCCCATGCTTTCCGAAATCCAGCACTGCCATGTCGTCACCCGAGTCGGCTATCAGGTGCGTCACCGCTTGACCGCCTGGCACGCTCAGCGTCGCAAACCCGGAAGAGTCAACCCAACCGGTAGCCACCACCTGATTCCAGCGGTCGAAAGCCTGTACCCGCGTTCCACTCTTCGGTTGCAGATCCTTCAGGGAGTTTGCCCAGACCACCATCTGGTTACCAAAGCGCCGTGCCGCCAACCCGATATCCGTTGACATGAACCAGCGGCGATCCACCTTGTTGCGGCCGCTGGATTGATCGATCAAGGAAATTCTGTACAGGCCGTACTCACCGGTAGGGATCACGTCCGCGATATCGATCGCCGCCGTTAACTCCTTGTTTCGGGTTCCACGCTTCTCACGGGTAAAGAGACCTTCCGGAGTAAACTCCTTCGAGTAGACCTCTTTCGCTACCGTGCTCAGGTTCGAGTCATTCAACTTGTTGTTAATGAAGTAATTGACGTTGTTTTCAAAGATCCGCTCCACTTTTACACGGAAATTGCCAACGTTGGTCACTCTAATAGGAACCGCATTACTGTCCCGTCGTGAAATGACATTGCCATCAACCGCAAATTCCAGCCGCCGATCCAGATTGGGCACACTGGAGGTGCTTTCACGAAGCTCCGGCGTAAAGGCCCCATCCTCGGCCAAAAGACCGCGGCGGATCGCCAGCTTGTAACTCTCTCCAGGGATGAAATCACTGGACAGACGGTAACGGAATGAGCGATCAGACTGGCGCCCTGAGTCAACGGCAACATTGATGGATAAAGGTTTTTTTTCAGCGCCCGTACGAACCATTGTCATGAATTCAGCGAGACGCTCGGGGTCGACCGGAGCACTCAAATCGAGTGTGGCATGGTAACGACCATCCATCTCTTTCCAGTTCAATTCACGAATGCTTATATGACTTGGCTTCTCCTGCAGAAAGTAATTTTCGTATTCCGACTGAAGCGGCCGATTACCGATCGCGGGCTCGAGGCCTTTGCTGATACGGTACTGGATGCGCCGGTTCTCCGCCGGCCTGTCGATCCAGTCGCTGACGACTGAAAAACGGCGAACCAGCCCTTCGGCTGAATCCCCTGTTTTCTCTATTGTGTAGACCAGCGGCACGTCGATGGACTTGCCGTCGTCGTTTTTCCGTTCATACCAGATGGTAAAGTGGCGTTCGAGCACATCAGCCTTGACGGGGACCGACAGCTCCATATCGAGGTAGAAGCGCTGCTTTAGAAAATCCTCCGGGTCGAAGTCGAAACGGGCGGAACTCGATTGCACATGTAGCCCCTGCGTATGAAAGTTTCGCTTCACAACCGGATATTGCTTCTCATCCTTCCCTAGCGGTTTTTCCCAGATGAATTGGCGATCGACGATCCTGTTGGGATTGATTTCCAGTTCGTAATTCGTCGCCGGCTGCAGCAGTTCGTCCGGACGAAACGCCAGCTTTGAGTCGGAGAGCCAAACCCACTCGCCCTTGACCGCCGGTTTGATGGAGGCCAGTTTTGATGTGTCACGGGCACCGACGGGTGTGTCTGACGGGCGGATCCGCTTGGTGAAACTCAGCTCAACGGTGGCGCGGCGTGCGGTTCGCCCGGTGGGTGAGACATTATCAATCTCAACGATGTTTGGGGTGGTCACGAGGTGGAGCTCGGGACCTTTTTCATACTGCGCCTGTGGAGCCGGGCGAATGCTATCCGTGAGCGTCAGCTTGAGAGCCGTTTCAGCCGGCCAGTATCCCAGAGGCGTGACCTTCAGCCGCTTGTTGTCGATCCAGCGATACTCATACGCCACCTCCGGCGCCAGCCGGAACGGCACTACCTCAGCCTTCACCTCGTCATTCACATAGGTACGACCGATCTGTAACCGCGAAGCCATCGGCTTGTTGAACTCAATCATCAGGGCATCATCCGGACGGATGATCCACTGGCCACTCTTCTCCTTATCCACCACGGCTTCTCTTGCTCCATCCAGCTTAAGCTTCGCCAGGATGACATCCTCGCCGAAGGCAAGTTGTACGCCGGCCTTGTCTTTCGGATAGTGCTGCTGTGGATGATGGAAAAGTCGGTCACTGACAAGGACGTTGAACTTTGTATTCTCAGGCCAGTGCCCCTCCGGCTCGAATCGCACCAGAGACGGGGCAACCCAATGGTAAACACCCTTTACCGGTGGCGTGATTTCGATGGCCGCGCCGGTGTCAAAGTCCTTAGGCAGTTTGTCACGCAGGTTTTGGCCAAAATGGATCCAAAGTTGGGCTTCCGGAGCATTCTCGGTCTGTACCCGGTAGTTTTCAGGACTGGAGAGTACCCGCGACGGCGAGATCCCCTCTTCGGTAGTCAGCATGTACTCCACCGTGACCAGATTCTCGACGGTCTTAAAGGAGAACGTCTTTGTCCCGGTCCATTCGAAACGCGGGTCCGGGTTGAACTTGGGATTGAGTGTCACCGTGTAATCGGTGAGTTCCGACCAGAGGTTGTCCGGCTCGAAGCGGAGTCGATTAACCGCTGTCCAGCGGAAGGAGCCCGCCACTTCCGGCTCGATCAAGAAAGGCTTGGTACCGCGCCAGGGTTGGTTAAGCATTTCGTCTGAAACCATGTCACGGGAAAAGTTAACGTACAGTTTCGACTCAAGCTCCACCGCCTCACCATGCAGACTGTAAGAATCGATGGACTGCTCGCGTGGCTCAACGTAGCGCTCGAAGCTGCTCGTACCAGAGACGAACCGCCACTTCCGATCCTTCTCCTGATTGATCTCCGGACGTACCTCTATCTTCACCTGGGTCTTGGTCGGCCAGCCGTCCCGATCATCCGGGATGAACTTGATGGTCCGCGCGTTAAGCCATGTCCAGTGGCCGCCGGGCCGGGGCTGTATGTCGATGGGCACAATATCCTGGCTTTTCTTCTTCAGAATATCGAGTGCCCCCACCATCCTGCCGCTGAACTCGATGATCAGCGGTGTCTGCCAGCTGAGATTGCCCTGGGGAGAGACCTCCTTGACGTAGACTTCATTGGTTGAGGTTGTGATCGACGCCTTTGTATCGCCGCCCCAAACCTGATTCTCTTTATCGATCAGTTTGATGGGGTCGATCTCGAACGAATAGGTGGTTTCGAACTGTGGGCGTTGCTTGGTGAAGTTGAAGGTCAGTGTGCTGTCATCACTCCATTGGTAATAACCGGCCACTTGCGGATCCATTTTAATGAAATCCATCTCCGATGGGGGAATGTTGATGCCCGACTTCTGATCACGCCGGGCATTCCCCATGAACTCCAGCACAATCTGATTATTCAGCACCTCCGGTGCCGGGCGGGAACCTTCAGTAGGGATCAACCCCTTGAGGGCAATATGCTCTATATCCGTGACGACATGAATACGCTCGCGTACCGGAAAGAGTCCGAAAACCTTCCCTTTTGAGCCATATCTCTTTCGAACAAGATCGAATTCGATGTTATAGGGCGTGGGTGCTATCAGCGTATAGGTTTCACTGGTTCTCTCACTATTAAAGTCATGCTCTATACCGACCTGTTCGCTGTCCCATCCATACAAACCATCGAACCCGGGAACCGGACGGTTATAGTTGATTGTGATCCGGCCGCCGCGGGCATCCAGCTTCTCTGCCATTTCGATAGAGACGATACGGATGGCGGTGACGTAATCCAGAGCCACCAGAGCCACAGCCAGCAGGGCTACCGCCACCGCCAGGCCTTTCCATACACGGCCACCCCTCCCGCGCTCCCCGCCCCCCTTTTTCGCAAGCGGCTGGTTTTCCGGCTGTTCCATATTATTCTGCGTGACCACAACGTTCTCCCTGCAACCTATTAAAAACTAACAAAGGAATTGACCGGCAGGGAAATGCCAGGAGCTGGATGGCGGTTAGGTGCTTCGGAATAACAGAAAGAGACCAGGCGTAGCTACGGCAATACGAACCGTTCGGATAACGATTACGCCGGCAGCTTGCTGTTCAATGATGATCCAATCCCTACGTTCACGACCCGGCCATTCCGACGTTACTGTCTTCACGACCGCTACATCCCTTGATAAATTCCCTCAAAATCCGGCGATAATAAACTTTTCCTGTATGTATTTTTGCGCTGAACCGTAAAGCCCAACTTCTCCTGTCGGAATTTTACCTGCGCTATTTTCTCGCAGTTTTGCTTTTCTCCAGAGTCATGTCAATCGTTACTACACTTTGACACAGCATAAGGCACGTCTGCTAAATCGACCTGGAGTTTTGCACAGCACACACTCAATCCTGCAATGCTCTCATAGAAGGGTTGAATAACTCGTTGTATTCACAACACAACCCGGCAAAGGATTTGAGATTGACATCGTAAAACCCTGTCGTTCGGTTACTATCTATGTGTCAGTTAATTATGCAGACTGCACTTTATGTAACCGCGGGACAAGTAAGAACCGGTCGATAGAATAGGCAATGACGCCCCCCAGACTGTACATCACAAGGTCAGCCGCACTGAAGGTATTACCCAAAACGGAATAAAGAATATTTTCCCTTGCGACACCAATCATTTCCAGGATGTGTATGTACTGAAGAAACTCCACGGCAAAACCGGTTATCAATGCAATTGCCCCCGAGATAATCGGTGTCGTGGAGAATAACGGCCGGATAAGAAAGTAGACCATTACAACCACTAAAATATCGCCAACGCTTCCACGTATCGTCGCTCCCCCGAGAAAGCCCAGTGCAATGGCGACCTCAAACAGAAAACAAACGGCGGAAATAAAAAAATAGGGGCATGGTGATATCATTATTCTCGAACTTTATTATTGTTTTTTAATAGACATTGCTCTCCATTAACGGAGACCGCTAAGCATCGGCAACGACCAAGACACATCGAGGCTGGATACGCATTCGCTGCAGCGCTTTAGCGCGCCGTCAACTGACAACACGAACTTCTTTTACTGTGCGGCTCATGTCTGCATCAGGCGCTTAGACTCTCCCCACATCCTGAAACATTCTATTGTGCTGCGCTCCTTGAACTGTCGCTACCCCAGATAACGAACCAGACCTTGTCATCATTCACTTAATGCACGTTATTTCGGCAGAACGATCCGTTTCTACCCTCATATTCGATGTCGATACGTTAGTACTATCCACTATGAGCTGTATTGCCCACCTAATATAATGGTAATGTTATTCCTGAGTTATTTACAATTTAAAATTGGAGGTTTATGTGAAAATATGGATAGTTGCCTTAATCACTTCGATGTCACTTACCGCTTGTAGCAGTGATAATGATACAACTGAGGCGCCAGTCAACAACGTTGACTCAAGCAACATGAAATGGGACCAGGACAACTGGACGAGTAAAAACTGGGAGTAACATGATGAATAAAGGAATAGTAAGATGGTTTTCTTTCGCACTGATAACGGTG
>JBFEYJ010000117.1:0-8826 GCA_041562215.1 Thiohalomonadaceae bacterium | reverse complement strand
CACATTGAGCAAAAAGGCCGCCACCCCGATGAAAATCAGCGGGAATACCGTAGCCATGGTGCGCAACTGGCGTATCTCCTCGGAGAGAAATCGGTGCGAGAACTGATCGGCACGGGCATAGGCACCGTAACCGCCATACGGGTCAAGAAGAGCATCGAGCTGGTCGAGAACAGTGCCCGGACTGCCCCCGGAGCTAAGGGTCAATGTGACATCGTTGAATGCGCCTTCCATCTCATAGGCACTGGCCAGAGCAGTACGGCCCATCCACATCACACCGTAGCGCTTAAAGTCGGGAAAAAAAGCACCGGGGGCGATCTGGTAGACATACTCCGGTGAGAGCACGATACCGACGATGGTCAGCGCTTGGCGTTTACCCTTGATAATCGCAAACAAGCTGTCGCCTGGCTGCATACGATGCGCGTTGGCGAAGGCCTCGCTGACCATCACCTCATCATCCCGGTACGGCTCAATAAATCGCCCTTGTCGCAGATAGAGCCGATTGAGCAGCGCCCCGCCTTCATCGGGAAGCGAATTCAACTTACCGATCACCGGCTCATTAAAACCGGGAATATCCAGATTAACGGCAGCGACAACGCGGGTTTCTACGCGCTCCACACCGGGAATCGCCGCGATACGGGAAATAAGATGGTTAGGCGCCCGTTTGAGCGAGGCGAACACCTCGGCAAAGCGATAGTCACGGTAGTAAGTTTCACGGGTGTGCATTAGTGAGTCATAGGTGCTGAGGAACATCACCATGGTGGTGACACCACTGACGATCACCGCGGCGATGGCAAGGACCTGTCCGCGCATTGTCCACAGTTCCCGCCACACTTTGATATCGAGTGCACGCATGATCTACCAGCTCAGCTCCCTGGCCTGTTTTTTTACCGCATTGACGTGCACTTCGGAAATTGCCCCATCGGCAAGATGGATAACCCTGTCAGCCATATCAGCGATACCGGCGTTGTGGGTAATGAGCACGGTGGTGGTGCCCAGCTCCTTGTTGACCCGCTCCAGCGCTTCCAGCACCACGATTCCGGTAGTCGAATCGAGCGCACCGGTCGGCTCATCGCACAGCAGCACCGCCGGGTTCTTGGCAATGGCACGGGCGATGGCAATGCGTTGTTGCTCACCGCCGGAAAGCTGCGAGGGGAAATGATCCAGCCGCTTGCCCAGGCCGACAATCTGCAGCGCCTCCTCCGGGGCCATCGGGTGACGGGCGATCTCGGTCACCGCCGCCACATTCTCCCGTGCGGTAAGACTGGGAATAAGATTGTAGAACTGGAACACGAAACCGACATGATAGCGGCGGTACTCGGTCAGCTCCTTGTCATCCGCCTGGGTCAGATCGCGGCTGTGATAGGAGACATGGCCGCTGGTGGCGGTATCGAGCCCGCCAAGGATATTGAGCAGAGTCGATTTTCCGCTGCCGGACGGCCCGAGCAACACCACCAGCTCACCGGCATAGAGATCCAGGTCGATGCCGCGCAAGGCGTGCACCTGCACCTCCCCCATCTGGTAGACCTTGGTCACACCACTGGCGTGAAACACCACCTCGCGATCATCGGTTGTCCGGTTCATAACGTATTACTTGACGTATGTGCTGGTGTTGTCATTGCGAGCGAAGCAATCTCTGACAGAGAGGACGTTGTGAGGACATCCAATGGCGTCACCGCATCGGTTGCACGGAACAACGCGCACATATCCGGACACCAGCGACAACGATGCGGTTCGAGAAGCTCACCACATCCTACGCACTGTCAATGTGGTGACTTTATTGAATCAAATCCAGTTCGGTCCCATGGAAAAGCTGGAAAAACGACGGTAGCTCATCGCCTTTTCGATCCGCTCCAGGGCCATACGCTGGGAGGCCTCTCGTGGAGTTATTTTTTCCTTTTTAGCCATTTTCAGCACCTGTTCGGTGTTGCGCCGTACCTTTTCCTCGATGCTCTGTAGCGCCGCTGACTCGCTGGCGCCGTGATATTCCATCGCTGCGCAGATCACGCCCCCGGCATTAGCGATAAAATCGGGCACACAGAGGATGCCCTTATCGTGCAGGTATTGCTCCGCGCTGTGGGTTAGGGGGATGTTGGCGCCCTCCACGACCAGCCTGGTATTGAGTCGCTGTACATTGTCCTCATGAATGACGTCAGGACGAGCCGCCGGGATCCAGATGTCGCATTCCACGCCGATCACCTCGTCGCGCTCAAGACGAGTGGCGTTTGCATAATCAGCAACAGTCCTTCCCTCCTCCTTGAGCGCCAGCAGTGTCGTTACGTCCAAACCATCCGGGTTGTGGACCGCCCCTTGCGAATCGGCCACGGCAACCAGCACCGCGCCGCGGGCAGTGAGAAAACGGCAAACATTACGACCTACCGCCCCGAAGCCCTGCACCACGAAGCGCGCCCCTTCCAGCGGAAAATCACAGTAGGTCAGCGCCACCTCGACCACATGGCTGAGACCCCAGCCGGTCGCACCGATCTCATCGAGCGGGATCCCGCCCAGCTCTCTCGGCAGCGCGACGACCCGTTCCACCTCATCACGGATCCAGGCCATGCACTCCTCATCGGTTCCCATGTCAGGGGCGAAGATGTAGCTCTGTTCATTGCGCAATGCACTGGCCAGAGCTCGAAGCAGCGTTTGCTTGCCTCCCTTGCCCATCTTAGGATCACCGCGAATAACTATTTTTCCGCCACCGTGCGGCAGTCCGGCTGCGGCATTTTTGTAGGTCATGGCTCGCGCCAGGCGGATACACTCCTCAACGGTGACATCAGGTGCCATGCGGATCCCGCCGATCGACGGGCCCATCGCCACATTATCGACCACCAGTACGGCACGCAGACCAATCGAGTGCTCGTGCACATGGATCACCTTTAACGGCCCCAACGCATCCCCAGCGGTGAAAAGGTCTTCCATTGTGACTCCTGCATTTGATCCGTTTTAAGCACACCACAAATCAGTAACGTCGCCAATGACCGTGTCATCCTGTCCCATGTTGTGAATAGGAACTAAAGGCGTTTCCATCACGGAACAGACAACCATTCTTATCCTTGTATATTATGACTTTAGATGAGCACAGATAATGAGCAAGACGGGTGAGGTGGCGGAATGATAAATATCGAAGCGATTACGCAGGCAAGGCATGCGTTAAAGGGCCACATCATCACCACCCCCTGTACATGGACTGAAAATCTGAGCCGCCTTTGCGACTGTGAACTCTACCTCAAACTGGAGAACCTGCAGCTGACCGGGTCATTCAAGGCACGAGGCGCACTCAACAAGTTGTTGTCATTAAATGAGGCGGAGAGAGCTGTCGGTGTTATTGCGGCCTCAGCCGGTAATCATGCACAAGGCGTGGCGCACGCCGCCCGCCTACTTGGAATAAGGGCATTCATCGTCATGCCCGAAACCACCCCGCTATCGAAACTGTCCGGCACCCGCGAACTCGGCGCCGAGGTCATTGTTCATGGCGGCGGTTACGACGAGGCCTACGACAAGGCACGAGAACTGCAGCAACAGCACGGCTATACCTTTGTCCACGCCTTCGACGACCCGCAAGTCATTGCCGGTCAGGGCACTATCGGCCTGGAGATCGTCGAACAACTGCCGGAAGTGGATGCCGTTGTCGTTCCCGTTGGCGGCGGAGGCCTGATCAGCGGCATCGCAACCGCGATCAAGTCAATCAAGCCTGAGGTCGAGATCATCGGTATCGAGGCCGAAAGAATCGCCGCAATGAAACAGAGCGTTACACTCGGCAAAATCACGGCACTGCCTATGGCAAACACCCTCGCCGATGGCATCTCTGTGGCCCGGGTCGGCCGGCAGACATTGCCGATTGTGCGCAAATGGGTCAGTCAAATCGTCACGGTGAACGAAGAGGAGATCGCCGGCGCGGTGATGGCCCTGCTGGAGAAAGAGAAGATACTTGCTGAAGGGGCCGGAGCCGTCGGACTGGCCGCCCTGTTTCAGCAACGCCTTCCGATGCTCAAGGGAAAAAAGGTGGTTGTCGTGGTCAGCGGCGGCAACATCGACCTGACGCGCCTGGCCCACATCATTGACCGGGGCCTGGAGCTGGACGGGCGCCTTGCCCGCATCAAGATCGTCGTACCCGACAAACCGGTCAGCATCGCAGAACTGGCCGCGATTGTTGCCGCACAGCAGGCCAATATCGAGGAGATCACGCAAAACCGGCACGCCGGCAACGTCGGTCTGGAAGAGACTGAACTGGAGCTACTGCTACAGACCCGTGGTAAGGAGCATGTTGCCGCGCTCATCGAGGCTATCCGGATGCGTGGGTATAAGGTATCTGGAACGTGAGGAAGTGAGACGTGAGATCGGGAGAACGTGCAAGATTGCCACCAGTCATCCAATGAAAACGATACATGTTCACCCTATAATTTATTTCACCTTATCGATCTCAACTGCAGCAGGAGGACCGGCCATGACTGACTCTGCCGGTGATCCAAATACCCGTGACGATGATCTACAGGAATCCTCCTCACCAAAATCGTCATCATTAACCAGAAAAGGTAAGAAAAAACATATCAGCATGCATGAAGGCATCGGTCAATGGGCCGATTGCTGTTCCTGTGAGGCCGAACCGTACTGGCGGGAACATGCCGAGGAGATGGGCGTCGACTTCAACGACTATGAAGAAGATGAGTTTGAGCAACCGGATTGCGGGCAAGGAACCACTGAAGAAAAATAATCGCTGTCCGATTTCTCATTGAAACAGTGTTAGTCTGACACAGAATTTTGAACGCCCTCCTACATATCGCGGAGCCCACTCCCCCTGGGCTCCGACATAAATAACAAACCGCTTAATGGAGAGGTCGCGGCTCCAACCCCGTTATTGACTCTCACTGTTCCGCTTTTATGTCGTCCGGATAATTTCTCTTTACCGGGATATCAAGCTGTAGTCGCCTTGCGCTTGAATAATTTCCCAAACAGTGCCGCAATACCGAACAATAACAACACGCCGTATTTTTTGAGAAAGATAAGGGCGACGGCAAACAGCCCTGTTTTCGCCATTACCTTACCGGCGACCAGGGCACCAATGCCGTAAGCGGCAACCTTGTCGAATTCAGGATCGAACTCTTCGTACCGGGAGCCGGGATTAAACTCGGCCATCGCCAACACACTATTCACTTGCCCGTCGATGAGCGCTTTCTGGTTCATCCCGGCGATAAAGTTCAGCAGCAACACGCCTTTGCGGCCCAGGACACGGATATTGTAATTGAGAGTGTTTTCCTGAACGGCTTCCCCGAACTTCAGCTCCTTGGCCCAATACAACTTTTTGGTCGCTTCGTCATAGTAAGGTTGGGCTGCCCAGCCAACCAGCTCAATGGCCTCATAACCTTGCTTCTGTCGCTCACTGCTTGCGACACGGGTATCTTCCTGCATCTGCTGCAGAAGCTCGCCAAAGTCGATATCTTTCGCATTTTCATCAGAGACATAACCATCTTCCTCGTAGGCGATGGTTACACCCCATGCGTTATCATCAAACGGCGTGACATCCGTGGAGAACAGCATGCCCAGGGTCTCGGAGCCGGGGGGATTCCCCCACACATCCACAAGAACCTTTTCTGTATCAGCAGGGTTCAGATAATAAAATGTCGCCGGCACATGAAGTGTCGCATTCCCCTGTGGCAAGACAATGTCACCCTTCTGACGGTCGAGCGAAGCCCAGAGGGATTTTGCCCAAGCCATATACTCGGTTTCTTCGGCCGAACTTGATGACTCTTCGGTCTCTACGGGTTGTGCCTCTTCGGCAATGGTGGGAGATAAGGCGAAAATGAGAAGCAAATAGAGCCATATTCCTGTTTTTTTCATTGTACTCTCCATGCTTGTGCGATGAATTAAATTGAGCGAGGACAATCATCCCCAAAGGCCTGGGCTATCAGGCTTGCCATAAAGTACAGAGAAAGCCCGCAAGGGATGTGATTGAGTTAACGGAACGTCACAAACACAAGGGATTTCATTGGTCATACACGATGGCGAGTGTGGCTGGCACGCCATGGCTCTTTGTCATACACATGATCGTTGCGTTAAACGTTTTCCTGCTGATACAACCACCCTTTTCTGATCATCCACTTCTCCGTCTCCACAGCAAACAGCACCGTTGATGACAGGACAAAGCAGATACCAAGGTCAAACAGCGGAAGTGGCTGGGTGTTGAATACTGAATTTAAGGCTGGGACGTAGATAACCATCAGTTGCAGAGCAACGGTGAGCAGCACAGCACCGAGCATGTAGGGGTTGCTCATCAGACCAAGGGTAAAGATGGACTGGCGTTCGCTGCGCACGGCCAGGGAGTGAAACAGCTGCGAGATGGTGAGTACGGTAAAAGCGATCGTCTGCCAATATTCCACACCACGGGCAAGGGCCCAGGCCTGTGCGGCGATGGTGATGCCACCGACGAAGAGGCCGAACCATATAATGTGTTGCCACATCCCATGGGCGAAAACACTCTCCTTCGGTGGCCGTGGCGGGCGTTGCATCACACCGCGCTCAGCCGGTTCCGCGGTAAAGGCCAGCCCGGGGAGACCATCGGTGACCAGGTTGATCCAGAGAATATGGATCGGCAGGAGTGGCACCGGCAGACCGAGAAATGGGGCGAGCAACAGGGTCCAGATCTCGCCCGAGTTGGAACTCATGGTGTCTTTGATGAATTTGCGGATGTTATCGAAGATACGCCGCCCCTCGCGCACTGCGGTGACAATGGTGGCGAAGTTGTCATCGAGCAAAACCATGTCAGCCGCCTCGCGCGCCACATCGGTGCCCTTCTGTCCCATGGCGATACCGATATCGGCGTGCTTGAGCGCCGGCGCATCGTTTACCCCATCGCCGGTCATGGCGACAAAGTCCCCTTTTTTCTGCAGCGCCTGAACGAGGAGGATTTTTTGTTTGGGACTGACCCGGGCGAATACCCGGATGTGTTCAAGACGCCTGGACAGTGTCTCGGCCGACATCCCTTCGAGCTCACGGCCGGTAATGACCGTATCATCACCGTCGGTGATCCCCAGCTTTGCTGCGATGGCGCGGGCGGTTGCCGGGTGATCGCCGGTGATCATCAGCGGCGTAATGCCTGCACTGCGGCACTCCTTTACCGCCCCATAGGCCTCCTCCCTTGGTGGATCGATAAGCGCCACCAGAGCAAGAAAGACCAGTTCGCTTTCGATATTTTCCGTATTCTGTTCTCGCGGCAACTGCGGCCACTCACGAAAGGCCAAAGCGAGCACGCGAAAACCTTTTTCCGCCAGGGCATCGGATTGTGCCAGCAGGGCCTTCTGATCGATTTCAGCCATCCCATCCGCCATTAGCTGCCTGTTGCAGTGCGGTAACATCTGTTCCGGCGCGCCCTTGGTGAAGGAAATAAAATCCTCATCACGCTGATGCAGGGTCGTCATACGCTTGCGATTGGCATCGAACGGTAACTCGGCGACGCGCGGCAGTGTCTGCTTTAGTGACTCCTTGTTATAACCCGCCCTGGCAGCGGCCTTAAAAAGGGCCAGCTCGGTCGGCTCGCCTATCGGCTCTTTTCCATTACCCGCCTCCACATCATTACTCAACGCCAATGCCTGCCACAGCAGTTGCCGTGCTCGCGTTTCCTTGTCTACTTTGGAAAAATCCTCCAGCATTTGACCATCGACATGGAGTTTCTCAAGATGCATCCGGTTTTCGGTCAGCGTGCCGGTTTTGTCACTGCAGATCACCGTAACCGATCCCAGCGTTTCCACCGACGGCAGGTGGCGGATGAGGGCCTTGTGGCGACTCATCTTGCGTGCACCGAAGGCCAGGGAGATAGTAACGACCGCCGGCAACGCTTCAGGGATGGCGGCCACCGCCAGGCTCACGGCGGTCAGGAACATCAGTACCAGTGGTTCGCCCCGCAACAGGCCGGCAACGAAGATAAGCGCACAAATGGCGAGCACAAACAGGGAAAGACGGCTGCCAAAGGCTGCCAGTCGTTTCTGTAGCGGGGTTTTGCCGGTGTCCTCCTCGCGCAGAAGGCTGGCAATGCGACCGAGTTCGGTGTTGAGTCCGGTGGCGATGACAATGCCGGTGCCGCGTCCTCGGGTAACCTGTGTACCCTTGAATATCATGTTTGTCTTTTCACCCGGAGACAGTGACTTCTCCACGAGGGGTGTCAGCTGTTTCTCCACGGTGACCGACTCGCCGGTGAGGATCGCCTCATCGGCCTGCAATTCGCTGGCGCTGAGGAGCCGTATATCAGCGGGCACCACGATCCCCGCCTCAAGCAGCACGATGTCGCCAGGCACCAGTTCACTGGCCGGAACAACCTGCACCTGACCGTTTCGAATCACCTTGGCCTCAGGGGCTGCCATCATACGTAGTGCCGCCAGGGCGCGCTGCGCCCGATACTCCTGGACGGCTCCGATCACTGCATTGAGCAAGACAATAACCAAAATGGCAATGGTGTCTTCCACATCCCCGACGACACCCGAAATCATCGCGGCACCAAGCAGGATCAGGATCATGAGATCACTGAACTGAGCGAGGACGATCCTGCCCACTCCGCGCCTGGCTTTTTCCGGAATTTCATTACGGCCGTAACGATCTCTGCGCTGCTCGATTTGAGCGCCGCTCAGACCTTGGTCGGCCTGACTTTGCCAGTGCTCAAGCGTCTGCTCGGCAGTAAGGGTATGCCACTCAGGGAATGGGGAGGAATTGTTGTTTTTATCCACTTCTGTCATTGGCTAAGAGTAGCGTTTATTTCATTACGGAAACAGAGGGCTGTAGAACTCAATGACGCGGGAACAGGAAAGTATTAGGCTGAACGGTTCACAGGGGATGTTACTGTTT
>JBFEYJ010000116.1:0-8929 GCA_041562215.1 Thiohalomonadaceae bacterium | reverse complement strand
TCCAAGGAGGTAAGGGGGGTATGGGTGTATAATGTACTGATAATTTTGGGAAAACTTCCGTTCTTGTTTGGTCGTTTTGGATGCTTGTGATGAGGGATGTTTGTTTGGTGGTATTACCGAAAACACGTTTTTCACTACTATCGGAAAAAGGGGGTAGGGGCTAGAATGCAGCTATGCCTAAACTGTTCGAAAAATCCCTTTTGTTGCGCCTTGGGCTGGCCATGGCAACGATTACCGCACTGGCTTTTATCGGGATGCTCAGTTCGGTGTTCATTGCCGAGACCTCCCAGGGGCAGGCGGCGGCGATAAACCAGGCAGGTACCCTGCGCATGCAGTCCTATCGCATTGCCAGCGAGCTGGCCGATCAGGTGAACGTGCAGGATGAAAAACGATTGCAGCGAACGCACCGGCTGGTGGATGAGTTCGAGCAGCGGCTGCTCAGTCCACGCCTCACCGGTGTATTGACAAAGACGGCTGACCAGACATTGCACGCAGCCTATTACAACGTCAAGCTCCAGTGGCGCATGGAAATACGTCCCTTGCTGGAGGAATATCTCACGATTGCCTCGGACAACGCCCTGTTTCAGGACAGTTCGGCTAAGGTCGCCGAGTCGCGAAAGCAGTTTCTTTCCGTGGTGGATGAGTTTGTCGGCAATATCGACGGTATGGTCAAGGTGCTCGAGCTTGAGGCGGAGCAGAAGATCGAGATGCTCCGCCTGATACAGATTATTTCGCTGTTTCTGACTATCTTCGTTGTGTTCATTACCATGTACCTGATGAACACCGATGTGCTGGGGCCCCTTCGTGAGTTGCTTAACGCCGCCCGTGCAGCTCGACGTGGCGACTTCAGCCAACGCATCAGTTATAAGAGCGAGGATGAACTTGGCCAGCTCTCCTATGCCTTCAATCTGATGGCGGAAGATCTCTCCAAAATGTATGAGGGCCTGGAGGCGCGGGTACGCGAAAAAACCAGTGACCTGGAACGCACAAACCGTTCGCTCGAACTTCTTTACAAGACCACCCGCCGTCTCAGTGAGTCACCGATTAGTGATGATGTCTATGAAGATTTGATTCATGATATCGAGACCCTGGCTGACACCGGTCCGGGGACAATCTGTCTTGGTGAAAGCGGTGAAAGCCAGGCATTTAAACTCGCTTCTACACGTGGATCGGTTTTTGACCTACCGGACATCTGCAATCCACCCAACTGTCAGGCCTGTTTCTCGGGGAGTGACAGCCATTTCGTCGAGGTTCAGCGCTTACCTGAGGAGCTGCTGCGTGTTTTCTCCACACCGATCAAGGATATGGAAAGACAATATGGTGTGTTGTTACTGGAGATAACACCCGACAAGCCCTTACATGAGTGGCAGAAACGGTTGCTGGAAACCGTGGCAAGTCATATCGCCATTGCCCTGAATATGGCACAGCGAGCCTCCCAGTCGCGTATGCTGGCATTGTTGGAAGAGCGTAGTGTTATCGCTCGCGAACTACACGATTCTCTGGCGCAGTCGCTTTCCTACCTCAAGATCCAGGTGAGCCGGCTCGATGTCGCCATCACCCAGCCGGACAACGGCGAGAAGATCCGCGCTGTTACCGGTGAGTTGCGCGATGGACTTAACAGTGCCTACCGTCAGCTGCGTGAGCTGCTCACGACTTTCCGTTTGCGGATGGATGAGGCAGGCCTCAATAGCGCACTGGCGAAAACCGTGCAGGAGTTCAGTGAGCGCAGTCAGGTCGAGATTGAGTTGGATAATCGCCTGGGTGGTTGCAAACTGACTCCTAATGCTGAAATTCATGTGATTCAGGTGGTCCGTGAGGCACTGGCCAACGTGGTGCGACATGCGCGGGCAGAACATGCCGTTGTTTCCGCACAGTGCAGTGTCGATGGTGATGTCATCGTCGCTATCGATGATGACGGTATCGGCATGCCAAAGGAAACGGAACGTCAGCATCACTATGGCCTTGCGATAATGCAGGAACGGGCGCATGGTGTTTCGGGAGAGCTGCTTATCAGTCCCTCGGTGTTGGGTGGTACCCGGGTCGAGCTCAGATTCAGCGCTGCGGGCAAATGGCAATCCATCGACACACAGTCTGCACAACAACAGAGGGGAAAGTATGAACGATAGCATCACCACCCTGATCGCCATTGATGATCATCCGCTGTTTCGCAAAGGGGTTGCTGATCTGATAGGGATGGAAGCATCCCTGAATATGATCGGTGAGGCCGCAAGCGGAGAGGAAGGCTTGGTTCTGGCAGAGGAAGTTCATCCGGATCTGATTCTGCTGGACCTCAACATGAAAGGGATGGATGGCATTGAAACGCTGAAGCTACTCAAAGACAGGGTGCCGGATGCACGGGTGGTCATGCTCACTGTCTCAGACAATGAGGAGGATGTGGTCGCCGCCCTGCGTGCCGGCGCCGATGGTTACCTGCTCAAAGATATGGAACCGGAGGATACTCTCGACTACCTGCGCCAGGCAGCGAGGGGAAAACTGGTGATCAGCGAACGGCTTACCGAGTTGCTTGCTCACGCGCTGCGATCAGAGGGCAGCCATCCTAGCGATGTCAATCAGGCAGGCCTGACCGAGCGTGAAGAGCAGATCCTTTCCCTAATTGCCCAGGGGCTCAGCAATAAGATGATTGCCCGCAAGCTGGACATCACCGAAGGGACGGTGAAGGTTCACGTCAAGCACCTGTTGAAGAAGCTCAATCTGCGTTCAAGGGTCGAGGCGGCAGTGTGGGCGGTGAACGAGGCAAAGTTCGTTTAGTGCGTATCCTTACAATGCATCCGTGATCAATTAAAGCGTTTATTTCCGTAGGCCGGAACAGTCATGTCACATCCGGCAGCTACCTCTCTCTCTCGTTAAGAGGCTCATGCCTTCCCATGGAAACCCCATGGCTTCACCAAGCCGATTAAGACCGGAGAATAGGGGGGGCGTAATTTACACTCCTGTCGTCATCGCATCAGGTTCCTATCCCTGAGCCGGCATAAACTCCCTCACTGGAACGCTTCAGTTCATCCTCGAAGGAGAGCGCTTTTTCTTCCTCTTCCAGTGCGATGGCCTCGCGGCTCTTATGTCCGCCATGATAGAGAAGTCTCTCAATGACGCTGTTGATATCATTGTAGGGTGGGACCTCCAGTTCCAGTAAGCGATCGTATACAGCCTTGTCCAAAGTAACCTGTACCTTTGTATCCATCGTCGTATCCTCCAGGTGGCAAGAACGATTCCCGTGCGGATCAGATAAGTCATAGACCAGAATGAAGTGATACTCAACGGTATTCCTCTAGGTGTGGGTCGTCGCGGTTCCCGGGATGTAATACACTTCATGCCCCTCGAGCTGAACATAAGAAACAGACCATGCAGTCATCATTGGATTTCTCTTCCCCGACCCTGTTGATCGCCGGCGTCGATGAAGTGGGCCGAGGCCCGCTGGCCGGGCCGGTGGTCACCGCCGCGGTGATCCTCGACCCTGCCAGACCGATCGACGGTCTGGCCGACTCCAAGGCAATTAGCGAGAAAAAACGTGAACGGCTGTTCGATGAGATAAAGGAAAAGGCGTTGTGCTGGGCCATCGGCCGTTGCGAGGTGGAGGAGATCGACGAGCTGAACATTTTGCAGGCGACCATGGTGGCGATGCAACGGGCGGTGGCGGGGCTCACGCCACAACCCGAGCATGCACTCATTGATGGCAACCGTTGTCCGACACTCCCCTGTAGTTGCGAGTTCGTGATCAAGGGCGACAGCAAGATCCCGGCGATCAGCGCCGCCTCGATCCTCGCCAAGGTCACCCGTGATCGGGAGATGGTGGAACTGGACCTTCAGTATCCCGGGTACGGGCTTGCCGGGCACAAGGGCTACCCGACCAAAAGTCACATCGAGGCCCTGACCGCCCTGGGTGTCACTCCCATCCACCGCCGCAGTTTCGGGCCGGTGGCGCGTGCGTTGGAAGCTGGGTAGTTACACCATCGCCTGGATGGCCGCGGAATACGCGGGATGCACTGACAAGATGGGCTTGCGGGCTGTGGCGCCCGTAATAGCCGTGTTTGAACAAGTCTGTCGGCAAATGGTTTCTTCCCTTCAGTGTGTCCCGTGGTCATTAATCCTGGCGGGTTCCCTGCCTTTTGGAGATACTCCACGACATGTGTCTGTCAAGACTTGTTCTGTCTGCCGCTGAGGGGTAACTTGCGTCCCCATGTCCGCCCAATTCGTTCACCTTAGAGTTCATACAGAATATTCCCTGGCCGACGGCCTGGTCCGCATCAAGCCCTTGATGAAGGCCGTGCGCGAGGCGGGAATGCCGGCGGTCGCCCTGACGGATCAGTGCAATTTGTTCGCCATGGTCAAGTTCTACTCAGCGGCGCAGGGGGCGGGCCTCAAGCCCCTCATCGGTGTCGATGTGTGGATGGAGAACCCCGCTGAGCCGACCCTGCCGACGCGCATGGTGTTACTGTGCAAAAGTCAGGAGGGCTACCGCAATCTTACCCGACTGGTTTCGCGAAGCTATATCGAAAACCAGCATCGAGGTATCCCCATCCTCAAGCGCGAGTGGCTCACGGGCCAGACCGGAGGCCTCATTGCTCTTTCCGGCGGGCGGGAAGGGGATGTGGGGCAGGCACTGTTGGCCGGTAAGCGGGATGTGGCGGCCGAATTGATCACCGGCTGGTTACGTCTGTTTGCGGACAACTATTATCTGGAGCTGCAGCGTACCGGCCGCGAGGGGGAGGAGAATTATCTGCACGCGGCGGTGGAAATGGCCGCGGTGATGGGTGTGCCGGTGGTGGCGACCAATGACGTGCGCTTTCTCAAGGAGGAGGACTTTGATGCCCATGAGGTGCGCGTCTGTATCCATGACAGCCGTACTCTCGACGACCCTCGTCGCACCCATCGCTACAGTGCTCAGCAGTACCTGCGCAGCCCCGAGGAGATGGCGGAGCTTTTTGCCGACATCCCTGAGGCGCTGGAAAATACCGTGGAGATCGCCCGTCGGTGCAGCGTGGAGCTACGTCTGGGTGAATACTTCCTGCCGGAGTTCCCGATCCCGGAAGGGCTGACCATGGATGAGTACTTTCGCAAGGCCTCGTACGAGGGGTTGGAATTACGCCTGGACAAACTGCTCGATCGCAGCGCCCCCAACTTTGCCGAGAAGCGCAAGCCCTACGATGAGCGCCTGGAGATGGAGCTCGATGTCATCATCCAGATGGGTTTTCCTGGTTACTTCCTCATCGTTGCCGACTTTATCCAGTGGGGCAAGAACAATGGCGTGCCGGTGGGTCCGGGGCGCGGTTCCGGCGCCGGCTCGCTGGTGGCTTATGCCTTGACTATCACCGACCTCGATCCACTCGCCTACGATCTGCTGTTCGAACGTTTCCTTAATCCGGAACGCGTCTCCATGCCTGACTTCGATATCGACTTCTGCATGGAAGGACGCGACCGTGTCATCGACTACGTGGCGCAGCACTACGGCCGTGAGAAGGTCTCGCAGATCATCACTTACGGCACCATGGCAGCCAAGGCGGTGGTGCGTGACGTGGGCCGGGTGCTCGGCCACCCCTACGGTTTTGTCGACACCATCGCCAAGCTGATCCCATTCGAGATCGGCATGACCCTGGAGAAAGCCCTGGAGCAGGAGCCGGAGTTAAAGGACCGTTACGACAGGGATGAGGAGGTGACTGCACTGCTCGACATGGCGATGAAGCTCGAGGGCATCACCCGTAACGCCGGCAAACACGCCGGCGGTGTAGTCATCGCCCCCACCGAGCTGACTGACTTCTCGCCGCTCTACTGCGAAGAAGGCGGCCAGAGCATCGTCACCCAGTTCGACAAGAACGACGTAGAATCGGTTGGCCTGGTGAAGTTCGACTTCCTCGGCCTGCGCACCCTGACCATCATTGACTGGGCGCTGGATAACATCCGTCACACCCTCAGGCTCAAGGGCAAGGATGAGGCGGGCTGCCCCGATATCAGCGACATTCCGCTGGATGACAAGTTGAGCTTCGTTAACCTCAAGGCGGCCAAAACAACCGCGGTATTCCAGCTCGAATCCCGTGGCATGAAGGACCTTATCACCCGCCTTCAGCCGGACTGTTTCGAGGACATCATCGCTCTGGTGGCTCTGTTCCGGCCCGGACCGCTGCAGTCGGGGATGGTGGATGACTTTATCGCCCGCAAAAAGGGCCTGGCCGCCGTGGCCTATCCCCACCCGGACCTGGAGCCGGTGCTAAAGCCCACTTACGGTATTATTCTCTACCAGGAACAGGTACAGCGTATCGCCCAGGTATTGGCCGGCTACTCCCTCGGCGGCGCCGATCTGTTGCGTCGCGCCATGGGCAAGAAAAAGCCCGAGGAGATGGCCAAGCAACGTGAGACCTTCACCACAGGTTCGGTGGAGCGTGGAGTGGAGGAAGCGACGGCCACCTACATCTTCGATCTGATGGAAAAGTTCGCCGGCTACGGTTTCAACAAGTCCCACTCCGCCGCCTATGCACTGGTCTCCTACCAGACCCTCTGGCTCAAGGCCCATTACCCGGCGGAATTCATGGCGGCGGTACTCTCGGCGGATATGGATAATACCGACAAGGTGGTGACCCTGATCGAGGAGTGCCATGAGATGGGACTCAAGGTGGTATCGCCATCGGTCAACACCAGTTCGTACAAGTTCACCGTCGATGAGAGCGGCGCCGTGGTCTACGGCCTTGGCGCTATCAAAGGGGTAGGCGAGGGGGCCATCGAGGGGATCGTTACTGAGCAGGAAGCGGGAGGGCCGTTCAAGGATTTGTTCGCCTTTTGCCGTCGTATCGATACCAAAAAGGCAAATCGCCGGGTTCTGGAATCATTGATCCGCGCCGGTGCCCTGGACAAGCATGGACCGAATCGCGCCACACTGATGGCGGCGCTGCCGCAGGCACTGCAGATGGCTGAACAGGAGACCCGGGCGCAGGCTTCTGGCACCGGTGATATGTTCGGCTTCGACAGTGAGGTGCTGGAGGAGAGCCCGGCCAGTTTCGATGAGGTGCCGGACTGGGATGAGGATACCCGGCTTGCCGGAGAGAAGGAGACGCTGGGTCTTTATCTCACCGGACACCCCATCAACAAATACGAAAGTGAGTTGCGCGCCTTCACCTCCTGCAGGCTAGCCGATCTCAGCGCCGACAAGGCCAAAACCATGACGCTGGCCGGTCTTATCATCGCCCTGCGCACCCGTCCTACCAAACGCGGCGACAAGATGGCCTTTGTCACCATTGATGATCGGACCGGCCGTATCGAGGTTACCCTGTTTGGCGATACCTATGCCCGCTATCATGATGTCCTGGGCAAGGACAAGGTGATTGTGGTTACCGGTGAGGTGCGCCACGATGACTATGCCGGTGGCCTGGTGATGCGGGTCAGTGAGGTCTATGACATGGAGCGTGCACGTGAGCAGCATGCCAAACGCCTCCTGCTGGAAGTGGGGGAAGAGACGGCGGCCAACGGCCTGGTATCTTCCTTGACCAGGGTCCTTACCCCCTTTCGTGATGGGGGCTGCCCGATTGCGCTCGATTACACCAGCAGCGAGGCAACGGCCAGGGTCAACCTGGGAAAAGAGTGGCGGGTGCGGCCCAGCGATGAACTGGTGAATCGGCTGCGACAGCTGCTCGGTGAGGAAAAAGTACGTATTGAGTATCGATAGTGTGACCAAATGGACGCGACAAAGGTCTATCCTGTCACGTATAATTTCCCGATTCGCATAACATCAAACATACATCTGGCGCGAACCAACAGAACATTATGAACCTGAATTTTCTCGAATTTGAACAACCGATCGCTGAGCTTGAAGCCAAGATCGATGAGTTGCGCTTCGTCGGAGACGATGCCGAAATTAACATCGGTGAAGAGATCGCGCGTCTGGAGGCCAAGAGTAAGAGCCTGACCCAGTCTATCTTCTCTAACCTCAATGCCTGGCAGATCTCGCAGCTGGCGCGCCACCCGCAGCGCCCTTATACCCAGGATTATATTGACGCCATTTTTACCGATTTCGAAGAACTGCACGGCGATCGTACTTATGCTGACGACAAGTCCATCGTTGCCGGCGTGGCCCGTCTAGAGGGCAAGCCGGTAATGGTTATCGGTCAGCAGAAAGGGCGCGATACCAAAGAGAAGGTGTTGCGTAACTTCGGCATGCCCCGTCCCGAGGGATACCGTAAGGCGCTGCGACTGATGGAGATGGCGGAGCGTTTCAAGTTGCCGATCATGACCTTTATCGATACCCCCGGCGCGTATCCCGGGGTCGGTGCCGAGGAGCGCGGCCAGTCTGAGGCCATTGCCCGTAACTTGCTGGTGATGTCCAGTCTCAAGACACCGATTATCTGTACCGTGATCGGTGAGGGTGGCTCCGGTGGCGCCCTCGCCATTGGCGTCGGTGATCGGGTGATGATGCTGGAATACGGCACCTACTCGGTGATATCACCCGAGGGCTGTGCCTCCATCCTGTGGAAGAGCGCCGAGAAAGCCTCCGATGCAGCCGAGGCCCTCGGTATCACCTCCGGGCGCCTCAAAGAGCTCGGCCTCATCGACCATATCATCCCTGAGCCGCTCGGCGGAGCCCACCGCGATATCGAGGCGATGACCGCCAACGTCAAGAAAGCACTGGTGGATAAGCTCGATGAACTCAGCCGCCTCGATCTCGACCAGTTGCTGACTCAGCGATACCAGCGGTTGATGTCCTTCGGCAATTTCGAGGTTAAGTAGGAAAAACTTCAACGCAAGGCAGGTGCAGTGATCATTGAAGAGATTCTTAAAGGGAGAAAAAACAAATACATAGTTGCCATCTCCGGGGAATCCGGCTCTGGCAAGACAGAACTGGCACATGTGATAGCACGTGGTCTGAGAGCTTATGGCATTTTTGCCAAGCCAATGCATATTGACAACTATTACAAGGTACTGCCACTGG